>PCCI01000012.1 GCA_002731655.1 Methanobacteriota archaeon | reverse complement strand
GACTATGATGAATGGAAGGAAAATTAGGCCACTTGTATGTCTCCTTGAATTCTCAGTAGGCTCTGGCTCTATTGGGGGAGGATTTGGCACAAAGGGAAGATACTCAGCAACATAGAACGTCACGCCAGTCTCGTTTGCTCCATCGTAGAGCGTCTCGTCGGTCGTGTCAGCGGGTTTTGTCCAAGAGAATTCGAGTCGTATGGTGGTGTTGTATCGGATGATACCCTCATCCAGATTGATTGTCAGGTCTGCCTCATAGACACCATTCCCGCCAGCTGTCAGCTGTGCTTCGGAAACTATGGTGCCATTAACGTAAAGGCGAACTTCGACGCTGTTGCAGGAAGAAAGAGGGGACGGACAGGTACGTTCCAGATGCAGGCGGACGTGTACAGTGTCTCCTTCTAATTGAGCAGCGCCTGAGAGAGGTTCACTCTCATACACCAGGTCAGTCGAGCCTTCATCCCAGTTACCGCTTCCGCCGATCGCCTTGCTCTCATTCGCCGAGAGGCCACCGTCCCCGTTCTGCATCGTGCCATAGGCCCACATCCCCCCGTTTCCGGGAGAGGGGTCATCGTCCTCGCTCGCACTGGCAAGAGGTAGGCTCGCGACCAGTAGTAGTACAATGAACAGGTTCACTGTTACGCTCAGGCGGTTGACTGGCACGCTGGGTCAGTAGCGCCTCGTTTTAGTCGCGTTGGTCTCCGTGACTGGGGGTGCAGGATGAGCAGATTACTGTGTCAAGCTCCTGCGGCGCCCAGAGTTCGGCTGCGCATTGCGAACAGTTGGCCAGCTTGACAGGCTCGCCCTTGATAATTGCCTTGAAGTCTGCCATTAGTGCCGGTAGAACGAGGTGGGATATAGTGCCTATGCCGTCCCGTGGCAACGCATGGAATGCCAGCTCTGCGTGCTTCCGGCGGGTGACTCTGCCTGGCGCATTGTCGACTGCCCCGGTTGCGGGCTGCCGCTGCTGCTCTGGAGCGCGCATGGCACCGAGCCTTCGCGGGCGCAGCGGCGCGAGATGCGCGACGCGCTACGCCAGCACGGCAACGTGCTCTACGGCCGCGGCAATTACCTGATTGACCGCTTTCCTGCTGAATTCCCCGACCATTTCCACTGGCACTGTCGCCCCAACCTGAACCCGCAGCTGGTTGAGGAGCGGGCGCTGGCCCACGGGCGGCCGCCGGCGCAGGATGGCTCATAAGCAGCCGCGGGCTCGCCGCAGCGTGCTCATAGACCTGGAGGGAATCGACGGCTGCGGCAAGTCGACGCAGGCGCGACTGCTGGCGGAGCGGCTGCGCGAGGCGGGCCACACGGTAGTCGTGCTGAAGGAACCGACCGACGGCCCGAATGGTAGCCGGCTGAAGGAGGTGCTGCGCGGTGAGCGGACCGCAGACGCCGAGGAAATCCTGACGCTCTTCGCCGCTGACCGGCGCGAGCATGTCGCCGACCGCATCGCGCCGGCGCTCGAGCGGGGCGAAATCGTGCTGATGGACCGGTACTACTACTCGGCGCTGGCCTACCAGTGCGCCGCCGGGATTCCTGCCGAACGCATCCGTGCGCTCAACTCCTTCGCACCCGCGCCGGTGCTCGTGCTGGTCTTCGACTTGCCCGTGGAGCAGGCGCTCGAGCGAGTCCATTCGCACTCGGTCGCCGATACCTTCGAGCGCGCCGACCACCTCGAGCGCGTCCGCGCCGCCTATCTCGCGCTGCGTGACGACCCGCTGGTGCGCATCCTCGATGCGACGCGGCCGCCGAAAGCGGTCATGGCCGACGTCTGGGCGCTGGTGCAGGAGGCGACGGAGTGACCGACTGGCTGCTGCTGCTCAAGCTATCTCTCGGGGGGGTGCTGCTGTTCGACCTGCTGATTTTGCAGCGCAAGCCGGCTGCCGACGCAATTGTCCAGCGGCTCGACTGGCAGGCGGAATTGGCACGCAAGGGCACCTATGGCTGGCTGATGCCGACCGCGGCGCTGCTGGTGCTGCTGCTCGACCGCGCGCAGGGTAACGACCCGCGTCCCGCGCTGGCGCTGCTGGCGCTCGTCGTCGCCTACCTCGCGCTGCCGCGTTCGCTGGCGCTCGAGCGCGAACACCTGCTGCTCGATGGCTGGCACATCCCGCTCGCGCGCGTGCTCTCGGTCAAGCTGGTGGAAGACGGCGTCGCGGTCTCGCTCGAGCGCTTCGGCTGGCTCACCGAGCAGCATCTACCGGCCGGAGCGGTCGCTGATGCGCTGCAGGAACGGCTGGCGCAACGGCCCGGGCGGGAGCTGTAGCGCTACAGGACACTGGTCAGAATCTGTACTATATCTGTCAACAGGCTCAACCCTGGAGCCGAGTCTGCCTCGCGATGAGCTGCGTCCCTGTCGCCCACTTTTTGCAATGCTTCAAGCTCATTCTGGTCGAACCAGATGCCCTTGCAACCGCCGCAGATGTCGAGTTGCACCTCTGGTTCAGGGATGCTGGTGAGGTGCATCTGGCCGGTGCAGTGGGGGCACGCAATGTCGTGTTTGCCGGCTTCCGGCTCGCGTGATAGTTGGCTGGTGAGCTCCTCGACCGATGCGCTATCGGGTGCCAGTCGGGCCAGTTCCCCCCGGTCTAGGAAGAGCCCTCCGCAATCCTTGCAGTCGTCCACGGTTATCGCGAACGTATCTTTGGTGACGCTGCGCGGTTCAAGGCCAGTGCTACAGCGGGGACACGTGCGCGCCATGCTTCGCGAGCTCCAGCCGTTGGTTTAAGCCGTTGGCGCCCCCCAGCGCTACGGCTCCGCCATGAACGCGACAAATTCCTCGAGCGACCGCGGCGCGAGCACGTAGTTCTCGCGCCGCTCAGCACCCATCGTCGAGCTGGGGCGCGGGCCGTAGTCGTGGCCCGGCCAGACGACTGCGGAATCCGGGACTTCTGCCAGCACTTCGAAGAGCGAGCGGTGCATCGCGTACGGGTCGCTGCCGGGCAGGTCAGTGCGGCCGCACTCGCCGACGAAAAGCGTGTCGCCGGTGAAGATATGTCCATCGGCTTGCAGGCAGATTGCGTCGCGCGCGTGACCCGGTGTGTGCAGCACGCCGACCGCGATTTCGCCGACGCGCAGCGTGTCGCCGTGTTTTAAAAATCGGTCGACGGTGAATTCCGCCTTACGGTGCGCCGCCACTTTCGCGCCGGTCAGCTCTACCGCGCGACCGTTGCCGTTGACGTGGTCGTGGTGGCCGTGGGTGTTGATGACCCACTCGACACGGTAGCCCAGTGCCTCCGCGCGGGCGACCAGTTTTTCCGGCTTGAAGCAGGGGTCAACCAGCGCCGCGATACGCGTTTCTTCGCAGCCGAGCAGGTAAGCAAAGTTGGCCATCGGCCCGACCGCGAACTGCTCTACGATGGCCACTGAAACACCCCCAGCGCGCGTTGGAAAATGAGGTAGAGCGCCGTGACTGCCCGCAGTTCGCCGCCGCTGTCGAGCCGCTCGCGTGCCAGCGGGTCCAGCTCGCGCAGCGCGGCGACCGCCTGCGGGGAGCCAAGGTCGTCGTCCATTGCCGCCTCGAGCCGTGCCAGCAGCGCAGCCGTGGCGGGGTCGCCGCGCGCCAGCTGCGAAGCGCCATGCGGTTTTTCGTCGCGGGCGGCGGCATCCGGGCTGCCGCCCGCCGTCAGCACCTCGGCAGCGGTCCAGCCCAGCGCTTCACCTTCGGCGCAGGCGGCCTTCAGCGCCGTTTCGCTGAAGGGGGTGAAGTCGCGGTAGTGGTATTGCAGCAGGTAGAATCGCAGCGCCGCGGGCGGGCAGTCGTCGAAGATGGCCGCCAGTGAAAGCCGCTCGCCGCGCGATTTCGAGAGCTTGCTGTCGGCATCCTCCATCAGTCCGTTGTGCATCCACACGCCGCAATATTCGCCTAGACCCAAGGCGTCGGCGAGCAGCAGCTCGCTCTCGTGGTGCGGATACGCCAAATCGGCCCCGCCGAAGTGGATGTCGAGCGGCAGCCCCGGGTCGCGCGACGCCATCAGCGTGCACTCCAGGTGCCAGCCCGGCCGCCCCCGCGGAGCACCATTCGGGGTCCAACTGCGGCCGCCCGGCAGCGGCGGCCCCCAGAGCATGAAGTCGAACGGCCCCCGCTTGGGTCCGGGGTCGACCGCGTCGGCCGGTTGGCAGAGCGCCGCCTCGATTTCGGTGCCGAGCAGCGCGCCGTGCTGCTCCGGCGCGACGGAGAGCCAGATGCCTCCCTCGCTCTCGTAGGCCCGCCCGTCGGCGAGCAGCCTCGCCGCCAGCGCGCCAATCTCGTCGGCGACGCCGGAAGCGCGCGGTAGCGCGTGCGGCCGCAGGTTGCCGAGCGCGTCCATCTGCGTCAGGAATTCCGTCTCGTAGCGCGCGGTCAGCTCCGCCTCCGGCACTCCGTCGCGCGCCGCCGCCTGCGCGGTCTCGTCAGCGATATCGGTAAAATTCTGTGCGTGGCGCACCGCGCAGCCACGATATTCAAGCCAGCGCCGCAGCACATCCATGGCGACGTAGCTCTTGGCGTGCCCGAGATGAGCCGGTGCGTAGACCGTCGGCCCGCAGGTGTAGAGCCGCACCGGGTCGCCGGCTGGCGCGAAGCGCGTTTTGCGGCGGGTGGCGCTGTTGTAGAGCCGCAGCCCGCGGCTCATCCCTTGTCGCCTCCTGCGCGGGCGCAGATGTTGCCCTCGTCGCTCCAGCCGCCGCCGCGCACCATCGCCAGCGTGTAGTCGACCGCTTCCCAGCCTTGCGCCTCGAGCAGGCTGGTGACGCGGAAGTTGGGTGACGGGACGATGATTTCGACGCTTGCCGTGCGGGGGAGCGCCGCGACCGCTGCCTCAAGCAGCCCCCGCCAGCCGCGGCAGCCGGGCTTGACCACCCACGGCCCCAGCTCGTAGAGCGGCGGCTCGCCCTTTGCCAGGATGTAGCCGCCGTCGAGCGCGAGCGCCGCTTCGGGAACTGCCTCCGCGAGTGCCCCGAGCAGCATGGAGCGGTCACCGCCGAACTGTGCCGCGTCGAGAGCCAGCACTTCGTCCCAGCGGTCGCGTGCCGGCGCGACCGCTGCATCACCGACGTTGAACGGCGCCAGCGCGTGTATCTCCGGCGAGAGCCGGAAGCGGGTCGACATCCCCTCCGCCTCGAAACCGAGCGCGCGATAGAAGCCGGCGGTCGGCATCAGCGCGTGCACCCGCACCGCGCGGCACCCCGCCAGTCGTTCCAGTGCCGCCTCGAGCAGCGCGACCCCCACGCCGCAGCCGCGCTGCTCGGGCGCGACGACGACGTTGCCGACTGTCCCGAGCGCACCGTAATCGTGCGCTGTGCAGACGCCGGCGGCCACGCCGTTGACTTCGGCGCCCAGCGCGGAGCCGAGCGCGTGCAGCCGCTCCCAGTCGCGTGCCGAGTTGCCCCATCCCTCGCCGTCGGTCAGCGCCCGTGCCAGCTCCAGGTCGCCGGCAGCCAGCGGATGGACTGTGGGCGCCGCAGGCGCGTTAGCCATCGGGCGCCCCCGCACGGCCATCGTTGACCGCGCCTTCCTCCATTCCCTCGTCGCACTCCTGCTGGCCGAAGGTCAGGAAGCGCTGCTCTTCGCGCCGCAACTTGAGTCGGCAGCTGCCGTAACCGTAGTCCTCGCCGCCATACCAGTGGGGGCAGTCCTTGCACCGCAACACGGCCGCCGAACGGCCGTCACCCAAAAAGGCGCGCTTCAAGGTTACTATTATAGCCGGCCGGCAGGTGGCGCCGCCATGCGACAGGGGACAGCAGCGCTGCTGGCAGTTATGGTGCTGCTCACCAGCTTCAGCACCGGCTCGCTAGCGCCGTCACCGACGGCGCAGCCAACGACCACCCCGCTAGCGGCCGAAGGCGAGAATGACACGCTGAACCGCACCAACACTTTCCCGTTCGACGTGCTCTTCGATGATTACCATGAATATTACGAAGTGGTCTCCGCATTGCAGCGGTTCGCCAACGACTTTCCCGGGATTGTTGAATTCTACACGCTGACCGACTTGATTCCGGCCGGGCAGACCTGGCAGGCGAACGAAATCTACGGCATCAAGATATCCGATAACGTCGCCAACGAGCCGGCATTTTACGATGACCCCGACGAGGAGACGCTCTTCATCGTCGGGAACCACCACGCCCGTGAGTGGATGACTGTCGTGACCCCGATGTATTTCGCCTACTACCTGACCCATTTCTACGGTGCCCCGCCGACCGACAATGACGGTGACGGGCTCGTGAACGAGGACCCGATTGACGGCGTCGATAACGACGGCGATGGCGAGCAGGGCGGCCGTGTCGACGCCGAAGGGCGGGCGCTCTTTGACGGCATCGATAATGACGGCGATGGCGTTATCGACGAAGGTATCGACGAAGACCCCATCGAGGCGCGCGTGACCCAGCTAATCAACAACCGGGAAATTTGGATTGTCCCAGTCCTGAACCCGGACGGCTACATGTACGACCGGGAAGACCCAAGCCGTTTCTGGCGCAAGAATATGCGCGACAACAACGACAATGACCGCTACGGTGACGAGTGCGACGGTGTTGACCTGAATCGCAACTACCCGCTGGAATGGTCACACAACACCCAGTTCATGGCGCTGATTGGAGATGACTTGGAGGTAGAAATCACTGTAGATGACGACAATCCTTGCTCAGACGTATATCACGGCCCCCGGGATTTCAATGATGATGATGGAGACTGTGACGAAGGTTTCTTTGTAAATCCGTGCGCGGTTGGCGATCAGAATACTGGTGATGTCACTGGAGTGGACGAGGACGCGCCAGATGCAATTCACATTGACAAGGATGAAGACGGAATGGTTGACGAGGACAAGGAAGGCGGATTTTCAGAGCCCGAAACGCAGGTCATCGAATACTTGACCTGGAGGCTTGACATCTACGAGGACTACCCACAGGACCAGTATCTCGCAGATTACCAGAACGGCATCATCAGGGCGAACTGGCCCGACATGTTTGTCACAGTCAGTGATGGCGAATATATTCGGAATTACCGCTCTGAAGCCCATGACATGAAGCATAATATCATGAATTCCATTTCGTACCATGCCTGTTCGGAGCTCTATATCTGGCCGTGGGGGTACAAGGACCAGGACCCGCCGCACGAGCTCTACATGGAGAATCAGGTCAAGGGACTGATGAACCTGACCGGCTACGGCAACTGGAAGGATGAGGGCGGGTACAAGGTCTCGGGTGACTTTACCGACCAGCTCTACGGCATGCAGGGGTCATTCTCCTACACCGTTGAGTTGAACAGCTGCGGAAGTCAGGGAGGCTTGCAGGGCGGTTTCCACGCCGACCCGCTCCTCATTCGTCCCACCGTGCGGATGCACCTGATGACCAACATGTACCTGCTGGATGAATCCCCTGAAGCGCGGATTGGGCAGATGTTCCCTGACTACGGCGACATCAATGGCCTTGGCATCCATTCGCCGGAGCAGACCATGATGCCGTTGCTAAGCCTCCTCTCCTCGAAGGGCGAGAGCATAGGCTTCCAGTCCGACACCGAAGTTGACTTCGGCGACTACTACTCGGATGACAAGCTGCCGGTGAGGATTAAGGTAGCGAACGCCCAGTTCATGCTGAAGGATTCGCTGGTCCTGCGGTACCGTACGGCCGAAATGGTGGCCGGTGCCTGGAACGAATTGCCCATGTCCTGCATCGTTGACTGTGACCCGCGGGCTTACTCGGATTTCAGCCCCGGCCTCACGATTCCGCAGCGTGAATCCGTCTTCCGGGCCTACATTCCCGCCACTGACTCCTCCACACACATCCAGTTCTACGCTGTGGCGCAGGACTCCCGCCTCGCTAACGAGTTCGGGGGCGGTTTCGTCTACACCGGTCACGGGGCTGCCGCGCCTGTCGAGATTTTTGTCGACGACATCATCGGCTTTGGCAACCCCGTCGCCGATGCCTTTGCGGTCGGTTTCATGATGCTCATCATCTACGGCGTCATCTGGGGCGGGCTCTACCGCATGGTGGGCCTCGCCATCGCTGCGGAGCGGCGCAAGCAGACGGCGGAGGAAGGCGGTTGACGGAGCCGGACGCCGGAGGCGACGATCTTTTTTCCTCGCGTCTGGGCCTCATCCTGACCACCATCGGTGCCGCGGTCGGCACCGGCAACATCTGGCGCTTCCCGCGCGAGGCGGCCGCCAACGGCGGGGGGGCGTTCATGATTGGCTGGCTGCTGTTCCTCTTCGCGTGGTCGATTCCGCTGCTGATAGCCGAGTTCGCTATCGGCAAGAAGACACGGCTCGGCACCATCGGCTCGATGCGCGACATGGCGGGGCGCAACTGGACCTGGATGGGGATGTGGATGGTGTGGGTCGGCGTCGCGGTCGGATTCTACTACGCGGTCGTTATGGGCTGGACCATCCGCTACTTTTGGGTCGCGCTATCGGGGGAAATTGACCTCGCCACTGACACCAAGGCGACGATGTTGATGTGGGAGAACTTCATCCACGATTCGCCGTTGGAGGTGGTCATGTTCCAGCTCATCGCCGTCAGCTTGTCAGGGATAATCGTCTACGGTGGCATCCGCGGGATTGAGCGCGCCAATACCATCCTGATTCCCTGCCTGGTCGGCTTCCTGATTATCGCAATGATTTACCCCTTCATCCTCAATCCGTCGGGCGCGGCGACTGGCCTGCGCTTCCTCTTCATCCCGCAGTGGGAATACCTCTTCAAGGGGGAAACGTGGATTCGGGCACTGACGCAGTCGGCCTGGTCCACTTCGGCCGGCTTCGGGATGGCAATTACCTATGCCGTGGCGATGAAGAAGAAAGAGGATATCGCGCTGAACGCCTTCTTGACCGGCCTTGGCAATAACTCGGTCTCGCTGATTGCGGGTGTCGCCGTGCTCGGGACGATTTTTGCCATGTCGGAAACCACGGCCGATGGCCTCGCCGCAGTCGAAGCAGGCTCCTCGGGGCTGACCTTCGTCCACCTGACGGCCCTCTTCGCTTCGATGCCGGGGGGGCGGGTGATGGGAGCCATATTTTTCCTGGCGATGTCGTTTGCCGCGCTTACGTCGATGATTGCTACTATCGAGATTGCGGCACGCAATTTTGTTGATATGGGCTGGGAGCGCAACGAGGCGGTGAAATACATCTGCATAGCCATCGCGCTCTGCGGGCTACCGTCGGCCTACAGCCTCGAATTCCTTGATAACCAGGACTTTGTCTGGGGTACCGGACTCATCGTTTCGGGGCTGATGGTAGCGGTAGTGGTGATGAAGTTCGGCACCAGCGAGTTCCGCGAGACCTTCATCAACACCGAATACAGCGACCTCTACATTGGCAAGTGGTGGGAATACATCATCCGCTACGCCTTCCCGGTCGAGTTCGCGCTCGTCTTCGGCTTCTTCATCTACGAGAAACTGCAGGATAGCTCGTCTTCGCCGATTGGCGGCATGGACCTCGGGCTCTTCACAATCCTGACGATGGTGGTGCAATGGCTGATTATCATTTCCCTCTTCGCCTTCGGCTTCAACGACCGCGTCGCCGATAAAATCAAGGCCGGCCCACTCACGGTCGCCGAAGCCGAAGAAGTCTAGGCTACCACGACCGGCGCGCCGCAGTTTCCACAGAAATGCAGCCCCGGACTGAGCGCACCACTGCACTGCTGACAGCTGGTGGGTGCCTCCGGCTTTTCGGGCGATGCGCTACCGCAGCTGCCGCAGAACTTCTGGTTGAGCGATAGCGGTGACTTGCACTCGAGGCAATGGTAACCGACCTCGCGCTCGACACGTTCGCGCAGTCGAATGCCGCACTTGCCGCAGATGCGGAAGTCGGCCGGCATGCGCGCGCCGCAGTTGCCGCAGTCGACGTGGAAGCGACGAGTGACCACGGCGTGTTGCGCCTTTGGCCCCACGGTCGCGTCGATCGCTGAAGCGAAGAGCTCGCGCGGCTCGATTTGGGTTGCGTCGCCCACTTCGACAATATCCTGTTTCTGCTGGTGGTAATTGTCGCCTTCGAAGCCGTGGTAGACCACGTCTACCGCCAGCGGCACCCGCCCTTTCGCCTTCGGGTAGACCTCGATTTCCAGCATGCGTTTCTCGCCCGGTCCCATGCTGTGCAGCAACGTATGGCCGCGTATCGCAAAGCTGTCGCCGAAGTCAAGCGTAATCTGCCGTGCGACCGCGCCGCCGACATTCTCCAGCTCAAGCGGCAGGCTGCTCCAGTCGTCGGGAGCCAGCGCCCCCTCAAGTTTCCCTCGCAGGACGAGGTCGGGTCGTGAATCGACCGCCTGTTGCTGCGAGAGCAAGACCGCCTCTTCCGCCTTTTGCCGCGCCTCCTTGTAGCGCTGCTTCTCCAAAAGCTTCTCCGCCTCCGCCAGCAACGCTTCGGCCACGGTGACCGAGACGCCTTTGTGGGAAACCGACTGGATGGTTGATTCAGCGCGCGTCAGTGCCGCCTTCACCTTGTCGTCCTCCTTCTCGGCGCGCGCCGCCATGTCCTCGGCGCGCGTGGAATAGTCGATACATTTAGGGTAGTCGCCGCGCGCGTACGCCTTCTCAGCGTCNGCCAGCAGTTTGTCGGCCTGCCCNGTNNCGACNCCGAAATTCTGCGCCGAATGGATGACGCCGCGGGCCGANTCGAGCACTGNAGACGCCTNNTGGATGGCGCCATAGTCNAGNGAGGAGACCTTGATTTNCTCCATNGCCTTCACTGCTGCGGTNCGCACCAGTTCGTCACCATCCTTGAGCGCGTGCGCCAGTGACGGCACCGCTTCCTTGACCAGCCCGATGTTGTCGCGACCTATGATCCCCAGCAGCAGCGCCGCCTGCTCGCGAATCTCCCAGCGCTGGTGACCCAGATCCCGCGCCAAGTGGTGCACCGCCGGGGCGAACTGCTTCGGCTGCCGCTCGGCCAGCTTCTGTGCGGTCAGGATGGCGTGCAGCTTCAGGTCCGGGTCAACCTTGCGCGCGACCAGCGGCCGCAGCAGCAGCCGCGGCACCGCCTCGACGCCAGCCGCGCCGGCCATAATCAGCATCTGGCTCGCCCTCTCCCGTATATTGGCGTCACGGCTCCCAAGCAGCTTCACCAGCCGGGGCGCCGCGCGCGCGACCGCCGACGGCTGCCGCTCGGCCACCTGCTCCAGCAGTACCAGCGCGTTCCGGACGGTCGCTTGCTTCCTCGAGCCGAGCTGCTTTGCCAGCTGCGCCGCCACCGCCGTCGGGGCGCGGCGGCCGATATCGGTAATCAGCTGTAGCAGCGGTGCCTGGACTCCCGGCAGCGGTTTGTCCAGCCACTCAACCAGCTTGGCCAGCTGCGGCAGCACCGCCTTGGGTTCCTGGAGGGCGATCTTGTCGAGCAGCCCCAGCGCAGCGGTGCGGTTGTCCATGCGGGCGTCCTGCACCAGGCCCGCCAGCGCCCCGCTCGTTTTCGCGAAGCCCTTGGAATGGAGGTCAAACAGGTGCTGCAGCAGCANCACCACCTGGTACCGCACCGCAGGATCATTGTCGGAAAGCAGTTTCGTGACTTGCGGCAGGAACTTGGGAACCAGCTGTGGTATAAAGTGGTCGTGCAGCTGGCGCACAAGGGTGATGCGCCGGTCAACCGAGGCGCTCGCAATACCCGTCAGGCGCTGTTCGACCTGAGTTGTTTTATGAGCTGCCCGGATATCTTCGCTAATGCCCATGAGGGTCTCCTTCCACTACAGGGCGCGCTGCAGGATATACGTTTGCCCAGCTATTTCTCGTCAACTTCTTCGTAATCAACGTCGACCACGTTATCCTCGGCGGGCGCGTCGCCCTCGCCTGCGGGAGCCTGCTGCGCCGCTTCTTCAGCGGCCTGCTGGTACATCTGCTGGCCGACCACCTGCGAAGCGGTCATGTACGCCTCGCTGGCCGCCTTTAGCGCGTCAAGGTCGTCGCCCCGGATGGCCTCCACGAGCGGTTCCTTCGCCTCCTCGATACCCTTCCGTGTCTCCTTGTCGACCTTGTCACCCAGTTCCTTGAGCGACTTCTCGGTGGCGTAAATCAGTGATTCACCCTGGTTGCGTGTTTCCACGAGTTCGCGCAGCTGTTTGTCATCTTCGGCGTGCGCTTCGGCCTCCTTGACGCGCGCCTCAATTTCCTCGTCGGTCANGTTCGACTTCGCCTTGATTTCAATTTTCTGTTCGTTCCCGGTGCCCAAATCTTTGGCGCTAACGTTCAGGATTCCGTTGCGGTCGATGTCGAACTTGACCTCGACCTGCGGTACGCCGCGTGGCGCCGGCGGGATGCCGGTGAGCATGAACTTGCCGAGTGTCGTGTTCTGCCCCGCCATGGGGCGTTCGCCCTGTAGAATGTGGATTTCGACGCTGGGCTGGTTGTCGGCCGCGGTCGAAAAGGTGTTCTGCTTGCCGGTAGGGATGGTAGTGTTGCGCTCAATCAGCGGCGTCATCACGCCCCCTTCGGTCTCGATGCCGAGCGTCAGCGGCGTCACGTCGAGCAGNAGCACGTCCTTGACGTCGCCGGCGATTACGCCGCCCTGTAGCGCCGCGCCCATCGCGACGCACTGCATCGGATCGATGCCGCTCTCGGCCTTGCGGCCGATGATTTTTTCGAACCGCTCGCGGACAATCGGCATACGCGTCGGACCGCCAACCAGCAGCACCTTGTCGACCTCGCCCGGCTTCAGCTTGGCGTCCTTGAACGCCTGTTTGATGGGCTTGTCGCACTTGGCGAGCACCGGCTCGACCAGTTCCTGCAACTTGGCGCGGGTCATATCGACCTCGAGGTGTTTGGGGCCTGTCGAATCGGCCCAGATGTAGGGGAGGTTAATGGTCGCCTTGACCGTGCTGGAAAGCTCGATTTTCGCCTTCTCGCCCGCGTCGCGCAGCCGCTGGAAGGCGGCGGGNTCCTGTCGCAGGTCGACNCCGTTATCGGCCTTGAAATTCTCAGCCAGCCAGTCGATAATCGCGTCGTCCATGTCGGTCCCGCCGAGGAGGGTATCTCCCGACGTGGAGAGCACTTCGAAAACGCCGTCAGCCATCTCCATGATGGTGACGTCGAAAGTGCCACCGCCCAGNTCCAGCACGGCGACNTTGTGCTCGCCCTCCCGGTCCAGGTCAAGGCCGTAAGCCAGCGCAGCAGCGGTCGGCTCGTTGATGATTCGCTCGACCTCCAGCCCGGCGATTTTACCGGCGTCCTTGGTCGCCTGCCGCTGGTTGTCGTTGAAGTAGGCCGGGACCGTAATCACGGCTTTGCTGATTTCCTGCCCCAGATGCGCCTCGGCGTCAGCCTTGATTTTCTGNAGAATCATCGCCGAGATTTCCTCGGGCGAGTATTCTTTCTTGCCAATCTTGATACGCTCATCGGTCCCCATCTTGCGCTTGATGCGCATGATGGTGCGCTCGGGGTTGAGGACCGCCTGCCGCTTGGCCAGGTCGCCCACCAGCCGTTCGCCGTCCTTCGTGAAGGCGACGACCGACGGGAACATCTTGCCGCCAAAGGTCGAGCCTTCGGCCGAGGGGATGATGGTCGGGCGGCCGCCCTCAAGGTGTGCTGCTTCCGAATTTGTGGTTCCGAGGTCTATGCCGATTATGATTTCCTTAGCCATTTTTACTCCGTAGTTTCAATTTCAGTTGCCGGTTGTGGTGTGCGGCTGACAATGACCCGTGCGGGTCGCAGCAGCTCACCTTCCAGNAGGTAGCCCGGCTGGATTACCTCGATAATCGTCTCGTTTTCCAGGTCTTCGCGCTCGACCGCGCTCAGTGCNTCGTGGAGCCGGTGGTCGAACTGCCCGCCCGCCGGTTCAATCGCCTCAAGGCCNAGGGNGTCCATCGCCGCCTGCAGTTGTTTCTGGATTCCCGTCAGGCCAGCGACCGCTGCCTCGACGTCAGGATATTCAGCGTCAGCCGCCTGCGTGGCAGTCTCCAGCGCCTCGAGGAACTGCGTCGCAACGGCACCGCGCGCCCGCAGCGTATCACGCGAGCGGTCGCGCTCGACCCGCTTGCGGAAGTTGTCGAAATCGGCGGCGACGCGGTGCAGCTGCTCCTGCACTTCGCCCAGCTCCGCCTGCGCTGCGGCGAGAGGGTCCGTGACCTCCACTTCCGCCTCTTCTATGGGCTCTTTTGCTGCTTTTTTCGTCTTGCGCGTCATCGGTAGTCAACCTCAGGTTGTCAACCTGTAGTTACGCCACTTTGGGCNGGTATATAAAACTACTTGAGTCCGAACCTGCGCCCTGCCTNGAGCGCGCGCTTCCAGTAGCGGCTCGGGAGCTGGTAGCGGCTCATCTGCTGCAGCTCGGTCCATTCGCGCTGGAAATTTGCCTTGGAGTTGACGGCAACCAGTTCTTCGAAGCGTGCCATGTACCAGCGCACCAGCCAGAGTTGGTAGCTGCTGACAGTGAATATTATGAGGCCGAAGACCAGTGTCCAGATGTCATATTCACCCAGCGCTTCGAGGATAGCGGTCGGTGCCCAGCTCGCGTCGTAATACCAGGTCCCGATGGAGCCCACCAGTACCAGTGCGCCCGAAAGGATGGTACCGACAGTCGCCAGTGCCAGCATGTTCTCGCGCCGCCATTCGGCAAAGTCATGGCGCCATTGCTCGAAGTCCATAGCCGCGGCACCCGGCCCGCCTTCAAAAAAGTGCGTCCGAATGTTCTTAACAGCGGCGGGGGTCGCCGCGCCATGTCGCGCGTCGCGAGCCGCATGGAGCGATTGGGCACCGAAACCGCCATGGCCATCTCGGTCGANGCGGGTGCGCACGCGGCCGCCGGCAACCGCGTTTTCCCGTTCCATCTTGGCGACCTGAACCTGCCAACCCCCGCGCCGGTGCGCGAGGCGGCGCGCGNCGCGCTCGAGGCAGGGCATACGGGCTACTGCCCCGCGGCCGGGATTCCCGCGNTGCGCGAGGCGCTGGCGGCCGACGTNGGCGGGGCGCGCGGGCTAGACTATGGCGCAGCCAATGTCTCGGTCCAGCCGGGCGGCAAACCCACCATCGGCAAGTATATCGCCGCGGTGATGGAACGTGGCGATACCGTCCTGTACCCCAACCCCGGCTATCCNATTTACGAATCGCAAATCGAGTTCTACGGCGGCGTCGCGCACCCCTACGGCTACGTCGATACCGACGACGGACTTCGGCTCGACTTCGACGCNATCGAGGCCGGCATCGCCGCCGGCGCGCGCCACCTGTTCTACAACAACTACAACAACCCGACCGGCGCCTCTTCGNCTCCGGCGGAGATGGGGCGGCTGGCGCAGCTCGCCATCGAGCATGACCTGCTGGTGGTGAGCGANGATGCGTATTTCGACATGCTCTTCGACGGCGAGCCGCGCTCGATTGCGAGNCTGCCGNNGATGCGNGANCGGACGCTGATTCTCTACACGTTTTCGAAGAAGTTCGCGATGACCGGCTGGCGGCTTGGCGGCGCCATTGGACCCCGCTGGCTGGTCGACGAAATCAACCGGCTCAACGTCAANGCNGAGTCCTGNACCGCGCACTTCGTCCAGCACGCGGGAGTCGCCGCGCTGGCGCTGTCACGGGACGCGACAGCGCCNCTCGTCGCCCGGCTGCGCGCGCGNCGCGACCGGCTGGCGGAGCTGCTCAACGACATCGACGGCGTCGCGGCGCACCTCCCGGAGGCGGGCTTCTACCTCTTTCCACGCGTCACCGGCCTGCTNCAGCGCACCGGCTTCGACGACGNCGAGNCATNTCGCAAGNCGGTGCTCGCAGAAACNGGGGTCAGCTTCTGCGGTCGGCACCATTTCGGGCGGCCGCTNNCGGGCGAGCNCGAGCANTACCTGCGCTTNGCNTTCTCGGGAATCTCNCTCGCCGANCTCGAGGAAGGCNNTGCNNGGCTCGCNGAATGGGNCGACAGNCGCTAGGCGATNGTGATGGCGACCTTCTTGATGAGGACCTCGTTGCCGTTCTTGACAAAGGTCACGTAGGTTTCNCCAGCAACCANGTTCAGTTCTTCCTCGACCCAGCGCGGGAGGTAGATGCGCCGGTTNATGTCATACTTCTTGACGTCGGTAACGGCTGGTNCCATGCCCTGCCACCCATCATGGCCTAAAAGGGTTATGTGCAATTAGGGGGATTGACAGGTGAGTGAGGATTGCCTTTATCTCATCCCCGTAGTCGCCCGTTATGTCCTCCGCAACCACGGTCGCCATCACCGGCGCCGCCGGCCAGATTGGCTACAGCCTGCTTCCGCGGATTGCCGCCGGCGAGATGTTTGGCCCCGACCGGAAAATCCGCTTGCAACTGCTCGAAATTCCGCCGGCGCTGGACGCGCTGCGCGGCGTCGCGATGGAGTTGCAGGACTGCGCTTTCCCGCTGCTCGAAGAAGTGGTCACCACGACCGACCCCGACGTGGCGTTCAGTGGCGCAAGCTGGTGCCTGCTGGTCGGCAGCAAGCCGCGCGGCCCCGGAATGGAGCGCGCCGACCTGCTGCTCGAGAATGGCCGCATCTTTGTCGGACAGGGCTCGAGCATCGACGCCCGCGCGGCCGCCGACTGCCGCGTCGTCGTCGTCGGCAATCCCTGTAATACCAACTGCATGATTGCCGCCGCACAGGGCTCACGGCTCGGGCCGGAGCGCTACAGCGCGATGATGCGGCTCGACCAGAACCGTGCTACGGCGCTGCTGGCGCAGAAGGCGGGCGTCGCCGTCGAAGAAGTGGGCGACGTCATCGTTTATGGCAACCACAGCCCCAGCATGTATCCCGACGCGGCCAACGCGCGCATCGCGGGGCAGCCGGCGCCCGCCGTGATTGGCGACAGCGACTGGCTGCGCGGCGAGTTCCTCGAGACTGTCGGCCAGCGCGGCGCCGCGATTATCGCCGCGCGCGGCCTCTCGAGCGCCGCCTCCGCCGCCAATGCGCTGATTGACCACGTCCACGCGCTCAACACACCGGGCAAGACGCTCCACGGCCTGGCGGTCTGCTCCCGCGGCGAATACGGGATGCCGCGCGGTGTCTGGGCGGGGCTGCCGGTGCGCACCAGCGCCCCCGGCGTCTTCGCGGTCGTGGAAGATATTGAGCACGATTCTTTCGCCCGCAACGCGCTCGAGAAGACGGGTGCCGAACTGGCGCACGAGCGCGAACTTGTGGCTGATTTCCTTTAAATATCGGTCTTCGGGAACGCAGACTCGAGCCCGGCATGGTCGCCATACTGCGCGAAGTTGGCGTTGAAGAGCTGCGCCAGCTCCCTCGCCTTGGTATCGTAGGCGTCGACGTCCGCCCATGTCGCGTGCGGGTCGAGCAGCCCTGAATCGACGTCCGGGACTGCCTGCGGCACCAGCACCCGGAAGACCGGGTGCGGTCTGAATTCCGCCTCGCCGAGTTCGTCACTCAGGATAGCGGCCAGCATGCGTCGCGTGTCGGCCAGCGCTATGCGCTGGCCGCTGCCATAAGGCCCGCCGGTCCAGCCGGTGTTCACCAGCCACGCCTGCGCGGAGTGCCGCTCGAGCTTTTCGCCAAGCAGCTTGGCGTAGGCGGCGGGGTGCTGCGGCATGAAGGGCGCGCCGAAGCAGGTCGAAAACGTGCCGATCGGTTCGGTGACGCCGCGCTCGGTCCCGGCGACCTTGGCGGTATAGCCGCTCAGGAAATGATACATCGCCATTTCGGGCGTCAGCTTCGCGACCGGCGGCAGGACGCCGAACGCGTCGCACGTCAGGAAGATGACGTTGCGCGGATGGCCACCGTGGCCTGACGGCTCGGAGTTGGCGATGTGTTCCAGTGGGTAGGAGACGCGGGTGTTCTCGGTAATCGAGCCGTCAGCGTAGTCGACGCTGCCGTCATCGCGCACGACGACGTTCTCGAGCAGCGCCCCGGGCCGGATGGCGTCGTAGATTTCCGGCTCGCGAGCGCGCTCAAGCCCGATGGTCTTGGCGTAGCAGCCGCCCTCGAAGTTGAAGATGCCGTCGTCGGACCAGCCGTGCTCGTCGTCGCCGATGAGTCGCCGTGCGGGGTCGGTCGAAAGCGTCGTCTTCCCAGTGCCGCTCAGTCCGAAGAAGAGCGCCGTGTCGCCGTCGCCGCCGACATTGGCTGAGCAGTGCATCGGCATCACGCCTTCGAGCGGCAGCAGGTAGTTCAGCACGGTGAAGATGCCCTTCTTGATTTCACCGCCGTATTCGGTGCCGCCAATCACGATGAGCTGCTGCTCAAGGTTGACGGCGATGAAAATCTCTGAGTTCAGCCCCAGCTCCTGCCAGTCCTCGGCACGGGCGGAAATGGCGTTGAGCACCGTGAACTGCGGCTCGAAATCGTGCAGCTCCTCGCGCGACGGACGGATGAACATGTTGTGGGCGAAGTGCGCCTGCCACGCGCGCAGCGTCACGACGCGCAGCGGCAGCCGGTAGCGCTCGTCGGCGCCAGCGTGGCCGTCGAAGACAAAGAGCTCCTCGCCGGCCATCGTCTCGCGGACGAGCGTATGCAGCCGCTCGAACGCCTCCGGCGCGAGCGGCTGGTTGACCGCGCCCCAGTCAATGTGCGCTTCTGACGGCGGCTGTCGCACGAAGAAGCGGTCCTGCGGAGAGCGCCCGGTGTAGATGCCAGTGCTGACTGCGACGGTGCCGGACTCGGTCGCGACGCCTTCGCCGCGGTGCAGCTCCATATCGCGGTAATCCTGCTGCGAAAGGTTGCGGTGCACCAGCTTCGGCGAGAGCCCCAGCTCGCCCGCGAAATCCATGGCGGCAGCACCAGAGCGTGCATTAAATAGTTGGGCGTCCCGTCGGGCGGGGGGCCGGATTTACAATAACTGTTCAGTCTGTTTGACTTAGGCTTAAGTCGAAAGATGCTAGTTATAATCTCCTCGCGCGTAGGGATAGAAAAGGTCTGGAACTGGAAACATATTAATAGCATAAATTACTAGGTCTCATGAAACAAGTCGTTTTTGCTGTACTTTTGCTAGCGATGGTTTCCCTTACGGGCTGCCTGAGTGGAGATG
>PCCI01000011.1 GCA_002731655.1 Methanobacteriota archaeon | reverse complement strand
CGTCTTGACACTTCTCTTGGGCCAACTTAAGTAATGGCCAAAGCCCCATTGTCGGGCTGAGAGGATTTGAACCTCCGACCTTCGGTCCCCCAGATCGATGCACCCCAAACCGCTGACCTGCGCAAACTCCCGAAAATCGCCTCTGGCCTGCCGTTCTGGTTACTCACTGGTTCGCGCTGGTACGCGTTGTTGCGCGACGTCTCGCGGCCTGTACGCGGCCTGCCAGAACGGCCTAGTTGAAGGTCACTCCGGAGGTTCCCTGAGTGTCGGAGAGGGACTTGAACTTTCCCCACCAGTATCGGTGTGGTTCGTCATGGAGGCGAACTTCTCTGTTGGTCGTGAAATCCAGGGCTGCTTGGCGGGTGGCAGGGACTGCTCCGGGTGTCATGGGTTGGCGGCAATCCCCGCGTAGTCGAGCACGACGCTTATGGACCCCGACCAACGGTCTCCACCGATCGGCTGATCGGAGATACAGGTCCTCCATCTGGCGTGACTATCCGGGGAAATTCCGTAGTGGTCTCCGAGAGCCTGTTGGATTTGTTCCAACTCGGCCAGCGCTGACCCTGACGGGTCAAACCCGATGAGCGGGCAATGGTGGAGGGCGCCAATCTCTCCGGTGGTCATCTCCAGGAGGCCAATGCTGAAGCCTGAACTTGAAGCGAAAGATGGTTCCAGGGTCCAGCCCACGTTGGGGGCCGCTTCACCTATCTGGTCGCCCGGTTCGACCCAGTCACCGTCCGCAACCTGAACGTTCATCACGTGGTCAATGTTCCAGGCCCAGTCGTGCCCGCCGGATTGGTTGATCATCAGCGACATATCGGGTTCTCCAGCGTGAATTCTCTTCACATCCCATACGCGGCCCGCCAGGGGAGCGAACACTGGGGTCCCAGGTGGGGTCAGGAAGTACCAGTTGACGTCGTATCCCAGGAACCTTGTAGCCGGCACGACGCTCCCGTCCGGCATGGTTCGTTTACCGGGTTCGTCGAGTAGTTCCCTCTTGTGTCCGAAGGTGTGGAAGACATCCTTGCCCCAGTCCGGGTTGTGGGAGCTGAGTGTCGATATGTGAGCAATCACCTCAGCCGGGTCAACGGGAAACTGGACGACAAGGCCGGCAATGCTCGGGGTGAAGAAAGAAGCCGGCACTGGCTTTGGCTCCGGGTCCCATACCGCGGTGGCGGCGAGCGCCTGGTCAATCTGCAACTGCGATGCCCCGACTTCTGCCACAGCACCAGGTGTTGCGGGTAGAGGCATGGCACTTAGGCAGGGTGTCCATTCCTCAGGAGGAACCTGTTCAGCCCCCAACCGGATGGCGTCGTCCCGGCGGATCATCTCCAGTTGCGTCTGTACAAACCCTGCTGGGTGCACGGAGATCAGGGGACAGTGGTATCGGGGCAGGTGTGGCTGCTGCTCATCCGAAGCCGATTGTTCCAGCAAGCCCAGGAATAACCGTCCCCCGTCGCCAATGACCCCGATCCTCTCGGCCGCTTCGACGTGCTCCCCTTCTCCAACTGCAAGCCCTGCGATCGGGCCGATCTCCCATACCCAGTCGCTGTCATCAACTGCGCCCGCAAGATGAACTGTGCGGGTGCCGTCGGCGCCGGCTTCGACCTTCAACACGTTTCCAGTCGAGGGCGCATACACCGACGCCCCTGGTGTTCCAATGAACTCCCAGCGATTCGACGGAGACGCATCCGTGCCCGTCGCTGCGGACGACGCGCCGTAGCCACCGAAGCGCACCACTGCCTCCTCAACGGCCAACTCGTAGGGATCGATCGGTAGCTGAAACAGTCGACCCAGGTACGCGGGTGGACTGCTCGTTGCTCCCTCCCCTGTTGGAGATCCAGTCGATTGCGCGTCGGTGGGTTCGCCGGACCAGTGCGCCGAAGTATCGACTTCGACCTCAGTCGATCGGCAGACCGCTCCGACGCACTCCTCTAGCACGACGTGGGTCAACGCTGGCACCCGGAAACCTCCATCCCCCAAGGTGAACTCCCATTCCGAGCCGCTACCCCAGCCAGTGGTTCCGTTTGACGTCCACTCAAGCCTGCTATTCGGCTCATAGTTGCTGGCCCGGCA
Source organism: Methanobacteriota archaeon (assembly GCA_002731655.1). Taxonomy (GTDB): domain Archaea; phylum Thermoplasmatota; class Poseidoniia; order MGIII; family CG-Epi1; genus UBA8886. Next base: position 7,099 of record PCCI01000011.1, on the reverse strand, counting down.
GAACAGGCGCAGGGCGTCCTTCGCAAGTTCACAAAGGACAACCAGGTCATCCGAAGCCGATGTGACCTCGGTCGGCACCATTGACGTCGTAGAAGCAACCGACGTCGTGGTCGGTGCTGCTGTCGTGGTCGGTGCTGCTGTCGTGGTCGGTGCTGCTGTCGTCGGTGTCGCTGTCGTCGGTGTCGCTGTCGTGGTCGGTGCTGCTGTCGTGGTGGGTGCCGCTTCCGTTGTGGTGGGAGCCACAGTCGTAGTGGGAACTGGTTCGACTATTTCCGTGCTACTGCTACACGTTGAGGCCAACAGCACAAATGCAAGGACTAGGCCACATGACCTACTTTGGTACACGACAACCATTCTACGGACCGACCAGCAGCCCTGCCAGAACGGCCTAGTCCTCGAAGATCACTCCGGCGGCTACCGGATCGAACCCCTCCGGCCAGACGGTGTACTCGTCCGCTTCCTCTGTGAGCGCCTTGCCACTCACCTCGAACTCCGTGGCGTAGCCAGGGACCCAAAGGGGATGGTCTTCACCTCGCCCGATGGATCGATTCTGAGGCACTCCAACTTCTACAGGAGAGTCTTCAAACCTGCGGTCAACGCCTTCGGACTGAATGGTTTTCGATTCCACGACCTGCGCCACACCTGTGCCGCCATGCTGATCCAACAGGGAGCACACCCGAGGGCGATCATGGAGCGCCTTGGCCATTCGTCGATCAAGGTCACTCTCGACACCTACGGGCACCTGTTCCCCGCGCTCGACGAGGCTCTGACGGAAGGGTTGGAGGAGCAGTTCCAGAACGCCATTTCCAACGACGCGCGGCCTGCTCGCGGCCTGAGCGAACTCCCGTTGTCCGCCTAGAAACCCCAGCAGCGATGAAACGCCTGCTCAAACAGGGTATTTGTTTGTCGGGCTGGGGAGATTTGAACTCCCGACCTTCGGTCCCCCAGACCGACGCGCTAACCAAGCTGCGCCACAGCCCGCTGTGGANNGGTCACTCTANCGGCGGGCCTCCCNCGGGCACGCTCAGGTGACGAGCAACCAGACGCCCTGTACCAGACGCCACCCCAGGTAGATCCCNGCCGCACCNACGAACAGCCAGAANTGCCACGGNACCTTCTGNGAGTCNGCCGGTTCCCCGTCCGNNTCNGTCACCCGCTCNCCGCACTTCGGNCACGTNCCCACCACCGANACGGCGTTGGGGCTCAGGTACCTGTCNCACGGCTCACACCAGGGCATGNCTCACACCCCCNCCGNCAGGCTCAGGTCTTGCGGATGGCCAGGATGGCCACGTCNTCCTCGANGATGCCCTTGTTGAAGTCGTTGGCTGCNTCGAGCAGCTGCTTGCAGAGCACNTCGGGGGCGATGCCGGGGTTGCGGCGCAGGGCNTCGCCNATNCGTTCCTCNCCGAACAGNTCNTCNCCGTTNCGGGCCTCGGCNAGGCCGTCGGTGTACATGAGCGCCATGTCGTCACGCTCAAGGGGNATCTCACGGCTGAAGTAGGAGCCCTGCGGGTCGAGCATNAGGAGCGGNCCGGTGGAGCGCAGCGGGCGCACCTCGCGNTCNTGCCACAGGAACGTGGCGGGGTGGCCGGCCGACGCGTANCGCAGCGACTCGGCCTCGGTGTCAAACACAAGCACCACGAGCGAGATGAACTCCTCGGAGCGGTCCACCGACGCCATCTGGCGGTTCAGCTCCTCGAGCGCCTGGGCGGGGTCACGGAACTGGGCGAGGAACGTGCGCAGCAGGTACTTGGCCTGGAAGGCGGTGATCGACGACTCGATGCCGTGCCCGGCCACATCGCCGATGACCACAGCCAGACGGGTGGGTGCCGCCTTGAACACGTCAAAGAAGTCACCGGCCATCAGCCCGGTGCCCGCCTGGTAGACCTTGCCGACCTCAAAGCCCAAGTACTCGGGCAACTCCTCGGGGGCCAGGCGGGCCGCCCACGCCTTGGGCGCCAGCTCCTCCTGGTCGAGGGCCTCCTGGGCACGCCTCTCGATGTCGATCCGCTGGCGGGCCATACGGGCCTCACGCACGCCGTTTCGTGCCCACACCGTGGACACCATTGCCGGCACCGCGACGAGGGCAAACACGACCTCGGCGTCGGCGAAGGCCGTTACGAATGTCGCCAGGGCGAGCAGGCCGTAGAGGCTGGCCGAATGGGCCTCCTTTCGGAACGTGGACCATGCCAGCGTGTAGGCATCGGGTGCCGCCTCCATGTCGATGCGGCGCACCAGGCGGTAACGGTGGCGCGCAGAACGCACCCAACCGAAGGTGGCTGCCAGACACACGATGCCCGCAAGGACCAGAACCGGGGTACGCATCCGCCACCATCGTACTCCCGCAGCGCTATCGGCGTTCCTGACCGCCCACACAACGGCCGCCCGGCGGCCCTGGTGGGCGCCCAACGTCACTCAGAGCGTCTGCGGACCCTCAACTTGATCGGTGTATTGCCCAACTCCAGGTCATCACGCAACTTGCGCTCGAGGTAGCGCAACCAGGTTCTCGGAACCTCGTGGTTGACGAAAAGGGTGAACGTGGGCGGATCGGTCGCCCCCTGGGTGGCATACAGGATGCGTGCCCCCGCAGGCGCCGGGTGAGCGGCCTGGGCTGCCCTCACCACGTCGTTGACCCGGCGGGTCGGAATGCGGGTCTGGTACCCCTCGATGGTCGCCGACAGGGCCGGCCACAGACGCATCACGTTCTTGCCCGAGATGGCGCTGATCTTGATGACGGGCGCCTCACCCACAAAGTGCAGCTTCTGACCGACCTGATCGGTCACATCGGCCCGCTGCTCGGTGTCACACAGGTCCCACTTGTTCAACAACACCACAATCGGACACCCGGCAGCGTCGACACGCTCGGCCAGGCGCTGATCCTGATGGGTGACACCCTGGGTGGAGTCGATCACCAGCAGCGCCACGTCGGCCGTGTCGAGCGACTTGAGGGCACGCACCAGCGAGTAGTACTCGGTCTCCTCGTCGATACGGGCCTTGCGCCGCATCCCGGCCGTGTCGATGAAGCGCACCGGACCCTTATCGGAATCGACAACAGTGTCCACCGAGTCACGCGTCGTGCCGGGCCGGTCATGCACCACCGAGCGGTCCTCGCCGATGAGGCGGTTGAACAGCGTCGACTTGCCCACGTTGGGGCGCCCCACGATGGCCACACCCACGATCTTCTCCACCTCGTCGACCACCTCGACAGGTTCGTCCACCTCGTCGGGCAGCAGGCCCACGAGCCGGTCCAGCATGTCACCGGTGTTGCGTCCGTGGATGGCGCTCACAGGCTCGGGGTCGCCCAGGCCGAGGGACAACAGGTCCCAGATGAAGGCCTCGTGGCTGACGTCGTCGACCTTGTTGGCAACCACGATCACCGACTCAGCACGGGGCCGCAACAGCCTGGCCACCCGGGTGTCGTCCTCGGTGACGCCCACGGTGGCGTCCACCACGAACAGCACCACGTCGGCGGCCTCGATTGCCGCCTCGCTCTGGCGGCTGACCTTGTCGTCGAGGGCGTCGCCACCGACCATCCAGCCGCCGGTGTCGACAAGGGTGAACTCGCGGCCGAGCCAGTTGGCATCGACCTCCTTGCGGTCACGGGTAACGCCGGGCCGCTCCTCGACAATGGCCTCACGCCTGCCGATGATGCGGTTCAAGAGCGTCGACTTTCCCACGTTGGGCCGCCCCACGATTGCGACAGTCGGCTTCACCGTGCCACCTCCATGACGGGTACCCCGGTCAGCACATTGCGTAGTGCGACGCCGTCGGTGGCCACAACCTCGATGGGCCGTGGCAGGTCAGACGGAGTCGTGCCATCCAGAAAGCGTCCGGCGCTGAGACACACATCGGGCAGCAGGTAGCGCCGTCCCTCGGGCTGGTCGGCCAGCACCCTGGCCAGGTCATCGCCCACCATCAGGCCGGTCACGCCCACGTTGCCGCCGAAGAAGCGGTTCTCCACGGCCAGTACCTCCACGTCGTCACGCCCGAGCGTCGCCACGAGGGGTGCCAGCACCTGGGCACCCAACTCACCCGTCAGCACCGTCACCGGGGCATCTGGCCGCGGCCCCAGGCGAACCGGTGTGGCCCCGTCCATGGTGCGGGGAGCCCTGTAACCGTCGGCAGGGGCACCGTCCACCGAGGCGAAGAACCCCGATGGCGCCTCACGGCCAACGTCCACGCCCGAGAATTCCATCTCAAAGGCCCGCGCCATGCCGATTCCGTCCTCGTACATGTCGAACTCGCCGTAGGTGTCGGCACCCGGAAACGGCCGTCCGGCAAGCAGGTAGTACTCGTCGGCGGCAAACACCAGGCGACGTCCCACCGCCGCGAGGAACCGCTCCTGCCACGCAGTGACCGTGTCAACCACGGCTGCCGCCTCGGCAACGGTGTGGGCGCGCATGCGCTCCTCTGTCGTGTGGGCACTCACCCCGAGCGGCACAACGGCCACAGAGGCCAGGTCCGGGTAGCGGTCGGCCACGCCGGCAAGGGTGTCCTCCAACCAGAGCCCGTCGTTCACACCGGGACACACAACCACCTGACCGTGCACCTCGATGCCCTCGTCCAACAGCGCCCGCAGCCAGCGCAGGCTCGTGGCACCACGACGGTTGCGCAGCATCTCGGTGCGCTTGCCCGGGTCGGTGGCGTGGATGCTCACATACAGCGGGCTGAGGCGCTCAGCCACCACCCGCTCAAGGTCGGCCTCAGTGAACCGGGTCAACGTCGTGAAGTTGCCGTAGAGAAACGACAGCCGGTAGTCGTCGTCCTTCACGTACAGGCTGGGCCGCAGCCCCTTGGGCAACTGGTAGATGAAGCAGAACGCGCAGTGGTTGTCACAGGTGCGCACCCGGTCAAACAGCGCCGAGTCCACCTCGATGCCCAACGGTTCGCCGGCGGCCTTCTCGACCGACAACTCGCGCGAAAGGCCGCCAGAGTCCACATCGAGGCACACAGACGGCTCGTCCACGAGCAGCTGGTACTCAATGACGTCACGCGGCACGGCACCGTTGATTGAGAGGATCAGGTCGCCGCTGACCACACCCACCCGATCTGCGGGCGAGTCCGGGGTAACGGCGACGACCACGGGGGTCGACATGCCTAGAGGCTACCGACGCGCCGTCAGGGCCCGTTCCCGAGCGGGAGGTAGGGTCCGGTTCATGAACGTCGACAGGGTGCTGCTGGCCGAGCCGCGCGGCTTCTGTGCCGGCGTGGAGATGGCCATCAAGGCGCTGGCCTGGATGGTGCGGGCCTTTGACGAACGGGTCTACTGCTACCACGAGATCGTCCACAACAAGTTGGTGGTGGAACGCTTCGAGGCCATGGGCGTCGTCTTCGTGGACGACATCTCCGAGGTGCCCCTGGGCGCCCCGGTCATGCTCTCGGCCCACGGCTCGGCCCCAGAGGTCGTAGCTGCGGCCCACGCGGCTGGTGGCTACACCGTCGACGCCGTCTGCCCGCTGGTCACCAAGGTCCACCACGAGGTCCGCACCAGGGCAGCCAAGGGCTACCAGATCGTCTACGTGGGCCACGCCGGCCACGAAGAGGCAGAGGGCTCCATCGCCGTGGCCCCCGACTCGGTGCACCGCGTCGAACACCCCGACGAGGTCGACAGCCTCGGTGATCTGGGTGACAACGTGGCCATCCTGGCCCAGACCACCCTCAGCCACCGCGACTGGGAGGGTGTCGTCGACGCCGCCGCCGAACGCTGGCCAGACCTGTGGTCACCGGGCCGTAGCGACCTCTGCTTTGCCACCACCAACCGCCAGGGGGCGCTTCTCGACATGGTCGACGACTGCGACGCCGTGGTCGTCATCGGCTCCACCAACAGCTCCAACACCCGGGCCCTCGTAAAGCTGGCCGAGGAGGCCGGCTGCGAACGCGTCGTCTGGATCAACCGGGCCGGCGACCTGCCCCACGACCTGACCGGAACCGTCGGGGTGACGGCCGGAGCGTCGGCACCCGAGGAGGTCGTGGAGGCCGTGGTGAAAGCCCTCTCCCCCGCCAACGGCGTAACGGTCATACGCCACACCGACGAGGACGAGTACTTCCCACCGCCACGCAACCTGCGCGACCTGCTCTCAGCCGTACGGGGGTTCGCAGGCCTCGGCTACGGGGCGCAACCGCCGACAACCCACCTCGACGACCGGTCCATAGACGCCTCAGCCGCCCTTGAGGCCCTGACCCTGCGGGGCACCGCCAACTAGCCCGGAACCTCCAGAGGCGGACGGCCGTTCAGACGCAGGGCCTCGTCGTAGAGAACCTGGATGCGCTGTCGCACCTGCTCGGTCAGGTCTGTCACCACCCGGCGCGGCACGCGCCCCTCAACCACCGGCGCAGGAATCGGCTCACCCACCACCAGCACCACCTTCCTCGGCCATACGAACCGGGCCCCCGGCGGCATGGCGTGGTCGGTGCCCGCTATGCCCATTGGCACGATCGGCACCCCGGCCCGTGCAGCCACGAAGGCCGGCCCGTGGTGCATCTTGTCGGACTCGACCACAGGCCCCCACTGGCGGGTCCCCTCGGGAAACATCACCAACGGCTCTCCCCGCTCCAGGACATCCTGGCAGGCACGCAGGGCGGCGCGATCGGCTGTGCCTCGTTCCACGGGGAATGCCCCGACGATCGTGAGGAACCCGCCGAGGAACCGGTTGTTCCACAGCGACTCCTTCCCCAGGAAGCGCTGCCTGCGAGACGTTGCCATCCCACCCAGGATCGAATCCAGATACGAGCGGTGCACCGGCGACAGGATGTACCCCCCCGTGGCCGGCAGGTTCTCCCGACCCACCACGCTGAACCTGAAATACCCCTTGCAGATGAGCCATAGCAGCGACCAGAAGAACCGGTAGAGGAAACGCCCCAACAGGCTCAGGTCGTGGCCCAGATGGCCGCTCACGGAAGCATCCCCACGACCAGGTCGACCACCTCGTCGATGCCGAAGTCAGATGTGTCGACCACAACCGCCCCGGGTGCCTCGACCAGCGGGCTCATCTCACGCCCGGAGTCGGCGGCATCACGCCTCTCGATGTCGGCGCCGACCACCGCCACGTCCTGGCCGCCAGCCTCGCCGGCCCGACGCTGTGCCCTCACCTCGGCCGAC
>PCCI01000010.1 GCA_002731655.1 Methanobacteriota archaeon | reverse complement strand
GATGGACTCCGCGTTGATGGTAGCGGGCGGGCAAAGCAGCCGGTTGGGGCAGCTCAAACAGTCGCTCGAAATCGAGGGAGAATCCCTCGCCGCCCGCACTGCCGGGGTGCTGGCGCAAGTGGCGCAGCGGGTAACGGTCGTGGGGCCGCCGGGCGAGCGGCCTGACTGGGTCCCTACAGGGTGCGGCTGGGTGGGCGATCCGCTTCCGCATGGCGGGCCGCTGGTTGGGCTCGCAGCGGGACTGGCTGCGGTGCGCGGCGANCTGGTGGCGGTCGCGCCGTGNGACCTGCCGNTGCTNNCNCCCNCNACNTACCGNGCGNTGNGCNGCNTCNCCGNGGANGGCGACGCGGCGGTGGCGANNTGGNANCAGCCGCANCCGCTGGTGGCNGTCTACTGGCGCGAANCGGCNCTGGCGGCGGCNGAGCNGCTGCTNGCGCNGGGGGAGCNCCGNGCGCAGCAGCTGCTCGGAGAACTGCCTCACACGCTCGTGGAACGGCGCGAAGTGGCGCTGAACCTCAATACGCCCACCGATCTGGAGCGATTCCACAACCNGTCGGACGGCGAGTCGGANTTTAATAACTGGTCGTCGGTCGACCAGCGGTAAGTGCATGCTCCTGTTCTGGGTGATCGGCAAGCTCGCCCCGCTCTTCGCGCTGCTGGCGCTGGGCTTCCTCGCCGGACGGCGACTGGGGGTGGGCGAGCAGACATTGCGCGACCTCGGGCGGCTGCTGATTTACCTGCTGGTGCCGGCCAAAATCCTGCTCGCAATCCAGCAGGCGGAGTTCGCCGTGACCTGGGAGCCGGTGCTGGCAGCCGTAGTGGTGGTAGCGACCTCGACAGCGATGGCGTGGTGGCTGGCGCGGTGGCTGGCGCTGCCGGCGGCCGCCGGCAGCGCGCTGATGCTCAGCTCGGGATTCATGAACGCCGGGTCGCTAGGGACTTCGGTGGCGGACCAGTTCTACGGCGAGCAGGGCTTCCTGCTGGCGATGCTCTTCTACATCACGGTGCAGGCGCTGCTCTACACCGTCGGGCCGGCGCTGGCGGGCGGCAGACGCGAGCAACTGCGCGAAGGGGCTGTCAACGCACTGCGGCTGCCGCTCATCTGGGCGCTGCTGCTGGGGCTGGCACTGAACCGCGCCGAGACAGAGCTGCCGGCGGCGGCCGAAACTTCGCTGGAAATTCTGGGTGGGGCGTGGAAGCCGGTGCTGCTGCTAACGCTCGGGATGCAGCTGAACCGCACGTCACGGCTGGAAAGCGCGGACTTCCACCGCCTGCTTCCACCGCTGGTGGTCGCCCGCATGGCCACCGGGCTGGCTGCCGCGGCGGCGTTGGTGCTGGCGCTGGGGCTCCGTGACGAACTGGCGGCGGTGGTGCTGATATCAAGCAGCATGCCGTCGGCTATCACCACCTACATCGTCGGGGCGCACTGCGGCAGCGACACGCGCTGGCTCTCGCTGGGCATTCTCGGGACCACACTGCTGGCGCTGGTGACGATACCTCTCGTGGTGCTGCTGGCGAAGGCNTGGGTCTGAAGCCGACTGCTATTAACCCAGCCGTCATTATCGGCAGCATGGACCCGCGCAAAGTGCGACTCCAGCGCGAAACGTGCGACCCTGCGGAGGTCGCGGCGACGCTGGCGGGAGCCGAAGTCGGGGCGGTGGTGACCTTCACCGGCACCGTCAAGGGCGTGACCGAAGCAGGCGCGGTGGAGCGCATCGAGTTCAGCGCTGACGAACCGGCGGCGCTGGCACAGATGGAGGCGCTGCGCAGCGAGGCGTGCGAACGGTTCGCCATTCACGACGCGGCGCTAGTGCATCGGGTGGGACTGCTCGAGGCGGGCGAGCTGATTGTGGTCTGCTGCGCCGCGGCAGCCCACCGGACCGACGCCTTCCGTGCCTGCGAATGGCTCATCGACACGCTCAAGCAACAGGTACCCATCTGGAAGCTGGAGCAGGCATCAGACGGCANGCGCTGGGTCGCGCNGCAACACGAGGTGAACTGTGGCGCGAATGGTTGATATCAGCGACAAGCCGGCGGTGGCGCGCCGCGCCATCGCCCGCGGGCGGCTTCGGCTGCGACCCGCGACAGCGGCCACCGTCGCCGACGGCGAAGTCCCGAAAGGCGACCCGTTCGCCATCGGCCGCGTCGCCGCCATCCAGGCAGTGAAGGCGACGCCTACCATCCTACCGCTCTGCCACCCGCTGCCAATTAGCAGCGTCGAGGTGGATTTCACGCTGGAGGGCAACGAAGTGGAGTGTCACGTTACTNTTGCCGCAATGTACCGTACCGGCGTCGAGATGGAGGCACTAACTGGCGTGATGGCGGGGCTGCTCTGCGTCTGGGACCTNGTCAAGCCGCTCGAGAAGAACGATGCCGGGCAGTATCCCGAAACCCGCATCCACGACGTGGAAGTGGTGGAGAAGCTTAAGGGCGAAACGTAATGGGCCACCGCGAGCACCANGCTACCGCTCCCCGCACGGTCGCTGTCGCGGTGCTGACGCTGAGCGACAGCCGCACCCCGGCGGAAGACCGCAGCGGCGACGCTATCGTCGCGCTGCTCGAGGCGGCGGGCCACGCTGTCGCCGGTCGAGTACTGGTGCGGGAGGACCCTCCCGTCATCCGGGCGGCGCTGGAAGCGGCGCTGGCGGGACCAGCGCAAGCGATTATCCTGAACGGCGGCACCGGCATCGCGCCGCGCGATTCGACCCCAGAAATCGTCGGTGCGCTGCTGGAGCGCGAGCTGCCCGGCTTCGGCGAACTGTTCCGCCAGCTCTCGTTCCGCGAAATCGGCGCGGCCGCGATGCTCTCCCGCGCGCTGGCAGGTGTCGCGCGCGGCAAGTTGCTATTTGCGCTGCCGGGCTCCGAGGCGGCGTGCCGGCTGGCGCTGGAGCAGCTCATCCTGCCCGAGCTGGGGCACATGGCAGGGGAGCTGGGAAAGGCATGATTTTTCTCAACTACCCTTATTTAAAAAACGGGCGCCCACCCGGGCGTCGTCCGGAGGAGTGAATTGGGACGCTTCCGCCCTTTCGGCGCACTGATTTCGCTGGCGCGGGCGCAGGAGCTGGTGCTGGCGGCAGCGCAGCCGCTGGAGGCGAGCGAGTCCATAGAGCTGGCCGCANCGGCTGGTCGGGTGCTGGCCGCTGCGGTGGTGGCTGACCGCGACGTGCCCGGCTTCGACCGTTCGGCGATGGACGGCTACGCGGTGCGGGCGGCTGATATAGCGGGCGCATTGCCTGCGGAGCCGGCGAGGCTGGCGCTGCTCGAGGCAGTCCACGCCGGCCACCTGCCGCGCAGCGAGGTCGGCGCGGGCAGCTGCATCCAGATCGCCACCGGGGCGCCGCTGCCGGAGGGCGCGGAGGCAGTAGTGAAAGTTGAAGATACCACCCTCGACGGTGACGCGGTGCTGGTGCGCGTCGCGGTCGAGCGGGGCAAGCACGTCGTGCCGCAGGGCGAAGATATGTGCGCCGGCGACGAAGTGCTCTCGTCGGGGATGGTACTGACGCCCGCCCGGGTGGGGGTGCTGGCTGCGCTTGGGCTGGCGCAGGCGCAGGTCTACCGCCGCCCNCGAGTTATGGTACTGCCGACCGGCATCGAACTGGTGTCACCGGGCCGCCCGCTCCAAGCGGGCCAGGTGTATGATTCCAACGCCCCCGCACTGGTGCCGCTGGTACAGCAGGCGGGCGGGGTGTCTGAGCGCACGCCGGCGCTGGGCGACGAGCTGGGGGTGCTGGAAAAGGCGCTCTGTGCAGCGGCCGCGAGCAGCGATATCGTGGTGGTCACCGGCGGCTCCAGCGTCGGCGAGCGCGACCTGCTGGCGCCCGCCATGAAGCGTCTCGGGAGCATTGAGTTCCACGGCGTCGCCGTCAAACCGGGGAAGCCGGTACTCTGCGGCCGGCTGGACGGCGCGCTGGTGCTGGGGCTACCGGGCAACCCGACCTCGTGCCTGCTAACCGCCTGGCTCTTCCTGCGTCCCGCACTGCGCCAGATGGCGCGGCTGCCGCCCGATTTGCGGCGGCGGCAGACGGCGAAGCTTACCACCGCCGTGCGAGCGGTGCAGGGGCGCGACCAGCTCATGCTGGTGCGACTGGAAGGGACGGGCGACACGTCGCGCGCCACCCCCTGCTACCGCGGCTCGGGGGCGATTATGTCGATGGCGCTGGCCGACGGGGTCGTGGCGCTCCCGGCCAGCAGCGGTGCCAGCGCAGGCNAGCGGGTCGAAGTGGAGCTCCTCTAGCCGCCACTGAAGGGGGGATAGAGAGCTACCGTGTCGCCTTCGGCCAGCGCGCTGCCGGGCTCCAGCATTTCGGCGCCGCGCGCCAGCAGCAGGCTCTCGTGGAAGGGCGCCAGCGCAGGCTGCTCGGCGAGCAACAGCTCCAGCAGCTCCGCCGCGGTGGCGTCTGCAGGCAGCTCCAGCTCGAGCGCTTCGGTGCCGAGTCGCTCGCGCAGCTGGGCGAAGGGCCTGACAGTGAGTCGCATCAGTAAATGAGCTCCGGCTGGCCGGTTTCGCGCAGCCACGCATTGATGCCGCCCGCGAGATGGCGCGCTTCGCGGCCCCCCTGCTGTAACTGCCGCAGCGCCATCGCCGACCGGACGCCGGTGCGGCAGTAGAACAGCAGCTCCCGCTCGCGCGGCAGTTCTGCCTGCCGCTTTGCAAGCTGCTTGAAGGGCAGGTGCATCTCTTCGCCCGGAATGAGTACCAGCTTCCGCTCCCACGGCTCACGCAGGTCGACCAGCAGCGGCGGCGCTGGACCTTCCAGCGCCGCCTGCAATTCCCCTGGCGCCAGCTCCCCCGGCGCCAGCTCCCCCAGCTGGAGCAGCTCCCCCGTCGGCGTGGTAATCGTCGGCGATTCGCCGCAGAGCGGGCAGTCGGCTCGCTGCGCCAGTGCCACACGCTGTACCGTCCCCGCTAGGCCATCGAGCAGCAGCAGCCGCGCCTCGCACGAGCCGATGCGCAGTAGCCACTTCAACGCCTCCAATGCTTGCAGGCTTCCCAACAGCCCCGGCACCGCTCCCAGCACTCCCGCCGTCGCGCAATCCTCAACCGCCTCCGGGGGCGGCGGCCGCGGGAACAGGCAGCGGTAGCACGGCCCCCCCGAAGGGAAGAGCGCCACCTGCCCCTCGAAGCGGCGCAACGCCGCGTGGACCAACGGGACCTCCGCCAGGTAGCAGCCGTCGGCGAGCAGGTAACGCGCGGACAGGCTGTCGGTGCCGTCGAGTATCAGGTCATGCAGCCGTGCCAATTCCAGCACGTTGGCTGCCGTGATGCGTTCCACCAGCGGCTCGACCCGGATGGTGGAATTCAACGCGTGCAGCCGAGCGGCCGCTACCTCTGCCTTCGGCTGGCCCACGTCGACCTCGGTGTAGAGCGGCTGCCGCTGCAGGTTGCTCAATTCCACTAAGTCATCGTCGATGAGCGTCAGACGGCCGACACCTGCGGCCGCCAGGTATTGCGCGGCCGGGCAGCCCAGCCCACCCATTCCCACCACCAGCACCCGCGCCGCCTTCAGCCGCTGCTGGCCTTCCAGCCCTGCGCCGGGCAGCATCAGGTGACGGGCATAGCGCCGCAGCTCAGAATCGGGGAGCACAGCAGTGCGATGCGACAGAACCATAAGCGGCTTGGGGCCGGCTGCGACTAGAAAAGTAATTGACGCAACAAAAAGAACGGACTCGTGAGCGATGCCTGCGCCTCGCGCGACATCAGGCTCTCGGTCAGGACGCGCCGCAGCTCCGCCTTGCGGCGCGCCTTGCCGATGAACCAGTTGAGCAGCCAGCGGCGGCGCGACAGCCGCTGGATTTTGTAGGAATTGCGCAGNTCGTATCCCAGCCGCTTCCAGAGCGCGCGCTGATAGCGCGCGCCCGCTTCGAGCGGGAAACCGCACGCGTGCTCCTCGGGGTCGAAGTGGCCCAGCGCTAGCTTGGCCGAGAGCAGCGCGTTGCCGATACCCTCGCCGGTAAACGGGTCTACCAGCGACGCCGCGTCGCCAACCAGCATCGCCCCGGCACCGAAGGCGCGACGCGGCTGCAGCTTCTTACCGGGGCGCGGCGAGCCGAGCGGCAGCTGCCAGCCGCGGCTGCTCCCCGCGACCAGCTCTGCCTGCGCGAAGCGGTCGCGGAAACGCGGCACCTCGTTAATGATATATTCTTGCAGTCCACGCAGCTTGCGGTCGTGCAGCTCCANGTCGCGCAGCGCGATGCCGAAGCCAACGTTGCAGACGCCGCCACCGACAGGGAAAATCCAGAAGTAGCCCGGCAGCACCCCGTCAATGTAGTGGAACTCGACCGGCCCCGAGTCGGCGGTCGCGCCCTCGACGTTGCGCCAGTATTGCCGGAAAGCGGCGCTGTAATGCAGCTTCTCACGGTCGACCATACGTTCGTCGTAAGTCTCCTGCACCATCGCGGTCGCGACCGGGCAGCGCACCCCACCGGCGCCGATGGTCAGCGGCGCGCTGAAGGAGAGCGAGCGGGCGCGGTCGCCGGTATCGCCCGCGACGCCAATGACGCGTCGCAGGTCACCCATGCCGGGGCCGGGGTCGGGGCCATTGGCGGCGTTGTCGAACAGCACCTCGCGCACCGTGAAGCCCTGCATCACCGCGCCGTCCGCCTGCAATACCAGTTCAGCGGCGCGCTGGAACATGATGTGGTCGAACTGGCGCCGCGGCAGCACGTAGCCCGAGAGCTGGCCGTCCGACCGCGAGACGCGCAGCTCGTCGCCGCGCGGGCTGCTAAAGAGCACGCCGGTAATGCTGAAGTGCGGCGACGCCTCAATCAGCGGGCGCACCCCCAGTTCATCAACATGTGCGAGCGATTTTCCGCCAACGGCGTCGCCACAGGTCTTGTCGCGGGGCCATATTGCCTTGTCAAGCAGCAGCACTCGCTGGCCCGCCAGCGCCGCGTAGCCGGCGGCGGCCGCACCGCCGGGACCGCCCCCGACAACGATGACGTCGAAGCGTGACCCGGAAGCGGGCTGCGGGCCGCTTTCGNCGGGCTGTTCCCAGAAGCGGTCGGCCATGGGAGCGCGGCAGCCCGCACGCTGCTAAATAGCTGGGGGGCTGCGAGCAAAGAATTTTAGATAGCGGAGCACTCGGCGGGTGTGGCCCCGGACGAGAGCAGCGAAACCGAGAGCTGGCCTGACGGCACTCCAAAGCGTGAAACCAGCTACGTTGACGGCCAGCGCCACGGCTTGGAAACCACCTTCCACCCCGACGGCCAGCGCGCCACCCGCCGCCGCTGGGCGCACGGCAGNCCGCTGCCGCCCGGCCAGCAGTGGGACCCGCACGGCCAGCGCCTGGCGGTGAAGCCGGATCTGGCACGCGACACCTGCATCTTCTGCGGCGCCTGCGTCGGCGTCTGCCCNACCAACGTCATGTTCCTCGAGTATAACGACCGCGATATCTGGATTGACGAAAACTGCACCGACTGCCTGCTCTGCGTCCGCGTCTGCCCCGTCGGCGCACTAACCTATCCGGCCGAGCCGCAGCGCAACACCACCCGGACTCCCGCATGANGCGCATAATCGGCGGCGGCCTTTCGGGGCTGGCGGCAGCCGTGAACTTCGCGAAAGCGGGCGAGCGGGTCGAAGTGCACGAGGCGCGCCGCGAAGTGGGCGAGCAGTTCCACGCCAACTACCAGGTGCTGCTGAAGGAGAGCCCCGACATGCCATGGGCCGACTCGACCGCGCCCGCCTACCTGAAGCGCTGGGGACTCGAACCGGAGTTCACCTACCGCAACGCGCAGAAGTTCGTCTGCTGCACCCCGACACGCGAACTGACCATCACCATGAAGCAACCGCTGCCACTCATCCTGCGCGGCGGCGAAGGCTCACTCGAGCGCGGGCTGGCGGCGGAGGCGGAACAGGAGGGCGCCGAATTCCACTACAAGTCGCGGCCGAAACCACAGGTGGGCGACATCGTCGCCACCGGTTCCTACCGCACCGACATGGCCGCTTTCGGGGCGTACTACGAGAACTCGGACTTTCCGCGCGACCAGTTCCTCTACATGCACGACGAAAAATACTCGCCACGCGGCTGGTATCTCTACATCATTCCGATGGACGATGATACTATCAAGGTGATGAATTGCTGCTCGCGCTCACACACCAAAAAAGTTAGACGACTGCTATATAAAGCAGTGGAGGAGCGCAAGGTGCTACGCGACATCATCGACGGCGCGAAGCCNACCGGCACCGTCGGCGGCCAGGGCGGTGCCGAATTCCCCCGCTCGGCNGTGCGCGACGGCGCCTACTACACCGGCGAGGCGGCCGGCTTCCAGGATCCGTGGCGCGGCTTCGGGATGAACTACGCCATCGAGTCGGGCGTGCTGGCGCAGCGTGCACTCAGCAACGGCGGAAACTACGACCAGATGTGGAAGGCGCAGTTCCATAACCGCAAGAAAGCGGACATCGCGCGGCGCGGTATCTTCGCGCTGCTCGGCAACCGCGCCTTCGAAATGGCGATGCGTAAGGTGAAGGATGGCGACACCGTCGACTGGGAGAAGATGAACCTGCAGGGCTGGCGCAAGTCACTGGTCTACAATTCGTTCTACGCCCTCGAAATGGTCAAGAAGGGCATCTGGGACTGCTGGTGAGTCGGGCCGAGGATTTAGGAATACGTGCCGCCTCGCTGGCGTGCCTGCTGGCAGGGCTAGTGCTGGCAACCGGGAGCAACGAATACATCGTGCCGGCCTCGGGCCGTTCGCTCGCAACGCCCTGTGCATTCGTCTTCTGGATGCTCGCTATCATCTTCTGGGTGCTCGGCACGCGAAGCGAAAGCCATACATAATCGCCGACCGGAGGGGGCACCATCCATGTCTGACCCTGATGCCGTGCGGCAGTTCTACGACTCGCTGGCAGCCTGCCATGCCGCCGCGCGCAAGCAACTGGGGCGGTCGCTAACGCTGGCCGAGAAAATCCTCTTCGCGCATCTCGCCCCGGGGCAGGAGCTGCCACAGCGCGGCGGGAGCTACGTCAACCTGCGGCCCGACCGCATCGCTATGCAGGATGCCACAGCGCAGATGGCGCTGCTGCAGTTCGCTCTCGCGGGGCGCGAGCAGGTGGCGGTGCCGTCGACAGTGCATTGCGACCACCTGATTCAGGCGCGCAGCGGTTGCGACAGCGACCTCGCTGCGGCCAACGANGTCAACGCCGAAGTCTACGCGTTCCTGAAGTCCGCCTCGGCAAAGTACGGCATCGGCTTCTGGGAACCGGGCGCCGGCATCATCCACCAGGTGGTGCTCGAGAACTACGCCTTCCCTGGCGGGATGATGATTGGCACTGACTCGCACACTCCCAACGCCGGCGGCCTCGGAATGGCCGCGATTGGCGNCGGCGGCGCCGACGCCATGGAAGTCATGGCAGAGCTGCCGTTCAACATCCGCTGGCCGCAACTCATCGGCGTCCGGCTGACTGGTGCGCTTTCGGGCTGGGCTTCGCCCAAGGATGTCATCCTGAAAGTGTGCGAAATCCTGACGGTCAAGGGCGGCACAGGCCACATCATCGAGTACTTTGGCCCCGGTTGCGAGAGCATCTCCTGCACCGGCAAGGGAACTATCTGCAATATGGGCGCCGAGGTCGGCGCGACCACTTCGCTCTTTCCGTTCGACGAGCGCATGGCGGAATACCTCGAGGCGACCGGCCGCGGAGAACTAGCGCAGCTCGCCCGCGAGCACGGGACGGAGCTGCGCGCCGACCCAGAAGTCGAGGCGAAGGCAGAAGAGATCTTCGACCGGGTGATCGAAATCGACCTCTCGGCGCTTGAGCCGCTCATCGTCGGCCCGCACTCCCCGGATTTGGCGCGCCCCGTTACCGGACTGGGCGCTGAAGCTCGCCAGGCAGGGTGGCCTCTCGAGCTTAATGCGGCACTCATCGGTTCATGTACCAACAGTTCCTACGAGGATATGGAGCGCGCCGCCGCGGTCGCCCGCCAGGCGACCGCGCTGGGGCTGCGCGCGACGGTGCCATTCTACATCACCCCCGGCTCGGAGACTATTGACCGCACCATCCGGCGCGACGGGCAGATGGCAGCGCTCGAGGCAATCGGCGGCATCGTGCTGGCAAACGCCTGCGGCCCCTGCATCGGGCAGTGGCGGCGCGACGACATCTCCGACGGGGAGGCGAACTCGATAGTCTCCTCCTACAACCGTAATTTCAGCGGCCGCAATGACGGCAACCACGCCACACTCTCGTTCCTCACCAGCCCCGAGGTCGTAACCGCCATGGCACTCGCCGGGCGGCTTGACTTCGACCCGCTGCGCGACTCCCTGCCCGCCGGGAACGGGAAACAAGTCCGGCTGGCGCCGCCGACCGGTAGCGACCTGCCGGCGGGCGGCTTCGCCACCAGCCTCGACGGCTACGTTGCGCCGCTGACAGACGGCTCCGCTGTCGAGCTCGAGGTGGACCCTGCCAGCGAGCGGCTGCAGTTGCTCGAACCCTTTGTGCCACCAACTGCGGACGACATGCAGGGATTGCTGGTGCTGGCGAAGATTGAGGGCAAGTGCACCACCGACCACATCTCGCCTGCGGGGCCGTGGCTGCGCTACCGCGGCCACCTCGACCATATCTCGGGTAACACCTACATCGGCGCCAGCAACTCCTTCACCGACGAGCGGGGCATGGCCATCAGTGCGCTTACCGGCGAGCAGGCACCGTTGCCCGAAGTGGCGCGCGCCTACCACGCTGCAGAACAGGGGTGGGTCGTCGTCGCTGACACCAACTACGGCGAAGGCTCGTCGCGCGAGCACGCCGCGATGTCGCCTCGCTTCCTCGGCTGCCGTGCGATTATCGCGCGCAGCTTCGCGCGCATCGCGGAAGCCAACCTGAAGAAGCAAGGGATACTGGCGCTCGCCTTCGAGACGGCGGCCGACTGGGAACTGGTGCGGACTGACGACCGCCTGACCATCAAGGGGCTCGACGCGCTGGCGCCAGGCAGCCGGCTCACGATCAGTATCGTGCATGCTGACGGCACGCGCGACGAATTCAGCTGCCGCCATAGCCTCAGCGAGCAGCAGGTGGAATGGTTCCGCGCCGGCTCGGCGCTCAATTATCTGCGGCAGCAGTCCTAGTCAAACGCGGCGTGCGCGACGCCCTCGCCGGCGGCGACATGGCCAATCAGCTGCGCGGTTTCCCCTTCGCGGGCGAGCAATTCCAACGCCTTCACGGCGTCGCCCGCGGCGACGGCGACGACCATCCCCAGCCCCATGTTGAAGGTGCGATACATCTCCGCCGGCGCGATGTNGCCCTTGCGCTGCAGCCAGTCGAAAGCTGGGGGGACTGGTAGCGGGTTGTCAACGACATAGCGGAAGCTGGGGTTCATGCGCGGCAGGTTCTCGAGCCCNCCTCCGGTAACGTGCGCCAGCGCGTGTACCTCCACCGCCGCGAGCAGCGCCAGCACCGAGCGGACGTAGATGCGTGTCGGCGCTACCAGCTGCGCGCCGAGGGCAGGGTCACCGTCAAATAACCGTCGGATGAGCGTGTAGCCGTTGGAGTGCGGCCCGGACGAGGCGAGGCCAATCAGCGCGTCGGCGACGGCGANACGCGAGCCGTCAATAATCGCCTCGCGGGTGACCCAACCGACCGCCGTACCGGCTAGGTCGAAGCCACGCACCAGCTCCGGCACGACCGCCGTTTCGCCGCCCGAGAGCGTGCAGTTTGCCTGCCGGCACCCCTCGGCGAGGCCGGCCCCGAGCTGCGCCATCAGCTCCGCGTCGGGCTCCTCCAGCGCGACGTAGTCGACGAACGAGAGTGGCTCGGCGCCGACGCAGATGAGGTCGTTGACGTTCATTGCCACGCAGTCGATACCGACCGTCTCGAGGCTGCTCAGCTCGTGCGCCAGCAGCAGCTTGGTGCCGACTCCGTCGGTGCAGACTGCCAGCGCCCCGGCGCCGAGCTGCACCAGCCCTGCAAAGCCGTTCTCCAGCGTGATGGGGGCGCCGTCGCCCTTGCGCGTCGCGCTACCGAGCTGCGCCACCAGCGCGGCGGTAGCGCGGTCGCTAGCGTCAATATCGACCCCCGCCTCGGCGTAAGTGCGCGCCATCAGCGGTCCAGTTTCTGGTAGTAGTTCTGCACGACACGCGAGACCTGCGTGATGTCGGAAATCCCGCGCTCGACCAACGTCTCGATGATTTTCTGCCGGTTGCGCGCCATCTCGTCGAACTTGGCTGGTGAAACCCCTGCCGCGCTGGCGATGCGCTCGCGCAGCTTGCTCGGGACGCCGGTCTCGACCAGCTTACCCTTACCCTGATNCCAGCGGAAAATCGTGTTGAGGCGCGGCTTGTCGCCCTCAAGGCCCGCCATCTCCGAAACCTCAGTGATACGACGCACCTGCTGCCCACCAATGTTGAGCTTGCTCTGCATGATAATCAGGTGCAGCGCGTTGAGCATGATGGGGGGCACCGACATCGGGGGGTTGACCAGCCGTTGCACCGACTCCTGTGCAGTGTTGGCGTGCACCGTACCCATGCAACCGTCGTGGCCGGTGTTCATCGCCGTGAATAGCGTGCGCGCCTCGGCACCCCTCACCTCACCTACAATCAGCCGGTCGGGGCGCATGCGCAACGTATTCTTCAGCAGTGCGTCCATGTCGAGCTCGGGATCGCCCGCTTTGGCCGGGTTGACCGTCTCGAGCTGGACGTGGTGTTCGTGGAGCAGCTGGATTTCGGACACGTCTTCAATGGTAATCAGTCGCACCTGCGACGGGATGAAGAGGCCGAGCACGTTCAGCGTCGACGTCTTACCCGAAGCGGTACCGCCCGAAACCAGAATATTGCAGGGCGCAGCGCCCATTCCGTCGACGAACATCCACAACAGCGCCGCCAGCCGGGGCGTCAACGTCCCGAAGCCAATCAGGTCAACGAAGGTAAGCGGGTCCTGCGTCTGCTTGCGAATCGTGAGCGTCGGGCCGCCGGGAGACGCGGGCGGCAGCGTGGCGTTAACACGACTGCCGTCAGGCAGCCGCCCATCGAGAAGCAGGTTTTCCATCCCGATCTTGCGCCCGACGTAGGCAGCGATTTTCTGGATGACCTTGACCGCCTCCTCCTCGGTCATGCTGATGTTGGTGACGCACATGCCGTGCTTGCGGTGGTAAACCATCACCGGCTTGGCGGGATTGTTGAACATCACCTCCTCCAGGTTGTCATCCTCGAGCAGCGGACGCAGCGGTCCGTAACTGGTCGAGCGGTTCAACTTTAGCACGCGGTAGACCGGCAGGTCCTGCCCCGGCTGCTCGACGACGTGGGCATTGGGATATTTTGCGATTAGCTTGCCCTGACTCATAGGAATGCCGCCGGAAGCTTCAGAGCCACTAAAAGCGTGGTGTTGGCAAGTAGCATGTAGAGCGGGATGCGTAGCAGCGCGGTGCGCATCGTCTGCAGGATGACCGACTGCATCAGGACTCCCGCGGCGCCGAGCACCATTACGTAGAGCAACAGCATCTGGTTCAGGCTCCCGAGTTCGATTACAAGCTGGAAGCTACCGACGGTCCCGGAGCCAAAGACGGCGACGATGAAGCCGAGCAGTGCAGGACAGATGAGCGCGCCCGACCAGAGGATGAAATCTGCAGTGCCCTTGGTCTTGGCGATGCGTTCTTTGCGCAGCAGGTATATTTCCCAGAACTCCTCCGAGAGTAGTTCGAGCGTCTCCGAGAAGCTGCCCGAGGAGACCAGCNCCACGTTGAGGATACTCACGACGCGCGAAATCATCGGCGAACGGCTGCGCTCTGCGAAGTCCCGCATCGCCTCGGTGAATGAAGTGTCATGCATCTCCGTGACCGTCTGCCGCAGCATCTCGCCCATGCGGTCGCTGCGGGCATTGGCAACTGCGTCAAGCGCCGACTCAACTCCCATCCCAGCGCGCAGGTTCTCCGCCAGCTCCCCAAGCACCTCGGGCCAAACGTTCTCGAGCTCGGTACGCTCGGCAAAGAGCCGCTTCAGCGGCAGATAAATGATGTAGCTCCCGACCGCCCAGAGACCCAGCGCGGTCCAGACCAGTGCCCCGATGGCTGACGGAATCCCGTCAATGCCAGCGAAGAAAGGGTCCAGCATTTCGTGCAGACTCATATCTTCGGCTCCTGCGAGCGGGTGCGCACAATCAGCCCTGCAATCGCCAGCATTGCCAGCAGGAACAGGATGGGCGTGCAGGCGGGTGGCATCCGCGGCATATTACCGCCAAACGCCCCGCCAGCGCCGCCAACCAGCGCGTCAATCACAGCCATAATCACGACGATAATCGGCACCAGCACCGATATTATCAGGAACTGCTCGGAGACCGCGCTGAGGGATTCGACGAACGCCTGCAGCTCGACGCGGCGCGAGCGGGATTCCTTGTCAGCAATCGAGCGCAACCGGTCGATAACGTTGGTGTCCTGCTCAATGGACATCGCCAGCACCGAGAGCGTGCGCCGCAGCCCTGCCGACGAGGTAGCGCCCATCTGATTCCGTACCGCCTCGCTCATACCGGCACCGGCGTCAATCGCCTTGAAAATGCGCCCGAACTCGACCGAGAGGTCACCGTAGTCCTCATCGGCGACATGCTTCATCGCCTCCACGATGCTGATGCCCGACTGCAGCAGCACCTCCATCGCCCGGATGGCGTACAGCAGCTCTTCATCGACGTTCCCCAACGGCCGGGCGAGCCACTCGCGCTATAAGGGTTTTACGCGCTACTCTCGCTTAGCTTGCTGGAAGCGCGGTCGCGGGACCGGAAAACCGGTGCCGACAGCCACCTGCAAAGCGATGAACTGCAAGAAGGTAACGACCATCGATGAATATATAAAAGAAAGCGAGCCGGCGNTGCGGTCGCGCTGGCTGCGGCTAGAGCCGCACGTCTTCCAGCTCGCGGCGGAAGGAGAGCGCGCCAGCGTAGAACGAAAAGACCATGCTCCACTCACAGAATGCCATCAGGTTGAGGTAGAGCGACCGCTCGTCGCCAACCAACGGGGGGTTTTCCATGCGATGGAAAACCCCCTCGCCGGCTGCAATCAGTTCCCGGCTCTCAAGGTTGCCGAACAATATCATCAGGACATAGAATAGCCAGCCTGAAAATATCGCGATTCGCCTGACGGTATGGCTCCGGCCCGAGTTTTCGAGCAGCCGCCAGACGAAGGTGCCCCAGAGCAGGAACGAAGTGAAGAACATGAAAGCCGTCACGCCGTGGAGCAGGGGGTAGCTATTCCAGTGGAAGTTGACCGTGATAATTCCGCAGACGCCCCCGAAAGTCGCCAGCACTCGCGCCAGATCGTGCCATGACTCCCAGTTGCCTCCGAGCGTTTGTGCCAGCGGCGCGAAAACGCGGTGGAGCACCTGCGCCAGCAGGATGAACGAGAAGATGCTAATGGCGAGCCCGGGACCGTAGAAGCTGGACTCCGGTCCGGCGAAGGGCATTTCGGAAATAATCGGGATGAAAGGCGCTACACGCCCACCAGTCGTGCCGACAACGTAGGTCGCGACGAGCGTCACTATTCCCANGCCGACGCTGAACTCGAGCAGCCGCTGCGCGCCGATGGAAGTGTCTTCAGCCATTCAACACCGCTTGTGCAGCTGCTAATCTTGCAATAGGCACCCGAAACGGCGAGCAGGAGACGTAGTCCATTCCTGCCGCGTGGCAGAAGGCGACCGATGCGGGGTCGCCTCCGTGCTCGCCGCAGATACCGATTTTCAGGTCCGGGCGGGTCGCGCGCCCGCGCTCGATGCCGATTGTGACCAGCTCGCCGACGCCTTCGTCGAGCGTCGCAAACGGGTCGGCGGGCAGGATTCCCTGGCCGACGTATTCGGGCAGGAAGCCACCGCTGTCGTCGCGGCTGAAGCCGAAAGTCATCTGCGTCAGGTCGTTGGTGCCGTAGGAAAAGAACTCAGCCGTCTCGGCAATCATGCCGGCGACGAGTGTCGCGCGCGGAATCTCAATCATGGTCCCCACCAGGTAATCCAGCTTGCAGCCGTGCTCCGCTTCGACCTCTCCGGCAACGCGCCGCACGAGCTGGTCCTGGTGTACGAACTCCGCCTCGGCGGCGGTCAGCGGCACCATAATTTCCGGCAGCGTCACGACGCCCTCCGCCTGTAGCTCCGCGGCGGCGACCATCACAGCCCGCGCCTGTAGCTCAGTGATTTCGGGGTAGGTAACTCCCAGCCTCACGCCCCGGTGCCCCATCATGGGGTTGGTCTCGCGCAGCTGCTCGGCGCGTCGCGCCAGCTCAGCACCGTCAATGCCCAGCGCGTCGGCAAGTTGCGCCTGCCCTTTCGGCTCGTGCGGGATGAACTCGTGCAGCGGCGGGTCCATCAGCCGGATGGTTACCGGCAGCCCCGCCATCGCGCGCAGCGTCTCGCGGATATCGTCCTTCATGTGCGGGTAGAGCTCGTCGAGCGCCGCCTGTCGTTCCTCGCGCGAGCCTGCCATTATCATCTTGCGCAGGTGGAACAGCGGCTCCTCGGAGCCTTCGCCGTAGAACATGTGCTCGATGCGGAACAGCCCGATGCCTTCGGCACCGAAATCGAGCGCGCGCTGCGCGTCGGCCGGCGTGTCGGCGTTGGTGCGCACCTTCAGCTTGCGATGCTGGTCGCAGAGCGACAGGAAGTGCGACATGTATGCGCTCGAAGCGTCGGTCTCGATTAGCGGCAGTTCGCCCTCGTAGACCTTGCCAGCAGTGCCGTTGAGAGTCACCNGGTCGCCCTCCGCGACGGTGTGGCCCCCGACGGANAATCGCCTAGCGGGGGCGTCTATTTCCAGGTCGCCTGCGCCGACGATGCAGCACATCCCCCAGCCGCGCGCGACCAGCGCCGCGTGCGAAGTCATCCCACCGCGCGCGGTCAGGATTGCCACGGCGGCGCGCATCCCGGCGACGTCTTCCGGGTTAGTCTCCTCGCGCACCAGCACCACCTGCTCGCCTCGCGCCGCCCATGCGACCGCGTCGTCAGCGGTGAATACTACCCGTCCGGTCGCACCGCCCGGGCCGGCCGGCAGACCGCTCGCGAGCAGCGTCGCCGCCTTCTCGGCATCGGGGTCGACGATGGGATGCAGCAGCTCGTCTAGCTGTGACGGGGTGACGCGCATGACCGCTTCCGCGGCCGAAATCTGCCCCGCTTGCTCCATCTCGGCCGCCATCCGCACCGCGGCGGGGCCGTTGCGCTTGCCGATGCGGCACTGCAGCATCCACAACCGGCCGGACTGGATAGTGAACTCGATGTCGAGCATGTCATGGTAATGTTTCTCGAGCGAGCGCTGGATTTCGTCCAGCTCACGGTAGGGGGCGGGATGCACATCCTCCAGACTGGGCAGGTCNCCCGAATACTCGGTGCGGCTATGGCTGTTGAGCGGATTGGGGGTGCGGATGCCGGCGACCACGTCCTCGCCTTGCGCCTGCGCCAGCCACTCACCGTAGAAGGCATTCTCGCCGGTGGCGGGATTGCGGGTGAACGCAACACCGGTCGCCGACGCCTCGCTAAGATTGCCAAAAACCATCGCCTGCACGTTGACCGCGGTGCCCCACTCGTCAGGCAGCCCCTCGATTTGCCGGTAGGCGATGGCACGCTTGCCGTTCCACGACAGGAATACGGCCGTAATCGCGCCCCAGAGCTGTTCCCAAGGGTCCTCCGGGAACTCTTTCCCGAGAACTTTCCGGACTTTGGCCCGGTATGTAACTACAAGTAACTTTAAGTCGTCTGCTGAAAGGTTGGTATCGTCGGTGACGCCCCGCTTTTCCTTCAGGTTTTCCAGTTCNTACTCCAGTTGCGCCCGGATGCCCTTGCCCTCTTCGGGCTCGATTCCAGCCGCCTTTTCCATCACGACATCGGAATACATCTGGATGAGCCGTCGCTGCGCGTCGTAGACGAAGCGCGCGTCGCCGCTCTCTGCAATCAGCCCTTCGCGCGTCTCGTCGTTAAGGCCGACGTTGAGCACCGTCTCCATCATCCCTGGCATCGACGCGCGGGCGCCGGAACGCACCGAGACCAACAGTGGCCGTGCGGGGTCGCCGAACTTCAGCCCGAGCTCCGCCTCGACCGCTTCGAGCGCCTTGCGTAAGCTGCCGTCGAGCGCCTCGGGGTAGGTGCGGTCGTGGTCGTTGAACCAGTTACAGACCTCGGTCGTAATCGTAAAGCCGGGCGGGACCGGGATTCCCAGCTCCGCCATCTCGGCCAGGTTAGCGCCCTTGCCGCCGAGCAGGTTCTTCATCTTCGCGTCGCCGTCGGCGGTGCCGCCGCCGAATGAGTATACTGTCTTATCCTTCATACGCCTCGACGGCGCAATCGACTCCCATAAAAGGATTTATTCTTTCAGGGCGGTAACCGGGTCGTGAAGCGTTCCAAGCAGCGGCCAGCCGGTCCAGAGCAGCAGCTCATCCAGCTCCAGCAGCAGCCGGTAGAGCAGGTCGTAGCCCTCAATGGCGCGGTCAACCAGACAAGGGTCACAGTCGTCGCCCAGCCACTCCGCCAGCCGCTCCGCGCCCACCAGCTTGAGCGCCCCGGCCACGCGAGCGACCGCTGCGAGCCGGCCGCGCAGAAGGAGCAGGAACGGCTTACTGTCGCGCAGCGCCAGCGTGATTTCGCTGATGCGCGTCGGCTCCCCGTCGAAGAGCGCCGCGAAATCCTGCTCGCCCAGGCTCTCGCGCGCCAGCAGCAGCAGCAGCTCGAGCACCTGCTGCTGCTGCGCCGGCTTCACTCGCCCTCCAGTAAGCTGTGCAGCCGGGCGAGTATGCGCTCGATATCAGCCGGCACCGCAAGGGCGCGGTCCTCGTCAAGGATCTCGCCCGGCGCGAGCGTCTCGACCGCATCAACCGGTAGTTCCCAGCCAGACGACACATTGCAGTGATTCACGACGAGCAGGCAGGGCGTTTCGGGGCAGGTCGCCTGCAGGTGCGCTAGCAGGATTGCAACGGCGGCCGGNCCTGCCGCCGCGGTTGCTATCAGCAGGAATACGTCGGCTGCGCGCAGCCAGTCGGTCCAGCGCGTGCCCAGCGCGGTCGGCTCGTCGATTTCGTAGAGTTGCAGGGTGCGACAGCTACAGGCATGGTCAAGGAACATCTCCGGCACGCCGGGCGGGGGCGCGAAGGATGCCTGCTCCGGCAGCGAACGCATCAGCGTCGACTTGCCGGCGCCCATCGGCCCGGTCACCATCACGTAGCTCACGTCCGCCTCCGCAGCGGCCGCAGCTCTTTGAACATCCCCATCAGCGTCTCGTAATCCCATTCGTCAATCTCACCCCGTACCAAGATGCGGCGCAGCGTCGTCTCGGCGCGCGGCAGCCGCCGCTCGGCGAAGCGACTCGCCCGCACCGCCTCCATGATGCGCTCGACCAGCAGGTCCACTTCCCGACGGGGAATTATGTCGGGGCGATAGGGGCGCTGGAAGACGCCGCGACTGAACAGTTCGTAGAGCAGAATCCCGACGGCGTGCGACAGGTTCAGGACCGGATGCTCCGAGCTGGTCGGCACCTGCACCGTCAGGTCGCAGAGCGCCAGCTCGGTGCGGTCGAGCCCGTGATTCTCGCGCCCAAACACCAGCGCCGGCTCACGGCCGTCGAGCAAGTCGGGCAGCTCCCGGACCGAGTGCGGCTCGCGCTGCCAGCGGCTGTCGCCTTCGGGGACGATNCCACTGGTCGCGACCGACAGCGGCGCGTCGGCCAGCGCTTCGGCGAGCGAGTCGACGCGCAGCGCGGATTCGAGCAGCGGCCGCCCCGCCTTGGCGCGCGCCATCGCGTCGTCATCGAGTGCGCAGCCGCCAACCAATAGCAGCTTGCGGCAGCCGAAATTAGCCATCACCCGCGCGACGGCGCCGACGTTACCGGGATGCTGCGGCTCGACGAGCACGATAGTCGCCACGGGTCGCGAGCGAGCGGCGCGTAATAGGGTTAGCCTGCCGGAATTCCTAATAGGCCCGGGACGCTCACTCCCCGTGAAGATTTTCCACTGCGCAGATACCCATCTCGGATACCGCGCCTACAGCCGCCACGTCCCCGAAGGCGAACCCGACGCGGGGCTGAACCTGCGCGAAGCCGATGTTTACGCGGCATGGGACCGGCTGATTGCGGCAGCCATCGCCGCCAAGCCGGACGTGGTCATCCACGCCGGCGACCTGTTCGACCGGGTGCGGCCGAGCAACCGCGCNATCGACCGCGCGCTCGAGGGGCTGCACCGGCTCTCGCAAGCGGGGCTCCCGACAATCATCGTGGCCGGTAACCACGAGACGCCGCGGTTGCGCGAGACCGGCCACGTCTTCCGGCTATTGCGGCGGATTCCCGGAATCCACCCGCTCTTCGCGGGGAAGCCCGAGCAGGTCGCTGTCGGCGACCTGCTCGTCACCGGCGTAGCCCACTCAGGCCAGCTCGCGGAGCGCGTCGGCGAAGCGCGACCCGACCCCGACGCGAAGCTGAACCTGCTCGTGACGCACGGCGCCGTCTCGGGCATCAAGGAGTTCCGCAACAGCGAGCTGAACCAGGCGGCGCTTCCCGACGCGACGCTGCAGGGCGGCTGGGACTATGTCGCGCTGGGGCACTACCACGAATTCACCGCGCTGGGGCACAACACCTGGTATTGCGGCTCGAACGAACGCTTTTCGTTCTCCGAGGAAAAAGAGCCAAAAGGCTACGCCATGGTCAAGCTTCCCGGCCCGCAGGTGAAACACTACGAAATTACGTGCCGACAATTCGTTACATTAAGCTATGATTGTCAGGATAAGGCGGGCGCTGCCGATGCCGGAAGCAGCCTGACAGAACGGCTGCTAACGCAGCTCGAGGCGACCGCCCCTGACGACAAGGTAATCAGGCAGCGCGTCTGGAATATTTCGCGCGAGGAGTGGTCCACAGTCGACCGGCGGGCGCTCCTGCAAGTTGCCCGCGGCGCCATCAACTACGCGCTCAACCCCGAGTTCAGTGACACGACCGTCGAGCTGCAGGCGGCGCCCGAACTCGGGACGCTGCTGGAGGAGTTCCGCGACTACCTAGCTGGCCAGCCCCTGCAGAAGCCGACCGAGCGCGACTGGCTGCTGGAGCAGGTGACTGAACTGCTCGGAGGCAAACCGTGAGGCTGCGCTCGCTCGCCATCCGCAACTACCGCTCCATCCGTCGCCTGCAAGTAGAGTTCCCCGAGGGGCTGCTCGGCATCGTCGGCCGCAACGGCGCCGGCAAGTCTTCACTGCTCGAAGCGGTCGCGTGGGCGCTCTACGGGACGCCGGCGGTGCGCACCAAGGCGGAGGCAGTCGCCACCATCNGCGCACGCGATCCCTGCCGGGTCGTGCTCGAGTTCGACCTGGGCGGCGAAGCGTTCCGACTCGAGCGGGTGCTGAAGCCATCATCGACTAGTGCCGAACTATGGCTAGGCGATATTCTACTAGCGGGAGGACCGCGTGAAGGCGCGCGCGAAGTCTCCGGCTACGTCGCCGAGCAGCTGCTGCGGATGGACTACAAGACTTTCTACGCTTCGATTTTCACACAGCAGGGCGAGCTGGACAAGTTCGTCAGCATGTCGAGCGAGCCGCGNCGGCAGGCGGTCGAGCGACTGCTACGGATTTCCGACGTCCGCGCATGGATCGAGTGGGCGCGGAAACAGAAGCACGACNTGGACATGGNGCTCAAGGGGCTGCGAAGCCAACTGGCCGCGCGCGACGGCGAGCCGCTCCAGCCGAGGCTCAAGGCGGAGCTAGCCGCGCTGCAGGAGCGCTCCGCTGCGCTCGTAAAGGCTGGCAAGCCGCTGGAGGCAGCGCGCGAAACGGCCGCAAAGCAGGACGCGCAGGCGCTCAAGGCATGGGAGCAGACTGAGGCGAATGCCGAGAAATATCGCACAGCCGAGAAGCGTCGCGACGCGGCGCAGGGCGCGCTGAAACTAGCCGGGGAGCGGCTGCAGAACGCACAGAAAACTCTTGACAATAGTTATAAAAAAGAAAAGGAGGCCGCTGAACTCCGTTCTGCGACCGCTGCGAGCGACGCTCCCGGGAAGCTGGCGGCGCTGCGGGAGAAGCAGGCTACGGTCGAAAAGGAACTGCAGGAACTGGCGGCCGGGAAGGGGAAACAGACTACAGCGCTCGCGGCCAGCGGCCGCGAGCTGGCGAGCGAACAAAAACACCTGCAAGAGATTCGCGAACTGGGCGCCGAGAGCGAATGCCCCACCTGCGAGCGGCCGCTTGGCGAGCATGGCACGGCGCTAATGGGGCGCATCGCGGACAAAATCGAGGCGCTCGAGCAACAGCAACGAGAAACGAGCGCAGCGCTGGAGACGCTGGCGCAAACCAGCAAGGCGACCGACAGCCGCAGGGCGGCGCTCGGCAAGCAGGAAGAGAAACTGCGCGACGCGGAAGCGGCGCACGCGGTGCAGCTGGCGCGGCTGCGCGACCTTGAGCAGGCGCTGGCGCGCAAGCCCGAGCTGGAGCAGCAGCTGGCAGAGCTGCAGGCAAGAGAACAGGCAGCCCGCACCGAGCAGGAAGCGGCGCAGGCGGCGCTCGCGAAGCTGGAATTCGACCCGCAGGCGCACGCCCGCGCCCGGCAGCAGCGCGAGGTAGTGACGGCCGCGCTGTCAGAGGTGAAGCTGGCGCTCGAGCGGCACCGCGGCGAGTTGGCGCGAGCCGGTGATGGAGTGAAGGCGAAGCAGGCCGAGCTCGAGCGGGTGGAGCGCGCGCAGGCGCAAATCGGCGAGGCTGAGACCNAACTGGAGCGGTTCGGGCTGCTCGAGCAATTGCTGAAGGGCTTCCGCTCGCACATCACCAGCCGCATCGCCCCGACGCTGGCGGCGCACACTTCGCGCCGGCTGGCTCAGCTCACCGACGGGCGCTACACGCAGGTCGAGATTGACGGCAGTGACTACAGCCTGAAGGTGTTCGACGGGGTCGAAGCGCATTCGCTCCGCCGCTTCTCGGGCGGCGAGGCTGATGCGTTTAGCCTCGCCTTGCGATTGAGCATCTCACAGCTGCTGGCCGAACGTGCCGGGACCGAGATGGGGCTGGTCGTGCTCGATGAAGTGCTGGGGTCACAGGATGAGCTGCGGCAGCGGCGGGTGCTGGAAGGGCTCGAGCGCATGGTTTCACACACACCCCGTCTAAACGAGAAGGCCCCCATGGCGCAGTCAGTCGGACAGGTAATCCTGGTGACACATATCGAGTCCATCAAGGATCACTTACCGCACGTCTGGGAACTGGTACTGGACGACGAGCGGGGGACCGTGTTGCGGGAGCTATAGCTCCTTCATCGCCTGGACCAGCTGCGTCATCATTTCCTTGCCGTCGCCGAAGAGCATCATCGTGTTGTCCTCGTAGAACAAGTCGTTGTCGACGCCGGCGTAGCCGACCGAGAGCGACCGCTTGACCATCACGACCACGCGCGCCTTGTCGACGTCCAGGATGGGCATGCCTGCCAGCGGTCCCTTGCCGCTGCGCGCAGCGGGGTTGACGGTGTCGTTCGCGCCGACAACCAGCACGACGTCGGTATCGGCGAACTCGGAGTTGATGTGCTCCAGCTCTATCAGCTGCTCGTAGGGCACGTTGGCCTCGGCCAGCAGCACGTTCATGTGGCCCGGCATACGTCCCGCGACCGGGTGGATGCCGTACTTGACTTCGCAGTCGCGCGCCTCCAGGATTTCAGCGAACTCGCGCACCTGGTGCTGGCACTGCGAGACTGCCATCCCGTAGCCGGGGACGATGATGCATTTCGAGATGCCGTCGCAGAGCATCACCACCTCTTCGGGGTCGCTGCCGACTTTCGTGCGGGTGACCGTCTCGCGGTCGCCGCTGCCGCCGAACGCCTTGAAGAGCACGTCGCGCAGCTCGCGATTCATCGCCTTGCACATGATGAAGGTCAGGATGAGACCGGCCGCGCCGACCATAGAGCCAGCGATAATCAGCACGTTGTTCATTAGCACGAAACCAGTGAACGCGGCGGCGATGCCGGAGAGCGAATTGAGCAGGCTGACAACGACCGGCATGTCGGCGCCGCCTATCGGGAGCACGAACAGGATGCCGAGCAGCGAAGCGCAGCCAATCAGCCCGTAAATCCACTGCACGTTGGTTGGCTCTTGGATTGAGAGCCAGATGAAGCNGAAGCTGGCGATGAGCAGCAGCACTTTCACGACGTTGAGCCACGGTGGCCCCCAGGTCGGGAAGCGCACCCACTTGCCGCCCGGCAGGCTGAATCCACCCTTCAGCTTCATCATCGCCACCAGGCTGCCGGAGAGCGTAATCCAGCCGACCAGCCCCGAAAGGCCAATCGCTATCCAGGTCGCGTAAAGCGGAACGCCTTCGGGGATGTTGCCTTCCGCAAGGCGCCCCAGCACTTCCGAGAGCGCGACCAGCGCCGACGCACCACCGCCGAAGCCGTTGAAGAGCGCGACCATCTCGGGCATGCCGGTCATCTCGACCCGCAGCGCCATCCAGGTGCCAATGAGCGCGCCGAGCGCGAGTCCNCCGACGATGAGCTCCCAGCCAAGGATGCCAGTTTCCGACATGCGCGCCAGCGTCACGGCGACGGCGAGCAGCATTCCGCTCGCGCCGTAGAGNTTNCCGGTCGGCGCGGTGCGCGGGTGACCCAGCTTCTTCAACCCCAGGATAAAGAGCAGCGCCGCCACAAGGTAGCCGATGTCCCAGATTGCGGCGTCTATCACTTGCGCCTCCGGCCGGCAATCATCTGCAGCATGCGGTTCGTCACGAGAAATCCGCCGACGGCGTTAATCGTCGCCAGCACCAGCGCCACGAACGCCAGCTTCGCCGCCAGCGGCGCGTCACCGTCGGTGAGCGCGACGTTGCTCAGCAGCAGCGCGCCGACGACTGTGATGCCGGAAATCGCGTTCGCGCCGCTCATGAGCGGAGTGTGCAGTGTCGGCGGCACCTTGCTGATTAGTTCGAATCCAAGAAAAATAGCGAGCACGAAGACCGTTACCGCCGCAACCAGCGCCGCCAGCGTCAGCTCAATCATCCTGCCGCCTCCCGAAGGCGGGACTGCGCGGCGTGGATTTCGCCAGCGTGGGCGACCAGCACACCGCCCATCCCAGGGACGTGGAACGCGTCGCCTTGCGGAGCTCCGACCAGGATTTCGTCCTCGAAATCCGGCGCCAGCTTTCCGTCGCTGACCAGCGCTGCGGCGAAGCTCGCCAGGTTATTGGCGTAGAGCAGCGACGCGGTGTACGGCACCGTCCCGGGCAGGTTGGCTTCGCCGATAATCGTGACGCCGTGCTTCACCACCGTCTTCCCGGCTTCGGAGAGGTCGCAGTTGCCGCCGCTGGCGGTGTTCATATCGACGACGACCGCGCCCGGTTTCATCGCCTCGACCGCGCTGGCCGGGACAGTAATCGGCGCCGCGCGGCCGAAGAGCCGCGCGGTCGTGACCACTACGTCGGCGTCGTGCGCGACTTCGCAGACGGTGTCATTGACCTTCTGGATGAACTCGGGTGTCAGCGGCTTCGCGTAGCCCGACTCGTCCTCGAAGTCCTCCATCCCATCGACGGCGATGAACTTACCGCCCAGTGACTCAATCTGCTCTTTCGCGGCGAGCCGCACGTCGCTGGCCCACACCACAGCACCGAGCCGCTTCGCGGTCGCAATCGCCTGCAACCCGGCGACGCCGGCGCCCATCACGACGTATTTCGCCGGCCGGACCGTGCCGGCCGAGGTCATCATCATCGGAATCATGCGACCCGCCGCCGCGGCGCCGAGCAGCACCGCCTTGTAGCCGGCGAGGTTGTCCTGGCTCGAGTTGACGTCCATCGACTGCGCGCGCGAAAGCCGGCGCGGAATCATGTCCATGCTGAAGAGCGTCAGCCCCGCCGCGGCGATGGCGCCGACCCGCGCGGTGTCGCGGAACGGGTCGGCAATGCACGCCAGCATCTGCCCCGCCGCCATCGCACCCCAGTCGGGGACGTTGATGGCGATGACCAGTTCGCAGCCGAGCGCGTCGGCCGCGCTGCCGAGCGTCGCACCCTTGGCAACATACGCGTCGTCGCCGTAGCCGGCCGCCGCGCCGGAGTCCTTTTCGACAACGACCTCGAACCCTAGTTTCGCCAGCTTAGGGACAACGTCGGGCACCATCGCCACGCGCATCTCGCCTTCCGGTTCCCGGGGGATTCCTGCCCGCATTACGTCACCCAATTATGCCCCACCGTCTCCTGCGGGGACGGCTGGTGGCGGCGTCACCCGAATGGCTGATAAAAGGGTAACCCGGAACCATCAGTCAAGGTAGGTATTCAGCACCGGCTTCTCGTCAAGGTGGAAGAACATGTAGAGCGCCCACCAGGTGATGATGTCCAGCGAATTGACGATGTTTTCTTCTCCGGTGGCGTTGTTGCCGTAGGGGCGGGCCGGTTCGGAGTTATCCATCCACTCGGTCATCTCCTCGAGCGTGTCGCAGGTCTGGTGGTAGCACCAGTAGCCGTCAACCAGCCCGCCGTAGCCGAGAGTGATGGTGCCCAGATTTTCCTGAAAGCTGGCATGGTCGCTGCGGGCCGTGGTGTCTTCGTAGACTATTACCTCGGGGCGGTCCTGCCGTAGCCAGACATCGTATTTCCAGGTCGACGCGGCGTCGCTCTCGTTGCCGACCAGCACGTCCATCTGCGCAGAGACGTTGATGGCGTCAGCGCCGACCCAGCGCGCTAGCTGTACCATGCCGGGCTGGTTGACCACATCATAATCCTCCGACGGGCCGATGTAGAGCCGTAGCGGCCAGATTTCGGTATCCTTAGGGTAGCCGGATTCCGACGGCTGCGGGTTCGGGTCGCCGTGCGGGGCGCCGCCGCCGCCGGGCCAGTTGACGCCGGCCATATCGAGGTTGACGTAGTTCGTCACGGTGACTTCGGGATGCTCATCCTTGACGTAAGAGTCGGTCCAGTAGTCGCTGCCGCGCTTGCCCCCCTCCTCGCCCGACCAGAGGCAAAAGACCATCGTGCGGCGGCTGGCGAAGTCGCTCATCGCCTCGGCCACGTTCAGCACCATGCTGGTGCCGGCGGTGTTGTCGTAGGCGCCGANGCGGGTGCCGTAGCTGCGGCTACCGGTGACGTGNGGGTCGAGCAGCCCGGCGTTGGTCGGCGGCGCGACGTCGAAGTGCGCGCCGAAGACGAGCCACTCATTGGGGTAGAACGTGCCCCAGCGGTAGCCGCAGACGTTGTACGCCTCTAGGTTCTGATTGCCGAAGATGTCGGTGAACTCGTAGCGGTGCTGCTCGACTTCCAGCCCGTAGGAGTCCAGCTCGCGAAACAGGAACAGCGCCGCATCCTCGTAGGCGGGGTTGCCCTGCCCCGCCCAGCGGTCAAGGTAGCCCACCGCCCCGTCGTAGGGGTCGGGCGCCAGCGTGTCGTCGGTTATCTTGCGAATCGTGTTGAATACCGAGCGACCGTCGACGATACCGGTCGCGAAGCGGCCGCCCTCCTCCGGGGCGTACGCGGGCGACTGCGGCCGCACGACCGGGACGCGCAGCGGGACGACGCGGCCGGCGCCGCTATCGCGCGATGCATTGAGCGCGTCAAGCCCCGCTGCCTGCGGGACGCGCTCGACCATCGTCGCCGCAGGCATCCCGCGCGCGACCCACGCCTCCCAGCTCTCACCGGGGTCGCGCGCCGGCCAGTGCTGGCGGCCGCTCTCGCCAATGAACAGCCAGACTGAGTCAATTCGCGGCGGCGCGAGCACCTGCAACTGCACCGTTTCGCCCAGCGCTAGGTCGACCACGGTCGAGTTCTGGATGTAGCCGGTCGCCGGGTTGAGCAGCAAGTAGGGAATGTAAACTGCCAGCGTCTGCCGCGCGGTCAGCACCAGCGGCTGGAACTCGCCGCCGGTCAGCAGCTGCGGCGCGACCTGCAGGTCGTCGGCAGTGAGCGGTCGTGCTTCGTCGCTGTCGAGACAGCCCGCCAGCGCAGGGAGAAGGAGCAGGAACGCGGCCGCCAATGGCTTTAGCATCAGCCCGCCAGCCCGGCGCCGAATAAAGCTCACTCGCCCACGCAGGCNGGATGGCGGCACTGCGGTGGCAGGAAGTAGTGCTCCGCGGCCGGGTCGACCACGTCGACGCGCAGGACGCTGCTGGCCCCGAGTTCAATAGCGACCGGTGCCGACGTGGATGCCGGCAGGTAGTCGTCACCGGTTGAGCGCAGCGAAAGCTTCAGCGTGTGGCCTTGCGGGATTACGACGTCCATCGCCAGGAACTCCATCTTGGCGTTAAGCGTCACGCCGGGTGCGATGACGTGGTAGTCGGTCCCGCCGGCGTAGAAACGCAGGTCCATGATGGCGTGGCCGACGTGGATGCAGCTATCGCCGTCGCAGTCCTCGAGCAGCGCGTAGAGCTGCCCGCCCGAGCCTTCGGGCGTGACGTCGATGTGCAGCTGCGGCTGCCCGCCGAAGCGGAACTCCGTTGCGAACGGCTCGGTCTCGAAGACCACGTCCGGGCTGACTGGGGATACTTGCAGGCTGCCGCCAGCGTGCGCCAGATCGTCGCCGAGCGCGAACTCACGCTTTTCGGCGTCCGCCTGCGGGTAGCGGTCGGTGACACGCCACTGCCCGTGATTATCCTGGATTTCAGTCCACATGTTCGGCTTTGGCCCCTCTTCACGCAGGTAGAAGGTGAACCACTCGAGCAGGTCCTGCATCCAGTCGTAGCGCACCATCTGCGGGAACGCTTCCGAGCCGCGGCCGGGGTCGCTGCGGTCCCGTAGGTAGGTCGGCCGGTCGGGGTAATCGTGGTCCCACTGCCCCATCAGAAGCTTCGCCTCGATGCCGTGGTCCTTGAGCGTGTTGAGCGTCGGGACCGCCATGTGCGGATCGACGTTCCAGTCGTGGAAGCCGTGGATTATGTAGACACTGCCCTCGTAATTNTCGAGCACNTCNGGNAGGAAGTAGCGCTCNTCCCAGTACCCCTCGACCAGCGCGTTCTGGAACTCGNTCCCCCCGAAGACGTANCCGTTGNCGCCGTGGATTGGCCCCGCGACGTAGTCNGGGCAGGCATTCTGCAGGTCCTCGTCGTTGCCGTCGGTACCGAACCCNCCGTAGACCACGTTGTGCATNAACGGCGCCCGNGCCTCGGCGGAGCCATTNCGCCACATCAGCTCGCGCACGCCAATCAGCCCCGAAATGGGGACGANCGTCTTCAGGTGCGGNTTGCCGAACTGCGCCGCCTGCCACTGNGTCGAGCCGTCGTACGATTTNCCNATGATNCCGACGTTGCCGTTGCTCCACTCCTGCGAGCCGAGCCACGTCACCGCCGCGTCNACCCCCAACTGCTCAGAGTATCCCATCAGGTCCATGCAGTGGTTGCTCGCGCCGGTGCCGAAGACTGAAACCTGNGCAAAGGCAAAGCCGTGCGGCAGGTGGTTCTGGATGATATTGTACCCGAGCCAGCTTCCCGGCACAGTGATGTCGGGAGTGCCGACCGCCTCCTCGCCGAAGTAGGGGCCGATTTCGACGATGACGGGCACCGTCTCCCCGGCCGGTACATCGGGTCGCCAGTAAGCAAGCGAGATGCGCGGGCACTTGTCCGAATCGGGGTTGAGCAGGCATTGCGGGTCGGTCGCCGCGCCCCCTTCGATGAGCGGCAGGTCGACCGAGATATACTCATGCGTTGAGTCCCACTCGTTATCGGTCGCGAGCAGCTCATACGGCCCCCGCTCGAGGACGTAGCCCCAGTCGCCGGTCGTGTTGTAATCTTCGTAAATGCGGCTCCAGACCGGCACGTACGCCACCGGCAGCTGCCGCTGCTCCTCCTGCAGCGTGAGGTAAGCCACGCTCGCGAGCAGCAGCACCGCCGTCAGCAGCGCAAACCCTTTCTCGCCGAGGTTGCCCACGATTACCGCCTGCGCCGCGCTATGATAGCTGCCGAGAGCAGCGCGCCCGCCAGCCCGAATCCGGGAATCGAGAAGCCGTCGCCGTCGCCGTCGCCGCTACTGTCACCGTTACCCGACGGGGCGGCGGCAATATCGAGCGAGAGCGAGAAGCTGTTGTCGGCGCGGTTGCGCTCATCCTCGACAGCGAGGGCGGGGTCGGCGGTGATTCGCAGCGTCGCCAGCCCGGCAGCCGGCTTGCTCCACTCGAGCAGCACCAGCGCTTCGCCGAAACCGGCGAGGCCCATATCAACACTGTAACTCGCCTCGAGCCGACCCCCGACGTAGAGNTTGACACTGAAAGGGTCGGCGCCGCGGCCGCCCAAATTCTTGACTACGAGCTGGAACTGCACCGGCGCGCCCGCCTGCAGGTCGCCCGGCATGAGCTGCACGTAGGGACGGCCGTTGACCTGTAGGTCAACGGCCGCTATCGTCAGGTCAATCACGCGCTCGATGGGGATTTCGACGACCAGCTTCGCCTCGAAGAGCGCGCTGCCGTCGCCGGGCGGGATCGACTCGGCGCTGAAGCGGAAGTCGACCTCGTCGCCCATACTGTTCTCGAAATTGACCGGCTTGAGCACGATTTCCAGCTGCTTGGTCTTGCCGCGGTCGACGGTGATGGTGTTCACCACCTGCCCACCCTCCTCGATGCGCACGGTCCAGTCGCCGCGGCCGATGATGGCGGTGACGTCGTAGCTGTCACGGTCGTTGCCGGTGTTGCGCACACCAACCGGGAAGCGGTAGAGGCCGTCGATATCGAGCGCCTCGGGGTCAATCGTAATCCGCGAGTCGAGCCCGCTAATCACGGCACCGTAGGTGCGCACCGTCGCTCGCAGGTCCATGCGCTCACTGACCGAGTCGTCATTGAGCGATGTTACCTCCAGCCGTGCGGTCGCGCTGCTGCCGCCAGCGGCGCCGTCGGGCGCCTCGATGCGGACGCGCGCGTAATCGTACTGGTCGACCGGCAGGTCGAATTCGTTGGAGGTGAGCAGCGTCGCCTCCCAGCCGCTGGGCAACAAGTTGTCATCAACCTCGATTTCGAAGCTGTCGGCGGTGTTGCCGCGGTTCCAGACCTTGACGCGATACTCCACCTTGCCGCCGCGCGGCAGCTGTAGGTCGTAAGTGCCGCCGCCGCCATCCTCGTGCTCGAGCTCGATGGCGAACTCGTCGACGGTCAGGTCGTAGGAGACTGAGTTCTCCCAGATGTTGCCACGCATGTCAGTCACCGAAATCGTAATCTGGTAAGTGCCGGAGCTGATGCTGGAGTCCTGCTGGTATTGCCAGCGCCCTTCGATGTATTTGGCGAAGGGATGCTGGTCGCGGACGCGGATCGAGTCGTTGAAGTTGCCCCCACCGGAAACGCCCTCGATTTCGAGGCTGAAGCTCCCGAGGTCGAGGTCCGCCACCGAACCGGAGCCCGAGTCGTCGATGACTCCGAGCGCGTCGACGACGCTCGCCTTGATGTAGAGCGAATCCTCGCCCGGCTCATCGGTGCGGTCGTTGCTGAAAAACACATCGGGGTTGAGGAATACCGGCCGCATGCGCACCATGATTTGCGAGTTGAAGTCGGGGCTGTCCGCCTTGATGTAAACTGTGCGGTTCTCTGTATCGGGTGCCCAGGTAATCGAGGTCTCCAGCTCGAGTCCTATAGTGGAGAAAGCTGGCACGATATGGTAGTCACCATGATCCAGGGACAGCTCCGAATCGGGCCCAACTGTGTAGTTTCCGTTGAGCGTGGTGCCTGGCGGGAATGCCTCGGCTTCCTCAGATACTTCTTCGCTTGAGAGGTTGTGTCGGGTAGCGTTTCCTCCCTCATCGACGACGAAGAGGTATAATGTCGAGCGGATAGTGATCTCCTGGACGTTCGTCGACTCCACCCAGATTGTGAAGGTATAGCTTTCACCCAGCTCGACCTGACCACCGAGACCCTGTTCCCACGTGGAGAGTGGGTAGAACGTCCCCTGCTGGTTCAGCTCTTCGCTGCAGCTCCACCACCCCAACCGGTTCTCCTGCGGTTCCTTGGCGTTGAGCTTGAAGGTATTACCGAGACCGTCTCGCTTCAAGTAGAGCGGCGTCTCGGCGTCGGCGCTGGCACCCTCCGCCGGCTGCGCCAGCAGCAGCAGCGCTCCGGCTGTCAGCAGTGCCAGCGCAAGATGTAGCCGCATCGCATGCCCCTCCGTTCGCGGAGTATTAAGGTTGTGCTGTGAAGAGCTGCTGCCCGCCACCCGTTTCCTGCAGTTCCCCGTCGGCCGCCACCAGCTCGCCGCGGCGCCAGACCCACTGCGGGAAGATGGCGTCCCACCCCTCGTAGGGGCTCCAGCCAGCGCGCGAATGGAGTTGCTCGAGCGCGACNGGGCGCGCCGCCTTCAGGTCGACCTCAATCAGGTCGGCCGGTTGCCCCGCCGCGATGCGGCCGCGCGCCAGACCCAGCCGGTCGGCGGGCGCTTCGGCCATCGCGTTCACCAGCCGCCCCAGCGCCAGCCGGCCAGCGGCGACTTGCTGCAGCATTAGCGGCACCATCGTCTCGACGCCGGGNATCCCCGACGGCGGATTGTCGGACGCCTTCTCCTCGGGCAGGTGCGGCGCGTGGTCGCTCGCCAGCACCGCAATGCGACCGTCGCGGAAGCCCGCCCAGAGCGCGGCGTTGTCGCGCGGCGTCCGCAGCGGCGGGTCAACCTTGCAGTCGATGGAATCGCACGCATCAAGGTTCAGCAGCAGGTGGTGCGGGCAGACCTCCGCGGTCGCGCCCGCAGGCAGCCCCGCCAGGCCATCCGCCGTCGAGAGATGCGCGACGTGCAGCTGCGGCGACGCAGGCATTCCCGCCAGACATTCCGCCTCGGCCAGCCGGCGGTGCGCGGTGTGCTCCGCCAGCTTGCGCGGCGGCGACATGTCGATATGCGATGGGTGCTCGCCGTGAATCACCAGCGGCCGCCCACCGGCAGCGGTGACCTCGTTGGCGGTCGCGCGATAATCATCCCACGACTTGCCATAGGGGTAGAGCTTCCAGAAGGCAGCCGGCAGCTCGCCGAACCACGCCTCGCGCGAAATCCCGGGGCGCGCGCTGACTCCCAGCCCGAAATCGACCACCGACGCCGTCGCCGCGCGCTGCGCCTTTGCAGCGAACGCGGCGGGCGAGTCGGTCGGTGGCTGCGTGTTGGGCATGTCGACGACGGCGGTAACTCCGCCGCACGCAGCCGCTGCGGAGCCGCTGGCCCAAGTCTCTTTCTGCGGGAAGCCGGGGTCGCGGAAGTGGACATGCATGTCGAAGCCGGCGGGCAACAGCATCCCGCGGACTCGCTCTTTCGGGCCGGCCATGGTCTTCGCGACACGCTCGATGTTGCCGTCGTCGCCGACGGCGACGCACCCCNCGGTCAGCCCGTTCTGCGGATGCCAGATACGGCCTTCCAGAATCACGCCTCCGCCTCCGGCAGCAGCGACAGCCGCAGCGTGTAGGTCGCCTCGTTGCGGCTGTCGGCTTCGAGCAGCGCCTGCGCCGGCTCGCTGAGGCTCGCCGGCGCAACCAGTTCAAGTAGCAGCTGCGCCGATGCGCCAGCGGTCAGGTTTAGCGTCCAGTTGAACGGGTCCGGCTGCCACGCCACGTCGCTGAAAGTGGCGTTGCCGGGATTAAACCATCCGGTGCCGGAGGTCACGTTCGTCACGTCCAGCGTCGCGCTCCAGTTGGCCGGCAGCTTCAGCGCCAGCGTNAGGTTGTCGTGCACCTCGCCAGTGTTATTGACCCAGATGANGGTCGAGTTCGANCCGCCAGCGGCNAACTCCAGCTCCCCTTCGGCGGCCTCCATNTCCAGCCCGAACGGCGACGGGATNGTCATCAGNGGNGANGGGACAAAGCAGAGCANTAGCATTACACCGGTGAAGCCGGCGGCGANCCANCGNGGGGTGTCGAGCGGCGTGATTTCCTCCGATGGTGGCGGGTGCTCNGCGCCGAGAAAATAGACTAGNCCNGCNAAGATGGCCCAGCCGAAATATGGGTCCGAGTANCCCGGCACGCCGAAGAACGCCATGAATAGCATCACCGCGATGGCGAGATAGGAGAGTAATCGCGCGCGCGGGCCGAATAGTGCACGCGCGATGTGGCCACCGTCGAGCTGTCCCGCCGGGAGCAGGTTGAGCGCAGTCACCAGCAGCCCCGCCCAGCCAGCAAACGCGACCGGGTGGATGAGGTTGTTGTCGCTCAGCGTCATGAACTGNTCGGCGAGCGCAGCGAGCAGGTTGAACGCCAGCGGCGTGCCGAGGAAAATCAGGTTTCCCGGGTCAACCGGCGCTTCGCGCGCCGCCTGCTCGGTGAGCCAGAAGCCGAGCAGCGTGATTGGCAGGGCGGCGAGGAAGCCCGCAATGGGGCCGCTGGCGCCGACATCCAGCAGCGCCCGCCGGTTGGGAATCGGCTCGCGGATGGCGATGAAGGCGCCCATGGTCCCGAGCAGGAACGGCGGCGGGATGGGGATGAAGAAGGGCAGCGACGCATCGAGGTTGTGCTTGCGTGCGTAAACGTAGTGCCCCATCTCGTGGATGCCAAGGATGGTCAGCAGCGGCAGAGAAAAGGTGAGCCAGCCGTAGAAGAGCGTCTCGGGGTGGAGCAGGATGAGCAGCAGGTCCCAGNCGCTCCGCAGCTCGTAGCTCCCGGCGTAGCCGGCCCAGAAGAGCGTCCCGGCCCAGGTGGTGGTGAAGATGGTTGCCAGCAGCAGGTAGAGGTTGGTGCGCTCGGAGCGAGTTTTGCGCCGCGTCTGCGGCAACAGCACCAGCAGCAGCTCCCCCCCGGCGCGGCGCAGCATCGGGTGCAGCCGCACCCCTCCCGGCTCTCCCTTCAGGTCGAGCCGCAGCTCCTCAAACGCCTCGGCGAGGTCGGGTCGCTCCTCGACCAGCAGTAAGTGCGCCGAACCGTCCCAGCGCGACTCGAGCACTTTCCAGCCGCGCCGCTCGGCGTATCCGCGCGGGTCTTCCTCCGGAGTGGGCATCGCCGCGCAGGCAGGCCGGCCGGTTATACGATTTGCCGGCGTAGGGGCGAGCGCTTTTATTGACGGCCGACATGACGGGNGCTAATGGTACTCAAGGGATCTGATAGTAAGATTGAACTTGAGGAAATTACTGCCTGTCCCGAGTGTGATTCGAAGCACCTNATCCGCGACTATAATCGCGGTGANATGACCTGCAGCGGCTGCGGTCTTGTGGTCGATGACAACTTCATTGACCAGGGTCCGGAGTGGCGCGCGTTCGACGCCGAGCAGAACGAGAAACGCTCGCGAGGCGGGGCGCCGATGACGGTGATGGTGCACGACAAGGGGCTCTCGACCGACATCGGCTGGGGCAACCGCGACACCCACGGCAACGTCGTCCCGACCCGCAACCGCGCACAGCTGTTCCGTATGCGCAAGTGGCAGAACCGCACCCGCGCCTCGACTTCGGCCGACCGCAACCTAGCGATGGCTCTCAAGGAACTGAACCGGCTCGCTTCCAAGATTGGACTGCACCGGCGGGTGCGCGAGGACGCCGCGATGCTCTACCGCCGCGCGGTTAACCAGAACCTAGTCCGTGGCCGCTCGGTCGAAGGGGTCGCCGCCGCTGCGCTCTACGGCGCCTGCCGGCGCTGCGAGGTGCCGCGTACGCTGAACGAGATTACCGCAGCGTCGCGCGCCAACAAGAAGGAGGTCGGCCGCACCTACCGCTACATCTCGCGCGAGCTGAAGCTGAACCTCCAGCCGGCTTCGCCCGTCGTCTACATCAACCGTTTCTGCCGCGAGCTGGNACTGTCGGGGCGGGTCGAGAACGCCGCCATCCGTATCCTGAACCAAGCGGTCGAAGCCGAACTCACCTCGGGACGCGGGCCGACCGGCGTCGCCGCGGCCTCGATTTACGTCGCGTCGGTGCTCTACAACTCGCGCAAGACACAAAAGTGCATCGCTGAGACCGTCGGCGTGACCGAAGTCACCATCCGCAACCGTTACAAGGAACTGGCGGAGAATCTGGACATCACGGTCCAGATATAGCGCGCATGCGCGTCCAGCGCAGGCGCGACGGCATCGTCCGATTGCGACTCGAGCACGAGGACGACCTCTACCACCTTGACCTGCTGCTCGAGCCGGGCGACTCCGTCCGCGCCTCCACCGAGCGGCGCGAGGCGACGCAAGCGGACCGACTGCGCCCCGGGCGCGGTGCCAAGCAGAAAATGACGCTGACGCTTGCGGTCGAAAAGGTCGAATACCAGCCGTTCGGCCAGCGGCTGCGCTGCCACGGCCCAATTACCGAGGCCAGCCGCGATGTCGGCCAGCACCACACGCTACTGCTGGGGCCGGGCGANGACCTGACGCTCGGCAAGTCCGACTGGGCGNCACACCACAAACGGCGGCTGCGTGAGGCGGCGCAGCCCGCGGTGCGCGCGCTGGCGGTCGCGGTAGAGGCCGACTCGGTCGTGCTGGCTGAAGTCAGGCCGTACGGCATCCGTGAATTGCGCGCGCTCAACCGCGCCGGCGGCAAGGGCACCGGCGGCGAGAGCCAGAAGGCGTTCTTCGCGCGTGTTATTACCAGCGTCGCCGACGCGCTCGGTAGCGGCGGCGCGGGGGCGGCCGCGGCGCTGATTGTCATCGGCCCCGGCTTCCTAAAGGAGGACTTGCTGAAGCAGGCGCGCGCGGACGCGCCCGAGCAATGGGATGGCGCGACCGCCGTCACCGCAGGGCAGGGTGGCCTGGCGGGCGTCCACGAGGCCTTGCGCACCGGCAAACTGCCGCAGGCGGCCGCGCAGGCGCAACTGCAGCGCGAACTGGAAGCGGTCGCGGCGCTCAGCGACGCGCTCGCGCGCGACCAGGCTACCTACGGCGCAGCGCAGCTGCGCGCGGCGCTGGAGGCAGGCGCGGGCGAGCGGCTGCTAATTCTCGCTCCCGAAACACGTTCCCCGCAAGGCCGCCGGCTGCTGGCGCTGGCCGAGCAGGCACGCACCGAGGTTATCGAGGTCTCGCCGCACCACCACGGCGGTGAAATCCTGGCAGGACTGGGCGGCGCGGCGGCGGTGCTGCGCTACAAATTATGAGCGGCGCCACAGNGCTTAAACACGCGCCGGCCTCGTCGGCCGCATGATGCCCGGCATGGGTCGCATGAACCCGCGCATGATGAAGAAGCTGCAGAAGCAGCTGAAGCAATCGACCGTGGATATCGACGCGACCGAAGTCATCATCCGCACGGC
This sequence comes from Methanobacteriota archaeon, assembly GCA_002731655.1. Classification (GTDB taxonomy): domain Archaea; phylum Thermoplasmatota; class Poseidoniia; order MGIII; family CG-Epi1; genus UBA8886. The sequence continues at coordinate 2,327 of PCCI01000010.1, read as the reverse complement.
GGAGAAGGAACTCTACTTTGACGCGCCGAGCGTGACGGCGATGGACATGATGGGGCAGAAGAGCTACCAGATTGTCGGCGAGCCGCAGGAGCGGCCGCTCGGCAGCGATGGCACGGCGGGCGAGGACGACGCGGCGGCGCAAATCCCGGCCGAGGACGTGGCGCTGGTCGCCGCGCAGGCCGGCGTCTCCGAGGACGCGGCGCTCGAGGCGCTGCGCGAGTGCAGCGGCGAGCCGGCCGAGGCGATTATTCGGCTGATGGAGGGCTGATGGACTTCGCACCGACCGAGGAGCAACAGATGATTCGCGACATAGTGCGCGACTTCGCCGAGAGCGTCGCAGCGCCGACTGCCACGGAACGCGACCGGGAGCAGCGGCCGCCGGTCACCGAATTCAAGGATTTTGCCGCGCTCGGTTTCGCCGGGATGACCATCCCCGAGGCGTATGGCGGGCAGAAGCTCGATGACATCTCGGAGGCCATCGTGGTCGAGGAGCTATCACGCGTCGACCCGTCGCTGGGCGTGATGGTCGCAGTGCATGTCGGGCTCTGCTCAATGACCATCGTGCTGCACGGCAACGATGCACAGAAGGAGAAATATCTCCCGCGACTCGCTTCGGGCGATATGCTGGGCGCCTACTCGTTGAGCGAGGCCGGTTCGGGAACGGACGCAGCCGCGATGAGCGCTAGGGCAACTGATGACGGGGACTGCTACGTGCTGAACGGCGAGAAGATGTGGGTCACCAATGGCTCCTGCGCCGATGTCTTTGTGCTGTTCGCAAAGGTGGTTGGCCATCCCGATTACGGCAAGAAGAAGCACGGCGGCGTTACCGCCTTCATCGTCGAGAAGGGCTTCGAGGGCTTCGCAATTGGCAAGAAGGAGGAGAAGTTAGGCATCCGCTCGAGCGACACCACCGCGCTGCTGCTCGACAACTGCCGCGTCCCGAAAGAGAACGTGCTGGGCGAGGTCGGCAAGGGCTTCGCGATTGCGATGAACGCGCTCGACAACTCGCGCATCGGCATCGCCGCACAGGCACTGGGGATTGCCCAGGGCGCCTACGAGGCGGCACTGAAGTATGCACTGGAACGCGAGACCTTCGGAAAGCCAATTGCACAGCACCAGACCATCGGCAACTATCTGGCCGATATGGCGACGCGCACTGAGGCAGCTCGGCTGCTGGTCTACCGCGCCGCCTGGGCCAAGCAGCAGCACTACGAGCAGGGTGCACCGCGCCACACACTCGAGGCAAGCATGGCCAAGCTGACCGCCGGCGACACCGCGATGTGGGTCGCCGACCACGCCGTGCAGGTGCTGGGCGGCTACGGCTACACCACCGACTTCCCGGTCGAGCGCTTTTTCCGCGACGCCAAGATTACCCAGATTTATGAAGGAACGCAGGAAATCCAGCGCGTCGTTATCGCTCGCGCGCTGACGCACTAGCCGATTTTGGGGGAACACCAAGTATTATAATGGAGGCTCCCTGCGCCGCCATCCTGTCAGGAGACAGGCAATAGAACAATGAGCAGAAACATATACGTGGGCAACCTACCATGGTCGTTCAAGGACGAAGACCTCGGACAGATGTTCGGGGAGCACGGTGAAGTGCAGTCAGCGAAGGTCATAATGGACCGGATGAGTGGCCGCTCCCGCGGCTTCGGTTTTGTCGAGATGTCGACCGCCGAAGAAGCGAGTGCAGCAATCGAGGCCATCAACGGCAGTGAGGCTGACGGACGGACCCTAAAGGTTGACGCCGCCCAGGAACGGGCGCCAAGCCGCGACAATTACTGAGTCAAACAGTCATTTTTTTCGCACGACGGCTACCTGAAGCGAGCTGCCCAGCGTGAGCTGGACCGGTTTCAGGCAAGCCCGAAATTAAGGGCATGCAGCGCTTCCGCTGAGGCCAGGGATTACCGCCCTGGTCAAGATAGACACAGACCTGTTTGCGTCTGGCCCAGTTTGAGCTGGGCCAGATCGTTACCAACGGACAAACTCGAAAGAACCAGAGCTTACGCTAGTCAGATAGTTTCCGTCCTTGCCAAGACAGACGCAGACCTATTTGCGGTCGGGCCGACGGCCTGATAGCAGTAATAACTCTTAGTAACCGGCGGGCTGAACACCTCGAAGTGGTACCTTCCGCCACCGAAGCGGTTTCTGGCACCACTATAATTCTCGGTGCGTACACCCCGGTCCTATCATCCCGTCTTCTACGGGCGTCAAAGTGCCTCGTCTCGGGGTGGGTTTCGAGCTTAGATGCTTTCAGCTCTTATCCCTTGCAGCGTGGCTGCCCAGCAATGCCCTGTCGGACAACTGGTAAACTAGTGGCTGCGAGC
>PCCI01000009.1:25797-27917 GCA_002731655.1 Methanobacteriota archaeon | reverse complement strand
GTTGGGGTCGGTCAGGTAGTTTGCGGGCGCGTCGGTGTTCTCGGCACTCTCGTTCAGGTCCTTGAACAGCGGGTTGAATTCGAGGTTGCCCATCAGCGGAGTGATATTGGAACCGACGAGCAGGAGAATAATGCCGATTACAACGAACGGACGGACTCCGACGTATTGCAGCAGGACCCTACCGTCCGGGTCTCTGCCACGGATGTGCCCGACCGAGAGGTAGCGGATCACGGTTCCCATGGCCAGGAAAACGATTGAGAGCGACATGACTCCTAGGAGGGAACCGTTCCAGCGCGCATAGGTCAGGTCCTGGAATACCGCCCAGCCGACTAGTACAACCACCCAGAATATGGCGGTGGAAAGCGGAAAAAGGATGAAGCCGCTGACGCTGACGAAGCGAGCGTTTCGGAAGAATTCGGGGACGCCGTAGTGGGTCGACCTGATTTTCGTGACGCCAAACTTGGCCCGGTCGTAACCGACAGGCATCAGACAGACGCAGAGCCAGAGCAGGACCCAGACCAAGTATTGCGACATGGTGCCCCCTGAGACGATGAGTATTTAATCATGTTTCAAAAATTTATTTTGAAAGCGGCCGGTCGAGCAACGCTAAAAAGCGGCCGCGGCTCCCCGCGCGATGGAACAGTTCGCGGTCGCTTCGCCGCTCGGCCCGCTGGCGCTGACGCTTGACGGCGACGTGGTCACACGGCTAGAGTTCCCCCGCTCCCCACGCACTGGCGCGCCCGCGAAGGCCGCCGGCGACGGACCTCGCTCGCCAGCGGGCGAGCGCGTCGCGAGGGTGCTCAGCGCGTATTTCGACGCCGGCGAACCACCCGCGCTCATGCTGCGCCCCGGCGGCACCGCCTTCCAGCAGCGCGTCTGGGAAGCGCTGCGCGCGGTCCCGGCGGGCGAGACCGCCACCTACGGTGAGTTGGCGGCGCGGGCCGGGTCGCCTCGCGCCGCGCAGGCGGTGGGGCAGGCGTGCGCGCGAAACCCGATTCCGGTGCTGATACCATGCCACCGCGCGGTCGGCGTCAGCGACCCGGGAGGATGGTCGGGACTGCCGGGCGCGAAGGAGTGGTTGTTGGCGCACGAAGCGAGCGCAGGAAATAATCGCGCGACTAATCGCGCGGCGNCGTAAGGTAACCACCGCGCCACGCAACGACCGCGACCGTGCCGCCCAGCGCCACCGCAAGGGCGAGAATCAGCGGCAGCAAGTCGCGCGCGCTCGACTCGGGAGTGAAACCGTCGGCAACGAAATGGACATGCGGCGTCAGCGAGTGGAAGCCGTCGTTGCCGAGCGCGCGGACGAAGAGCGCGTGGTTGCCGCTGAANGCCAGTTCTTCCTCACTGAGCGTGATGGACCACGGAATGTAGGCGCCGGTCGGCTGCGGCAGTGCGACCGCGTAGTCGTGCACCTCGCGCCACGGCCCGCCATCGATGCGGTACTGCACCGCCGAGACNTTGCCGAGCCGCGCCCACGAGACGCCCTTGATGACGACGGAGTCGTTCGTGATGGTCTCGAGGATGTGCGCCTGCAGCTCNACATCGACGTTCTCGGGNTCTTCCAGCTTTNTCGCCTCCTCGACCGCCAGNAGCGCGTCGACCATGCCCCAGCCGAAATCGCGGTTCCAGAACNGGTCCAGNTCGGGGTAGGTCGGCTCNCCGCGCGGCTCGGCGGTGGTGCGCAGGATTTCCCTGANCACGGCNGGNGTCAGGTTGNCGTTGACCTCGAGCAGNAGNGCCATCACCCCCGCCACCGACGGCGTCGCGTANCTNGTGCCGGAGCCACGGCCGGAGTAGCCGTTGTNCGNNGCGTCNTGCNNCGNGATGCNGNTGCTGNANCCTGNNCGAAGTGNAGCAGCCCTNNGCCTGCACGATNTNNCTGCCGGACGCGCTNANGTCGGGCTTCAGCTCGTCNTAGGGGTAGCCNTCNTTGTTGTCGCGNCGCGGGCCGCGGCTGCTGTAGCCGGCGATGGTGTCGTCGCCGCGCTCGATGGTGTNCTGGTCGTCGAGNGCNCCGACNGTGACCGAGAGGCTCGACGAGCCCATNCCNGANANGCCNTCGTTNTTGGGGCCGTCGTTNCCNGCNGCNACGCTGACGACGACGCCCGCCTCGNTCA
>PCCI01000009.1:0-25792 GCA_002731655.1 Methanobacteriota archaeon | reverse complement strand
TCGAGCNNNCGCGAGTGCATGTCGGTGCCGTCGCNACCNNNNTNNATCNTNCGAGNTTATGCCCCACGAGAGCGANACNATNTCGATGCCGTNGTTCGCCTCNNCCNCNCCNGNCCACGNNTNATCGCGGTNNTCGANAACCCANTGCAGGCCGTTCATNGCCGACTCGTAGANTTCCTGCTCGAGNNANGTAGTTCTCGAACGGNCCTGCGCCNAGCGTCGGNGCCGATNNNCACGTCNACCANCGACGCGTCGGGCGCNGCGCCCTGNTAGTCGNTNANNNTCCCGTCGGNNAGCAGCCCGGTNGNGGTCGCCATNCCCGAGCAGGCNGTGCCGTGCTGGTTNNNNTCGTCNGGGTNNAANNNGCCGTCGTCNTNCNGGCTCNNCANNCCGTAATCGNCGGAGCNNTCGCNGACAGTCNGNATANNGGNNTCGTCATCGNNGCAGACCGCGTCGNANCCCGCNACGAANTTNCCNGNCAGCCCNGGATGNNCNTNGTCGATNCCCGTATCAACAATCGCGATGTTNACCCCNCGGCCGGTGTANCCTAGGTCCCACGCACCCATGGGGTAAGCAGTCGAATTTTTCGCCTTGATATTGGGCGTCTGNACGTCGCCGTAGAACACGACCTTGCCATACGGCTCGACCATCACGACCCCCGGCAGCGACGCAGCCAGCGCGAAGCGCTCGGGAGCGANAGGGCCGAGCAGCACCGCGTCGGAGAGCAGCAGCCGCGGCTCGAAGCCCGCCAGCAGCAGCGACTCCAGCTCGCGCTCGCCCGGCTGGTATCCGTAGGAAACCCCGACAGCCGTGGACGNATCGCGCGTTTCGAGCCAGTCAACGANGCCGTTGCGGTCCGCGTCGCGCGACGTGCGCTCCCACCACGGCGCGGCCGGCGGCGTGTCGTCGGCGGTCGCTGGCGCTGGCGCTGGCGCTGGCACCGTGGAAGCGGCTGGCGCAGCCGGTTCGCTCGCCGCNGGCAACTGCAAGTTGCCCGCCAGCAGCAGCACCGCCAGCAGGATTGCCGCNAGTCGTCGCATTATGGCGGTGGAGCGTCGGCGGGTGATAAAGTTGGCGTCAGTCGCTGACGCGATAGACCGTGTCGCTGCGCCGCACCCGCTCCGGTACCGCGATGCCGACGTCCGCGCCTGCGGCGGCGCTCTCGACCACCTCATGGTCAATCTGCATCGACTCCAGCTTCATCTCGAAGTTGGTAGTGGCGCCGGAGAAGCGCAGCTTGTCGCCGACTGCGATGGCCGCACTCAGCTCGAGTGCCACGACGCCTACCTTGCGGAAATACTTGTCAACCCGACCGACCTCCGTCTGGGCCATGGNCCCCACTATCCTTGGGGCTCTTTAGACTGCCGGAGCCACAAGCGCAGCCGCCGCGCTTGCTACAGCCGCGCCGAGCAGTAGGGACACATCGACCAGCCAGCATCCACTTCGCGTCCGCAGCCGCTGCACTCGGCGTGCGCGCGTTCGCGCTCCNCGGCGGGCACCGACCACTGCCCCGGCACGGGGGGCGGCGGCAGCGGGTCGGGCCACCACGCCGCAAGGCCGAACGCCGCCAGCGCCGCCAGATACGCCAGATACTCGACCAGCGCGCNCTCCGCCAGCAGAGTGTTGGCGAGCGCAAGGATGCCGCAAAGCGCGAAGCTGGCGCGCAGCAGGCTCATGCGTCGGCGTAGAGCGACTCGATTTCCGCCGCCCAGTTCGCGGCGATGGGGTTGCGCTTGATTTTGAGCGTGGGAGTCAGCTCGCCGTCGTCGACGGTGAAGTCGCGCGGCAGGAGGGCGAATTTCTTGACCTGTTCGGGGTTCGAAAATTTCTGGTTCAGCTCGTCCACCTGCGCCTGGATTTCAGCGCGGATGTCGGCCGAGCCGGTGTATTCCTCCAGCGGATGCCCCAGCTCCTCCAGCTTCGCCACCTGCTCGACAGGATTCTTGGGTATTTTGAGCGGGTCCATCCCGAGCTTGTCGCGCATGATGGCGAAAGCGTCGAGCGTCAACAGCGCCGAACAGTACTTGCGGGCGTCGCCGACCAAGAAGCATTGCGACACCAGTGGCATCGATTTCATGGTCTCCTCGATGACCAGCGGCGCGATGTTCTTGCCGCCCGAGCTGACGTAAATTTCCTTCTTGCGACCGGTGATTTTCACGAAGCCGTCGCTGTCAATTGTTCCGACGTCTCCGGTGTAGAGCCAGCCGTCGCGGAGCACCGCATCGGTCGCCTTCTGGTCCTTGTAGTAGCCCTTCATGACGTGCGGGCCGCGAATCAGCAGCTCGCCATCGTCGGCCACCTTCATCTCGGTACCGGGGAATACTGGGCCGACGCTGCCGACGCGGTTCTGCTCGGCGTAGTTGAGCGTCGCGCCCGCCGTGTTCTCGGTCATACCGTATCCCTCAAAGATGGGGATGCCGAGCGACTGGAACAGCTCCAGGATATCTGGATTGATGGGCGCCGCGCCGGTGACGGCGAAGCGGCACGCCTTCATCCCGGTCTTCTTCCTCAGTATCTTGCGGAAGATACTCGCAATCGGCGACCTGAGACCGATGCGGAGATAGGCCTTACTATCAATAGCGGCCTTGACNTTGGAATATATTTTCTCGTAGATGCGNGGGACGCCGATGAACAGGTGCGGCTGCACCTCCTTGGCGAGGTCGACGACGTTGAGCGGGTTGTCCGCCACATACATGTGCATCGCCTTGTCGACCCAGTAATGGTTGTCAATCAACTGGCCGAAAACGTGCGCCAGCGGCAGCCACGAAACATAGCGCTCCCCCTGAGTGAACAGGAAGGCGAAGTCGGCCGCCTTGACCTCGAAATTCCAGTTGCCGTGCGTCAGCACGACGCCCTTGGGGTTGCCCGTTGTCCCGGANGTGTAGATAAGCGCGCTCGTNTCGGCGTCGGTCAGCGCGCCGACGCGCTCGTGGAGCGTCGCGGTCTCGACNCCNCNGNCGTGNCCNATGAACGCNTCCCAGGTNATCATNCGCTCNTGCTCNACNCCANNNACGCCCGGCAGCAGCACNAAGTGCTCGACNGCGGGCAGGCCGTCNATGACNTGCATCAGCCGGTGCTGCGGCATCTTGTCCTTGTCGCCAGNCGCCATCGGGTTGTCACCGACAAACAGCACTTTCGATTCCGAGTTGCCGGCAATCCACTCGACCTCCTCNGCCGACGAAGTGTGGTAGATGCCAACTCCGGCACCGCCCGCCATCTGCGCGGCGAGGTAGCCACCATACCATTCGCGACGGTTGTAGCTGTAAATGCTCAGTTTATCGCCCGGCTCGAAGCCCAGCGCGACCAGCGACTTGGCGATGTCCATCACGAATTCNGTNACTTCGGACCAGGTCTCNGTCATCCAGTCGTCGCCTGACGGTGATGAAAGCGCCGGCTGGTCNGCGTACTTCATTGCGTTCTCGAGCAAACGGGANGGAGTCGTGGAGGCCATGGGGGGCAACCGCTCAGGTATTAAACAACCTGCTCAGCCCGTATCGTCAGAGAGTGTGGCCGCAATTGCCACAGAACTTGAAATCGGGTTGCGCCGGCGTCCCGCAGCCAGCACAGCTGAACGAGAGTTTCTGGCCGCAGCCACCGCAGAACTGGAAGCCAGAGGGGTTGCCCGTCCCGCAACTGCCGCAGGCGTTGCTATCGCCTCCTGCTCCGGTGACAGACTTTTTCTCCTGCTTGCGCGCCAGNGGCGCCTCCTGCGCGGCGGCATTGGCCTTGCCGATAGTTTCGAGGAATTCCTGATGCGACCCGTCGGCCAGCGCGCGCTTGGCAGCGTAGAGCAGCTGCTCCGCCTCCTGTGTGTCGAGCCCCTCGCTGCGCGCGCGCTCGACCTGCCGCTGCGACTGCCGCNGCAGTTTCGCGAGGAACGCCTCGATGCCGAGCATGGTGGCNCCCCCCTTGCNGCNGCCAACCAACACGTGGCCGCCGCTGCGCGCCATGCGGCCGACAGGGCTGCCGTCAGGGAGCTCGAAGCTCCAGGCGCGGCGGCCTGATTTGGTGAAGACCGAGACCTTGCGCGGGCTCTCGCCGACGACGAGGAAGTCGGCGGTCGAGGCCATGTCAATCCAGAGCGGCTGGCGGTTGAAGTGGTATTCCCAGATGACGCGCGAATTCTTGACCGCAAAGTAGATGCGGTTGTCATCGGTCATGTAGCCGATGTAGTCNCCGTTGTTGCTGACGCACGCCTCGAGCACCTTGCCGGTGGTCTCNGTGCCCCACAGCACGTTCCCCTTCGCGTCGTAGAGGTAGATGTGCATGTAGTCGGTCCCGACGACGACGTAGTGGCCGTTGGCCGAGATGGCGACGTCGTTGATGCGGAAGTCGGTCCCGCCCGGCTGGTGCTCCCANAGCAGCTTGCCGGTGCGGTCGTAGGCNGAGAGGTTGCCCCGGCGGGTGCCNACAACGATNAGGTCGGCGCGGTTGGAGACACCAACCGCAGTCGCGGAGTGGCTGGTACTGCGAGACCATATTTCGCGTCCGCGCCGGTCGAGGTAGTGGATGGAGTTGTCGCCGCTGGCGACCAGTACCGCACGCGCGTTGCCNGCGAGCGANATATCNCGGATGTCGGNTATTTNTTGCTGCCGCCAGAGCTGCCGGCCGTCCGGCCCGAGGAACGTGANTCCNCTCTGCCGGCTACCGACAGCGCAGAACTCCCCCTCGCTACCGATCGCCATAGNGGTAATTNGCGACTTGTCCCGGTATGTCCAGAGAGTGCGCGCCTCGGCCATGCTGCCTCGACGATGTGCTCCCGGTATTAAGCGGTTCCCGTCAGAGTACCAGCACCGCCGCAGCGACGGTCGTGGTCCAGAAACCATTCTCGCCAACGGTCGCGACCTGGTTCACTGAACGGGTGCGCACGATGCGGTTGTCGATGCTCCAGATTTCACGTTTTTCATCCCACGACGCGTCAGGGTCGAACNCGATNCCNTAGGTAGTCGCGAGCATCTCGGCGGCGAGGTCCTCGACGTAATCCTCCATCTCCTGCTCGCCCATACCGGTGGCGTGGTGCTCGGAGAGGTAACCATAGTGGTCGCGGTTACGCGGCACCGCGACGCCGACGCCGGAGCTGACAAGCGTCCCCGGCACGTTGCTGTCGCTGCGAGCCATGACAACCGGGACCACCTGTCCCGGCTGGAGCAATCCTGTTCCATCCACCAGCTCGACAAACTCGCAGCGCGGTGGCAGGATGGAGGAAACCGACACGAGGTTGTAGCACTCGATGCCCGCCTCGCGCAGCGCCAGCTCAAACGAGGCGAGCTTCTCGCGATGAGTGCCGGTGCCGCGAGNCAGGAAGAGCGAATGCGGTGTGAAGACTGAATGGGACACACGATTGCACTACCNGCGGTATTTATATAGGTCGTCTGCAAGCCGGCCAACGGCCAGCAGCCCCTGCCGCCCCGCATGTTTGACGATTGACGAAGTGGGATACGCTTATCGTTATATAGACCCTCTGGCTGCCGCCGCGTGGACGCCCAGCTGACTCGCCGTATGGCGGGTGAAATCGTGGTCTCGGACAGCCCTGGTGAGACGCTCCGCAAGTGGCGCGAAATCTTCCAGCTTTCACAGAAGCAGCTGGCGAGCCTCCTCGGGGTGAATCCGAGCGTGGTGTGCGATTTCGAGAAAGGCCGCCGCCGCTCGCCCGGTATCGGGACCGTGCGACGGCTGGTCGAAACCATGGTGAGCTACGACCGCGCGCACGGCGGCCGCATCGTGACCAACATGGAGGGGCAGCAAGGCAACTCGGCCATCACCAGCATCCAGGAATTCGCCATCGGGCTGCCGATTACGAGCATCGTCGAGGCGACTGGCGGCAAGGTGCTCTCCGGGGAGGAGGAACTGGAACGCCCCATCTACGGCTACACTATCGTTGACGCGCTACGCGCGATTACCACTTTCTCGGGCGCCAACTTCGGCCAGATGTACGGCTGGTCCAACGAGCGTGCGCTTTTCTTTACGGGAGTCAAGTTCGGCCGCTCGCCGATGATTGCGGTGCGGGCGCACCCGGTCAAGCCACGGATGGTCTGCTACATCCAGCCTGGCAACGTTGACAAGCTGGCTGCCAAGCTGGCGGAAATGGAACGGATTGTACTCGTCAGTACTGAACTTTCCCTCGGGCAGGTTCAGGCAGGACTGGAGAAATTATGAATGGAATCGTAAGCTATGGCGCGTATATTCCGCGCTACAAGATTGAGACCACCGAGATTGCCTCGGTGTGGGGTCAGGACGGCAGCGCCATGGCGCGCAACCTGAACGTCTACTCCAAGTCGGTCCCGGGGCCAGACGAGGACGTGATTACCATCGCGGTCGAGTCCGCCCGCACGGCGATGAAGCGCTGCGGTGTGACCGGCCAGCAGGTTGGCGCAATCTACACCGGCTCTGAGTCACATCCCTATGCGGTCAAGCCCAGTTCGACCGTCGTGGCGGAGGCGGTCTGCGCGACGCCCTACCTGACGGCGGCCGACTACGAGTTCGCCTGTAAGGCGGGGACCGCTGCCATCCAGACCTGCCTCGGGATGGTGGGCGACAAACAGATTGACTACGGCCTCGCGATTGGCGTCGACACTTCGCAGGCGGCGCCGGGCGATGCGCTGGAATATTCCGCCTCGGCGGGCGGCGGCGCGTTCCTGATCGGGCGCGACAAGGTGATTGCCGAAATTAACCACACCACTTCCTACACGACCGACACCCCCGACTTCTGGCGGCGTGAGGGGCAGCAATACCCGCGCCACGGCGGCCGCTTCACTGGCAAGCCAGCCTACTTCCGGCACGTCGCCAGCTGCGCGCAGCTGACGATGAAGATGGCGGGAACCGAGGCGAAGGACTACCAGTATATCGTCACCCACCAGCCCAACGGCAAGTTCCCGCTGCGGGTCGCCAAGGCGCTGGGCTTCACCCCCGAACAGGTCGAGACGGGGCTGATGACGCCGCGCGTTGGCAACACCTACTCCGGCGCAGTCTTCCTTGGCCTCGCGGCGGTCTTTGATGTCGCGAAGCCGGGCGACCGCATCCTCTCCATCGCCTACGGCTCGGGCGCCGGCAGCGACGGGTTCGACATCACCATCACTGACCACATTGAGAACCTAGACCGCAGCGTTACCGTCGAGCAGATGATTAGCAGGATGAAAATAATCAACTATCCCACCTACGCCAAGTATCGCGGGAAAATCCACATGGGGTCGGGCGGATGAGGGAAGTCTCGATTATCGGCGCCGGCGTCACCAAGTTCGGCGAACTGTGGGACAAGTCGCTGCGCGAGCTCGGCTTGATGGCGGGGCTGGAGGCAATCCAGGACGCCGGCATCAGCAGCAACGACATCGACGCGCTCTACGTTGGCAACATGGCGGCCGGTTCGCTGGTGCAGCAGGAGCACGTCTCGGCGCTGATTGCCGACTACTGCGCCATGGCTGGCGCGCACGTCCCGTCGACGCGCATCGAAGGCGCCTCCGCCTCGGGCGGGCTGGCGTTGCGGCAGGCGTACATGGCGGTCGCGGGCGGCTTCATCGACGTCGCGGTTGTTGGCGGCGCCGAGAAGATGACCGACGTCAGCGACTCGGAATCGGCGCACACGCTCTCGATGGGCGCCGACGAGGAGTGGGAATCGCAGCAGGGCGCAACCTTTGCGTCGCTGCACGCGATGATGGCACAGGCACACATGACCGAGTTCGGGACGACGCGCGAGATGCTCTCGGCCGTCGCTTCGAAAAACCACGGCCACGCGGCATTGAACCCGCAGGCGCAATTTCCATTCCCAATCAAGCCAGAAGCGGTCTCCGGCTCGGGGCTGGTTTCCGACCCGCTGCGGATGCTCGACTGTGCGCCGCAGAGTGACGGCGGCGCAGCGGTCGTGCTCTGCGCCAGCGACCGCGCCAAGGAATTTTCGAAGAAGCCAGTCTCGATTATCGGCTCGGGGCAGGCGTCCGACACGCTCAGCCTGCACCACCGCGCCAGCCTGAGTCGCATGCCGGCCATCGGCGTCGCCGCCGAGCGGGCGTTCGCGCACGCCGGCCGCAAGGCGACCGACGTCAGCGTCGCCGAAATCCACGATAACTTCACCATCTCCGAACTGATAGCGCTCGAGGAAATCGGCCTTGCCGAGCGCGGCGCGGCCGGACAGCTGACGCTCGATGGTGCCACCGCCCTCGGTGGTGCCATCCCGGTCAACACCGGCGGCGGGCTGAAGGCGCGCGGCCACCCGCCCGGCGCAACCGGCGTCGCGCAGGCGGTCGAAATCGTGCAGCAGCTGCGCGGCACCGCCGGCGAGCGGCAGGTCAAGGGCGCGACGCTCGGGCTGCTCGAGAACCACGGCGGGACCGGCGCGACGGCGGTGGTCCACCTGCTGGAGATGAACTGATGGCGGTCCCCCGCTTCTGGCGCGAGATGCCGGTGCGCTACAACCTGATCGGTTCGCACTGCACCGGTTGCGACATGTATCACTACCCGCCGCGCGCGATGTGCTCCAGTTGCCACCGCGAGTCGCTCGGCAAGATGGAAGAGCACAAGTTCGCTGGCACCGGCCAGATAGTCGCGAACACCGTGGTCTACCAGCCGCAGCAGGGCTACGAGATGCACGGCCCCTACCCCATGGCAATGATTGAGATGGACGAAGGCGCACGCATAACGGCGCAGATTGTCGATGTCGCGCCCGAGATGGTGAAGCGCGGCATGCGCGTCGAGGCGGTCTTCCGCAAGCTGGGCGAGGACAGCGAGTCCGGCATCATCTACTACGGCACTAAGTTCACGCCGGTCGATGAGCCCGAGGAAGAGGACGAGGAATCGGCCGATTCGGTCGAAGCCGAGCTCTAGACCTTCCGCCAGTATTGCAGCACTTCGCGGCCGCGGCGCGGCTCGATTGAGTCTTCGGGGGCTTCCTCGCGGTCAAGCTGCCAGTGGAGCGAGAAGAGGGCGTGCAGCTCGCTGATGGTGACGCCCCATGGCGGGCCGCCCTCGGCGAGCGGCTTGTCGAGCGGGAAGAACGCGCCGACGAGCATCCCACCCGGCTTCAGCAGCTGCCACGCGACGCGGTCGTATTCGAAGCGACGCAGCGGCGAGACGGCGCAGAAGCAGGTGTATTCCAGCAGGTAGTCGAACTGTCCGTGCAGCTCCCCGGGCAGGTCGAAAATATCCTCCTTGAGGACAGTCACCTCGGCGCCCGCCGCGAGCGCGTTGCGGCGCGCCGCGAGCACCGCCGGCTCGGCGAAGTCGATGGCGGTGACGGTGAAGCCCGCCTTCGCGAAGGTGACTGCGTCCCAGCCGCGGCCGCAGCCAATGAGGCATATGCGCCCCGGCTCGAGCTCCGCCGCGACGCGCTCGAACAGCGGCGTCGGCTGGCCCAGGTCCCACTGGTCTTCGCCGGCGTGATAGCAGGCCTCCCAGAAATCGGGGGTGCTGACAGGGTCCTCCACGCTCGGGCAAGGCCCGGTTTCAAAAAGCTTCCCGCAACGCTTTATCGCCCGCCCGGGTGGCGGCGGCATGACCACCCTCACGATGCGCACCAGCGCCGGCGACATCTCGCTGAAGCTTTACGTTAACCGCGCCCCGCAGACCACGGCCAACTTCCTGAAGCTGGTCGACAAGGGGTTCTACAACGGCCTCCATTTCCACCGCGTTATTCGTGACTTCATGCTACAGGCGGGCTGCCCCCACTCGAANGACCCGCGCAGCCCACGCGCCGGGACCGGCGGCCCTGGCTGGCAAATCAAGGACGAGTTCCATACACAGCTGAAGCACGACCGCCCCGGGCTGCTGAGCATGGCCAACGCCGGCCCCAATACGGGCGGCAGCCAGTTCTTCCTCACTACGGTTGCAACCCCCTGGCTCGACGGCAAGCACGCTATCTTTGGTGAGGTGACTTCAGGGATGGGGATTGTGCGCAAAATAGAGGCTTGTAAGACCGGCGGGGGGGACCGCCCGGCACAGTCGCAACAGATTATCTCAGTGAAGCGGGATTAACCGTAGTCCTGTCCAGTGTACGGCACATCCAAATCCAGTTGCACAACGTATAGGCCACTGGTGATGCAACTCAGGTAGATGTAGCCTTTGTGGTATTCGGCGGTCCAAAGGAACGGCACCCAGCCGAAGTCGTAGAAATCGGAATCGAGCGTCTGGCCATCGGCGCCGTGCGGCAGGTAGTATCCGACGGTTGCAGCAAAATGTAGGTCGGTCATGTTCTCTACAGGTGGCGCCATCAGCGTCTCCAAGTCGAGTACCCAGAGACCAGTATGGTAGTTACCCATGTAGAGCCGGCCGTCCCAGCTACCGCCCATAGAAGCATCTGTCTCAGGTGTTGTGGGAAACCACGCGCTGTCTAGGTTGTGTGGACTGAAAATAAGCCACTCCTCGCCGCCGGGGATGTAGTGGTCTACCCCGAAAGGATTCTCCCAGTAGCTGAGCAGCTGCGGCTTGAAGCGCAGGTTGCCATTAACCATCTCGTACTCTGTGGTATCAAGAATGTATGTCAGCCCGGTGCCGACAGATGTCTCTAGGACCTCGGTCGCGCAGAAAGTGACGTGGCGCAGCTCGCTGCCGAGACCCAGGTGGCTGCCGTCGACCAGTACCGGGAAGGGCTCAACGTAGTGGATGTAGGAGGCGCGGCCGCCGTTGACGTTACCGGTCGTGCTGGAGTCGGGCTGCCCGTCATGGTCCAAGTCGGCAAAGTCCATCCACTGTCCGACCTCGGGCGCGCGCCAGCGACAGGTGACTGGATTGCCAAGCCCCGCCTTACAGGTAGTTGCCATCGCTATGTATTGGGCTGGTGTATTGACTGGGTGAGGAATGGTTTCGAGGTCAAAGATGCGTAGTCCCGCTTCCCAGTAGGCGCCGTAGATGTAGGTGTGACCATAGCGTGGGTCATTAGTGTCCTCACCCGGCCATTTCTGGACGGTCATGTCATGGATGTAAATCCAGCCGCCACGGGTGGTTGACCATGCCACTTCGGCCTCGCCTACTTTGTTAATCGTGTGCCCCTCGCCAGAGGCAGGGACCTCGTCGAGTAAGCGTGATGCCGAGCCCTGCAGGTTCAAGTGCGCAATAGTAATACCACCACATGCTTCCTCACTCCCAATTTGACAGGCTGTGTAATCCGGGTTAGCAACGAAAATATACCACTCGCCGTCAATCATGTGGGTGTAGAGGTTGTGTGGTCCTGAGGGGTGGTCAATGTCGTTCCAGTGGTCGACCCAGATTGGGTTGGCCTTGTTCGTGACATCAACCAGCGTTACCGCTACCTGTACGAAATCGTTCCAGGTGGTAAAGTCTGGGTCAGCGTTGCCGGGGTCTATAATCTGGTTTTGAATAATCACGTATTCGCGTGCGTCAAATTCGATGTACTTGACGTCAAGCACCTGAGTATTTGGATCGCTGTACCTACCTACCTCGCTCATATTGTAAGGGTCCGTGACATCAATGATACGCATCTCATTCCAGCCTGCCTGGTAGGCGTAGGTGCGCCCATCAGGCGCTTCGGCGACTTGAATTTCGGCGTTGTCAAAATTGGGGTTGAAGTCAACATACTCGATATTGTCGGTGTAAAGTTGGTGTTCCGACGCATTGCGGTGGTCATGTTCCTCATCCTGTAGCAGCGCGTCGGCGAAGGGGCGCCCCGTCGTGGGGCCGGTGCCACCGCTAGGACCGGCGTCGCCCTCCAACAGGTAGGCTGCAGTCGCTGCGACGGCAACGACCAGCAGCAGGATTGCGGAGACTCGCAGGACCGCCTGTTGCATATTGCACGCGGACTTCTGACGGCTATTTATACCTCGGGCTGGTGGCCCGCAAATGAACTCTAACTCTAGCTTTCGAGCCATGCTGCTAGCGCTGGTACTGACGCTGACAGGCTGCCTACACGATACGCCTTCAGAGGAAAATTTTTGGGGCGTCGAACTACCTGGGGAGGCGGCGGCCGACTTCACGCTGGTTGACCAGTATGGCAACAATTTCAGCTTCAACGAGACCACTGGCAAGATAGTGGTAATGACCTTCATCTACACCAGCTGCCCTGACATCTGCCCTCAAGTCACCTACCAGCTCGGCAAGCTGCAGGAAGCCCTCGGTGCGGATTATGGTGAGCGGGTGGAAATCCTCTCTGTCACAGTCGATCCATCACGAGATACCGTCGAGCACCTTGCCCACTGGACCACAATGAAGAACGCCAGCTGGCCACACCTCACCTCGAGTGCCGGAATGCCGGAAATGGCGATGAACAATTCGGTGTGGGCACCATATGACATCTATGTCGAGAAAGTGGGTGCTGAGGAACATGAGCACGACGAAAACGGTGATAATGAAACTGGAGACAATGGGGGTAATGAAACTGAGGAACATGAGCACGACGAAAACGGCGATAATGAAACTGGAGACAATGGGGATAATGAAACTGATGATGAAGGAGACGACGACTACGGCGTCAACCACTCGACTATCCTCTACATCATCGACCAACAGGGGCGGCTGCGGGTGGCGTGGCCGGGACTCGACTGGACTTACCGCGATCTCCACCACGATGTGGCATTAATGCTAGGGTCTGGATAACTGGGATTTATCCTCATTCAGGCGCTAATTTATACCACCCCCTGCTGCCTCGCCGATGAGTCAGGTGAGGATTGCCATTGTCGTCTTGCTCGTACTGGTGCTGGCACTGGTACTCCCATCGGCAGAGGCACATGATGCGGGAACTTTCAGTATCATTGTGAGGGATGACGGAATAGTCCCAGAAACCGCCAGTTTCCAGTACAACGACACGGCACTCTGGATAGATGTCGGCGAAGACGACAACCTCACCCACCGGATTGTCTACGACGGTGACGGTGACGGACTCTACAATGGCACCTACGACTGGGACTCCGGCACCTTGCAGAACGAGTGCGAGAGTGATGAAAATGGTACCAAGCTGGACGAAGAGTGCCAGACCTCGTTCCGGGTAAGCTTCAACTCCACCTTCGGGACCGGGACCTATTACTACCAGGACCTGCTCTCCGACGGCGGGATTCTCAACGCCACGATCGTGGTCAATCCCGACGTGGGGGCTGGCCACATAGCTGCTGGCTTCCAGCAGCCGCCGCCAGAAGAATCCACTCCTGAAGAGGAGGGGCGACCCAGCTGGCTGCTGGCGGTCGCAGGGTTGTCGGCAGTCGGTGCCGCTCTCCTAGGCTATCTGGTGCTGCAGGGCCAACCGAAGAGCTGATGCGGCAGGAGCTGGTGACGGGGCTTGCCCTCAGCCTCATGACTATTTCCGTGCTGAGCGGAATCTACTGGCTCAGCCTGCCTGAGCCGGAACCGCAGGAGCAGGATTACGGCGACCTGCTCAAGTCGGCCATCTGTATCTATGCTCTACAAGGTATCGTGAGCGATTACCATTACCACTTCTGGCTCAACATCACAATCGATGGCGAGCGGGCGGAAGTGCCGGCTAATGTCGGCTTCGAATACAACGACGATGGCAGCGTCCTGTTCATCCATCCTGTCCATACATACGATAATTCAGGGCAGATTCACGTCGAAACCGTCGCTAACACGACGGTAACTCTGGAAGACTTCTTCGCCATCTGGGAGCAGCCTTTCTCGAGCGAACAGGTGCTCGACCATGCAGTGGATGAGACCCACACATTGCGGATGACTGTGGATGGAGTCGAAACACAGGCGTGGGAAACGCAGGAACTTGGCCCCTACATCTCAATCGAAATCTTCTACGAAGCGGCTTAAGCCCCAGCTAGGCTGGGGGTGCAGTCGGAAATTGTCATTCCAATTCATGCCGACGGCGAGTTCGTCGCGCAGCTCGATATCGACTCGCACACGCGCGACCCTTTCTCGCAGGGCGAGGTGGTATTCCTACAGCGGCTCTGCACGCGGCTGGCGCAGCTCTGGAACGAAACTTAAATAGCCGATACGCTACGCCGAGCTTGGTGCATTATGCGCAGCTTTTCCATCCTGTTGCTGGCGCTGCTGCTCATGGCAGTGCCCGCCGTGACTACTGCAACACCTGATACTGTGGCTACAGTTAGTGCGGATCGCGAGTATCCCAACGGCTGGACCCACCGGCCGCTGGTCGAGCTCTTTACCAGCCTCAGCTGCGTCTTCTGCATGTCCTATGCCGACCCCGCCATGGACGAGGTGCTGCATGACATCGAGGGTGATTCTTCGGTGCCATACCACATCGTCTACTTCCACCAACCTAACGGTGGTGCCGGCGACGACCCGTTCCACACTGAGGACTCCAATGCACGTATGCGTGACCACTACGGGCAGACTGGGACTCCAAACGCGCAGTTCGACGGCAACTACCGTTACGAGGGCGGCGGCAGCGAAAGCAATTACGACGACTACAAGGCCGAACTGGAGGACTCCGGGCCCCGTGACGGTGACGACGGCGAAGATTTCAAGATAGTCGATTTGGACATCTACAGCGAGTTCATAGGCAGCTCGACCGAGGGCGAAGTCGGGACATTCAAAGTCAGAGTCGACATGACCTACCACGGCCTGGCTGGACCGGAGTCGTGGGAGCAGCAGGCAGGGCTCGAGGACACTAATCTGGACGGTACGCTCTATGTCTTCATGGTTGAAGATGATGTTACTGCCTGGTCCTCGTACCTGGAGCAGGACTGGGTTAACATGCGAGTGTTCCGCGGATATGCCATTGAGGGTGAGGAATTCACCCTGCAGAAGGATGAGGCAGCCACCTACGAAGCTGTCTGGAAGGTGCCGACAACGCAAGTTGACGCCGATGGCGTCGAGGGACCCATCAAGATTCCCATCAACCCCGGCCGGATTACCCCGATTGCAGCGGTCTTTGACCGGGATGACACCGAGTCGGGCGGCAAGAACGATGATCCGAGCGACGACACCTACCCTACCCCGCGCTCAATCCAGTCGGCGTCGCCGCAGAGCACTATTTACGATAATCCTGAGCGCGACGTGCCCGAGATCGACCGCCAGCGCGAACTCTTCACCGAAGCTGGCGCACAACTCGAGGTGGAGTTCGAGGCCGAGGAGGGCATCGGCACCTCGTTCGCAGTCTACAACTATGATAGCCAAAACTACACTGGCGAGTGGCAGATAGCCGAGCTCAAGATTGTGGGCGAGGAGGTGTGCGACGATGACGGCGTCTGCTACGCCTACGCTGACGCGACCGGCACTGCGACCCTCCCCTACCAGAGTGATGACAATATCTACTACCAGGTGCTCTACGTCGATGGTAACGGCACTTCCGGGAGATCGGATGTGCAGATGTTTGTCGGCAGCGACGGAGGGGGGCGCCCAGTTGTTACTGATGGGGCGCTGCCGTGGCTACTGATAAGTGGCGCGGCGACGGGTGGGCTTCTCGGCGGTACACTGTTCGTAGTCTGGGCGCGACGCCCTGCGTAAGCGTCAAATAGCCCCCAACCACATGCTGAAAAGTGTATGCAAAGCTGGTGCTGACACTTCTGTTCGGGTTGTTGCTGACACTGCCGTCGGTTGCGGCGCCCGTTGCGGAACCGCAGGAAACCGTTCCGGCCGGGTGGACCCATCGCCCCGTCATGGAGCACTTCACCAGCCTGGGGTGCCCCCCCTGCATGTCGATTGACCCTGACGTGGGGAGGCTCTGGACTGACTACCGTGACGAGCCAGAGGTGCCATGGACGTACGTGTCGTTCCACCAGCGCAATGGTGCTTACGCAGATGACGAGTTCGCGAGCAAGGAAGCCAAGCAGCGCTACGAGCACTACGTAGTGCAGGGCACTCCCGACGCACAGTTCGACGGCGGCTATATCGAGGAGCTAGGCGGCGGCGACGGAACTTACGAAACCTACCTGGACCACTACACCGACAGCGGTGAGAGAGAGGTCAAGCCTACCGAGCTGCGGGTGTGGCAGGAATTCCGCGAGGACCGCTTTGTCTTCCGCGTCAACCTCACCTACCTCGGCGATGGCGGTCTCCACGATCCGTTCATCGACCCGGACGAGCTTGAACCGGCAGTCTACCTATTCGTAGTCGAGGATGACATCATGGCGTGGAGCTCGGAGGAGGGCAAGGAGGTAATGCAGCACAATACCCACCGCGAGACCGCGTTGCACGACGAACGCCCCGGAACGATGCAGCCGGGAGAGGAATGGTCAACCGAGGTGGAATGGGTCATTCCGGACATAATTGACTACGTTGATGGCCATGAGGACAGGGACGGAAACCCGCAGGAGGGGGCACATCCCATCCCGACGCCTATCAATCCCGCCAAGACCGAGGTAGTGGCAGTTGTTTACGACCTGAATGATAACTCACGGCACTCTAGCAAGACCAGTAATGCTGCTGACACACCTCGTGCCATCAACTCGGCAACGCCACGCTCGACTGCGTATGATGAACAGAACGAGCCACCAACCGTGACGGAATACGATGACCGGCTCGAAGGCAGCCAGGCGGTCATCAGCGCCACTCTGGCTGATGAGGACGGTATTGGCTCGGCCTACGTAATCTACAACTTCCGGAACGGAACCTACGACGACGGAAAGTGGGGCGTCGCCCCGATGGCGCTGGAGGGCGACCATGGGACTGCGGTAGTCGAATTTGCCGCGGGTGACCCGGTCTGGTACCGCATCCTGCTAGTTGATGGCAAGGGCGGTTTCGCTGCTACCGACGCGCGGCAGGTCGAAGGCACCGGTGGCGGCGACGACGCCGAGGAAGCACTTCCAGGGCCTGGCATCGCGCTGGCGCTCCTTGCACTGACAGGAATTTCTCTGCGGCGCCGCGTTTAGGGACTGGGCATGGCGCAGAAAACTAACTGGGACGTACTCGTAGAACGCGTGAACCAGAATCGCGTGCTCGTGACCGTCGGGGTCGCGGTAATGCTGGTGCTGGCGGTGCTGCTCTGGTCCTCTATAGGTGGCCAGTCCGATGCGCCTGACTTCACGCTCACCGATACCGATGGCGACCAGTTTTCGCTTTCCGACTACGAGGGTGAGCAGGTGGTCATCCTGGAGTTCATGTACTCCACCTGCGAGCCGTGCAAGAAATTGGTCAAGGATGCGCTGAAACCCTACTCGCAGGACAAGCCGGACGACGTCGCCATCCTGTCACTCTCGGTCTTCGGCGAGGACTCGTTAAGTTCACTGCGGGAGCATGCCAATGAGTATGGCTGGCGCCACGCGCTGGGTGGCGAGGACATTGAATTTTCATATCAGGTAAAAGCGACACCCAAAATATTCATCATTGACAAGGAGGGGCAACTCACCTACTCGCACCTCGGCCCCATCAGTTTGGAGGAGCTGGAACTCGAGGTGGACAAGGCACTGACACCAGGGCAGGGGGGTCTGGTGAAGGTAAAGGAAACCTCGATTTTCCTCTTTGCCATCGGTGCCGGAGTGGCGGTCTTCTTCTCTCCCTGCTCTTTCCCGCTACTGCCGGGCTACATGACCTATTACCTTTCGACCAAGAAACGCACTTCCGGAACGCTCGACGAGCGCACCGCGCGCGAGGCTTTGCCGGCGGGGCTGGCTGCCGCGAGCGGGGTGACAGGGGTTCTGCTGCTCATCGGCATCCTGCTGGTGCCGTTCGTCAGCCTGCTGGGTGGAATACTGCCGCTGCTGGAGCTGCTGGTCGGGCTGATCATCTTCGCCCTTGGGGTTTCTATGCTGCTTGACTACAGCCTAGAGCCGATGCTGCAACCGCTACGGCAGGGAGTAGCCGCGCTGGGATCAGCCATTGGCGAATTCACGCAGGGGCGCCCAACCGCGCTGGCCGAGAAGGGCATCCAGCGCGCGACGGGGAGCGACTTCAGCTTCGCGCAGAACCGGCAGGACGGGATGGTGGGGCTCTTCTGGTACGGCGTCGGCTACGGCTCAGCCGCCTCGGGTTGCATGGCGCCGATTGTGCTGGGTCTGCTTCTCTCCTCGCTGGAGCGGGGCATTGTCACGGGGCTGGTGGTCTTCCTGCTCTTCGCAGTCACGACCGGGCTGCTAATGGTCGCCTTCACACTGCTAGTCGCTTCATCGGAAGATACCATCGTCAACAAGCTGCGCGCCTCGACCCACCAGATTCAGATAGTGGGCGGAGCGGTAATGGTGATTGTCGGGCTCTACCTCACCTGGTACTACGTCTCGACCAGCCTGCTCTAGGCCGGCTCGTAGCGGTACTCGAGAAACCCGTCCGGCAGCGACGGCTCCGCAACCGCGTCCTCGCTAGGCCACCTGCGGCTCCCGGCGGTGACCAGCGCCTGCTCGCCGAACTGCGCCGCGCTCGCGAGCAGCGCGGCGGCGGCTGAGTCCGCTTAAGCCCCCGGCGCCCTAGAAGGACATGGCACTGCCAGAAATTCTAGAGCTGCTCGAGCAGCGGCGCGAGCAGCATCTTGCGGAGCTGGTCGAATGGACTGCGATTCCGTCCATCTCGGCGCAGGCACAGCACGCCGGCGACCTGCGGCGCGCGTGCGACTGGGCGGCCGACTACTGCCGCGCGATGGGGCTCGAGACCGAAATCCACCCGACGGTGGAGCATCCTGCCATCATCGCGCGCCACGACGCCGGTGCCAGGGCGCCGACCGTATTGCTCTACGGCCACTACGATGTCCAGCCACCCGAGCCACTCGAGCTGTGGGAAAGCCCGCCGTTCATCGACAACTGGGGCAGCGGCGAAGCGGTCGGCGGGAACGCCGAGCCGGTGCGCGACGGCGCGCTCTACGGCCGAGGCGCGAGCGACAACAAGGGCCAGCTCTTTGCGCACTTGGCGGCGCTGCGCGGATGGTTCGAGGTCGCCGGTGGACCGCCGGTGAACCTGCGGCTGCTCATCGAGGGCGAGGAGGAAATCGGCTCCCCGTCACTGGGCGAGTTCGTCGCGACCCACGCTGACGAGCTGTGTGCCGAATGGGGCGTGGTGAGTGACGGCCCGATGCTCGCGCCCGGGATGCCGGCAGTCTCCTACGGGTTGCGCGGGTTGGCGTATTTCCAGCTCGATATATCTGCGGCCAGCGCCGACCTGCATTCGGGAACGCACGGCGGCGCGGTGCCGAATCCCGCGACCGTGCTGGCGGAGTTCATCGCAACGCTGCACACCGGCGACGGCAGCGTCAACCTGTCCGGCTTTTACGACGATGTTACGCCGCTGAAAGCGGTAGAACGCGAGGCCTTGGCAGCGCTGGAATTCTCTGACGATGAATATTTAAAAAGTTTAGGCGCCCCCGGCCTCGCCGGCGAGGCGGGCTTCACGACGCTCGAGCGGCGCTGGGCGCGGCCCACGCTGGAGGTGAATGGCATCTGGGGCGGCTACACCGGCGAGGGGGCCAAGACGGTGCTGCCGGCCTGCGCGTCCGCCAAACTCTCGTGCCGGCTGGTGCCACGGCAGGAGCCGGCCGCTATTGAGGCGGCGCTGCGCCGGGCGTGCGCGGAACGGCTGCCGGTCGGCGTGCGCTGGACGCTCCGAGGTTTCGCCGGCGCGCCCGCCGTATTGACGCCGACCGACTCGCCCGGAGTGCAGGCGGCGATGCACGCGCTGCGCGCTGGCTTCGGGGCGGAACCGGCGTTCATCCGCGAAGGCGGCACTATTCCGGTCGTCGCCGACTTCCAGTCGGTGCTGGGGGCGCAGCCGCTGCTCATCGGCTTCGCGCTGGCGGAGGACATGCCGCACTCGCCCAACGAGCACTTCCGGCTCGACTGCCTTTACGGCGGCATCCGCACCAGTGCGGCGCTGTGGGATGAGCTGGCGCGGCTCGGCTGACGGAGCGGGCTTAAAGTCGGTGCACCGTGGGCAAGCATGGCAAGCGCCATCTCGGGACTGGAGCCGGCCGCGCTGTGGGATAATTTTGCGGCGCTGAGCCGCATCCCGCGCCCGTCAAAGCAGGAAGAGCAGGTGCTGGCGTGGCTGAAGGAGTTTGCCGACACACGCAGCCTTGAGTGGCAACAGGATGAAGTGGGCAATATCGGCGTGCGTCGCCTCGGCAGCGGCGGCGGCGAGTCGGCGCCGACGATCGTCATCCAGTCGCACGTCGACATGGTCTGCGAGAAAAACGCCGAGACGGAGCACGATTTCAGCCGCGACCCCATCCGGCTGCTGCGCGACGGTGACTGGCTCACCGCCGACGGCACGACGCTCGGCGCCGACAACGGCATCGGCGTCGCGACCGCGCTGGCGCTGCTCGAGATGGCGGCCGACGCGCGGCTGCCGCCGCTGGAATGCTTATTCACGGTCGACGAGGAGACTGGCCTGACGGGGGCGTTCGCACTCGACGGCGCGCTGTTACGGGGGCGGACAATGCTGAACCTTGATACCGAGGAGTGGGGGGCTATCTGCATCGGCTGCGCGGGCGGCGGCGACAGCGAGCTGGCGCTGCCGGTTTCCCGGGAGGCGTCGCCGGGCGATTACCTGAGCTTCCAGCTTTCGGTCGAGGGGCTGATGGGTGGCCATTCGGGGGTCAACATCCACGAATACCGCGCCAACGCCATCGTGCTGCTGGCGTCGCTGCTCGAGCCGCTCGCCACAATAGGCGCGCGGCTCGTCTCGGTCCGAGGGGGCGACAAGACCAACGCGATTCCGCGCGAGGCATTCGCGACCCTGCTGCTGCCGCCGGAGGCGATGGTCGACGCGCAGATTGCGGTCGGTGCCCGCACCGCGGCGCTGCAGGCGGAGTTCGGCACGCTCGAGACAGGAATGCGCGTCACGCTTTCAGGGCTGGACGACGCGCCGGCGGAGTGTCTCTCCGCCGGCGCGCAGGGCAGCCTGCTGGGGCTGCTGCGGGCGCTGCCACACGGCGTGCTGAAGTATTCGCACGCCATCCCCGGACTGGTCGAGACGTCGAACAACCTAGCGTCGGTGGCTGCCGACGGGGACAGCTACCGCATCGTCTGCTCGTCACGCTCATCCATCATGGAGGCGCTGGAGGACGTACGCGGACGCATCGCGACCATCGCGGCGCTCTGCGGCGCGACCGCGACGCGAAGCAGCAGCTATCCCGGCTGGCAGCCCAACCCCGCGTCGCCGGTGCTGAAGCGGCTGAAGCGCATCTACGCCGAGCAGCTGGGCGAGGAGCCCGAAGTCGGGGCAATTCACGCCGGGCTCGAGTGCGGCGTCATCGGCGAGCGCGTCCCGGGGATGGACATGGTCTCGTTCGGCCCGACGATTACCGGTGCCCACTCGCCCGACGAGCGGGTCGAGATTCCCACCGTCGCCAAGTTCTGGAACCTGCTGCTGGCGCTGCTGGCAGACATGGCCGAAGCGTGAAGCCGGCTGCGCTGCGCGCCCGGCTCGCCGGTTCGCTACCGGGGGTCGCCGCGTGGCGCGATATGGCGCCGGGCAATCGCGCGTTTCCCCCCGATATGGCAGGCTACCGCGACGCGGCGGTACTGCTGGCGCTCTTCCCGCGCGACGGGGCTTGGCGGCTGCCACTGATTGTACGCACCGACGACGAGGGCATCCACGCCGGGCAGGTGGCGCTGCCGGGCGGCGCGCTAGAGTCTGGTGAGAGCCCGGAAGCGGGCGCACTGCGCGAAACGCAGGAGGAGACCGGCCTTGCACCAGCCGACACGGAGCTGCTGGGGCGGCTGTCGCCGCTCCCCATCCCGATCTCACGCTTCCGGGTCACACCGGTCGTCGCGACGCTGGCGAGCGAGCCCGTATGGCGGCTGGACGGGCGCGAGGTGGCGTCGCTCTTCAGCATCCCACTGGCGGCGCTGCGCGACGGCGCCTTGCGGTGCAGCGAGCAGCGCGAGTTCGGCGGCGAACCGATTGCCATCCCCTATTTCGCGCTCGGCGACGAGAAGGTGTGGGGCGCGACCGCGATGGTGCTGGCGGAGCTAGCGGCGCTACTGGAATAGCTCGCCGAGCGGCGCGACCAGCAATTCCGAGAAGAGATCGCCGACGAACGCAGCGAGCAGGAACGCGCCGAAGAGCGGGATGATGTAGGGAATCTTCAGGCTGACCCATGGGCGCTCAATGTCCGCAACGTCGAGTGCGTCCCACTCAGCCGGGAGGTCCAGCCCGCGCTGGACCATCGGCGCCAGCACGGTGCGGCCGCCGACGACGCGCGTCATCGGCCAGACGTAGCTGTCGCGCGCCTGTGCGAGTGGCATGCGGACGCCGAGAAGTGCCTGCAGCCACGGCTTTTCCAGGTCACCATGTGCAATATTCCACGCCAGCAGCCCAACCGGGATGGCTAGATAGAGCAGTAGCGAATTCATGAACACGACCCACGGGAACGGAAATCCCTGGTCGCCGAAGGCGTACAGCGTAGCGCCCGCGTCGGGGGCGAACGGCACCAGCACCGCCACCGTCAGCAACGCCTTGACGTCGGCGCCGCCGATGGTCGGGCCAAAGTAATACCAACCGTACATCATTACCATCAGCGCCAGCGCCGCGACCAGGTCGACCGCTTGACCGCTCGCGAGCAGCGCGTCCCATCCCTCGAAGAGCGCGAAGTAACCCATCCCGGCCACGCCCGCCACTTGCGCCGCGCGCCATGCCGTAAGCTCGCGGCCGTAGATAGCCTCGTCGTCAATCTGGGAATACCAGAACAGCACGCCAACGGCAAGCGCGAGCCCCCACGTGCCGGCGCTCGCTTGCGCCTGCCACAGCTCGGCCGCGAGCAGCGCCAGCCCGGCCCCACCGGCGAGCTGCCAGGTGCGGTCGGGGACGCGCCGCGTCTGCCAGTCGCTCCAGGCGCCGTAGCCGAGCGCCGCGGCGCCAATCGCGAGCCGTATCCCGTCGAGCGGTTCCACGGTGCGGGAGTGAAGGGGTGTTAAATATCGCACCAGGTGGTGCGATTTTCTTAATCAGTCCTTTTTTGCTAAATTATCAGGGTGTTAGAATGTTCTTGGAGCACCTTTCAAATACCATACACTGTTTACTGCGTTTTGTAACTTAAAGAGCCGTACAAAACCTCCCAGTAATGGTAAAAAAATCCAGAAAAAGGTTAATCCCGAGACGGTTTTTGGCATGCCATTTAGTGCTTGCATTTCCCCGGTTTCAGCAGTTATCATGATTACTCTGTATATATTTGCGAAAGGTATGAACATCAGTAACAGATGCACCAAACCACCAGGGCCTACTCCCGCCACATTCTTGTTTTCTTCTGCAATTTGATAATTCCAATATAAGCTATAAATGCCCAGCGTTAATATACTGTAAAGTATAACCATCACAGGTTTTCTTGGAGTGCCATACTGCATCACGCCTCCCGGCGCTTGATATGCCACTGGTGGTGGCTCCATCTGTTGCTGTGGAGGCGGCGGTGGCGGTACTACGGGAGGTACCACGGAAGCCTCACATAGTGGACGATTACTTAAGTTTTAGCCCCAGACAATGACTCTCGGCTTACGACTCGCGTAGAGCGACATGCAACTGCGAACCTAAATACCTCTGTATCTCTCCGGCGCCGTGGACCTGCAAGAGCGATTCCTGCCGGGCGAGGAGTTCCTGAAGGAGTATCCAGCATTGAAGGTTGACCGCCGCCGCGGATGGTCGGCGTTCCTGACGAACAGGCGGCTCTTCATCGGCTCGCGCAACGAGCTGTGGGATATCGACACCAGCCGCATCGACTACCTTTCGCGCGGGCTGCGGCCCAGGTTCTCACCGGCGTGGTTGCTGCTCTGCCTGTTCCCGTGGCTGGGGTGGCTCGCGTCGCCGTTCCTGATTGCGCTCTGGTACTACATCCGCACCGAGGCGCTGGTCGTCGGCACCCCGTCGCGTCGCTGGCTGCTCTTCGCCGAACCGGAGATGCTCGATGACCTGGTCGACAACCTGCGACTCAACACGGTGATGGCGCTGACCCCCGAGGGCGAGCGCGCCATCGTCGAGGCGGAGGTGGAGAAGGAGAAGCGGCATCTGGTGCTCGGCCCCGACGGTGAGGCAGCCGACTGGGGCGAGAACGAGTCGGGGCCACGGCGCAGCGGCCATTTCTCGCTCACGGTTGCGTGGATTGCGTGGTATGCCGGGACCTTCGGCGGCAGCGCCGGCTTCTGGGTGCTGCTGTCGCTGCTCTGGGCTGCCGGTAGCTACTGGCGCTGGTGGAACCGCCGCACCCGCAACCGGCTCGCCGAGCGACCACCAAAACCGGGCTGGCTCGAGCGGGGCTGGTACTGGAGCCTGCGCAAGCTGCGGATGCCGGTGTTCCCGGCGCGCTGGGAGTTCTGGGCGCTCGGCCGCAAGTGGCGCGCCGCCGAAGTGGGCGGCTGGGGTGCTGCAGGACTGCTGGCGCTCGGCTTCCTGTGGGCGCTCTGGATAGCGAACCTGCGGCCGTTCCTGTTCCTGTTCGCGCTGGCGGTTATCATCGCGCTCGCCGGCAAGGTGGCGGCTGGCCTGCCGGGACCGCGCTGGCGCATCGCGCTGCGGTCGGTGACGGCGGTCGTCATCGGGCTGTTGCTGGTGGTCCCGTCACTGGCGCTGACCGGCCTTTACGAAGGTGCCAGCGCGTCGCTACCGCACTCCGCAGTGCAGGGCGACGGCGGCAACGGCTGGGTGAAGGTATTCCAGCAGACCGAGACAATGGGGCTGGGGCTAGCGGACATCCATATCACGTTCTACATAGATGACGCTGAAGACGAGAATGGCGAGGAAGATGGGTATCCGGCTTTTCTGGTTCTCGTCGCCATCAAGATGCCATTCGACCTTGAAGAGGCGAATATGCTGGAAATATTGGACCAGCAATTTCACGAACAAGCCATGGAGCAACGCGTCAACCTGACCGCGCAGGTGCTCAACGGCACCCGTACCACCACTCAGGGGTACCAGACGCAGTACATAATCTACAACGGCACAGCCGAGGCATGGAACGAAGGAGTCGGCGCCCTGAACTACAACCTAACGCAGGGAACCGAGTCACGCTACATCGGCGAGGCGTGGAAGGTACCAGAGCTTAATCTGCTGGTCATCGCCATGGGCATCGCCATGGTCCAAGGCGAGACTGTCAATGACCAGATTCCCGACTCGGTACCGCTCCCGGAAGAAATGCAGGAGCTGCTGGACCAGGGCGAGGAAATCGTGCGGGAAGTATTCCCTGACTCATCTGATACGCACAACTCGCAGAACTGGATTGAGCTGTTCGAGCTGATACCTGAAACGGAGTGCTACGCACTCTAGTGAACGCTCTCGCTGTCCGGTTGCTGAATTTCATCCTTCAGAAAAGGAATATTGTCAATTATTTTATATTTGAAGAAGCTAACGCTATTCGAGTGTAAGATGAAACTATAGATAGATACCGCAAAAAATAGGACATCTCTGTCTCCTCGTAGAGGATAAGTACCACTATATGGCACTCCCTCCACTTCAACTATTAGTAATAACTGTCCAAGTATTGCCAACAGCCAAAAACAAGCCGTAATCTTATCCAAGATATAACGACGATAGAGGAATTCCATCATTTCAGTGAGCAAGAGTTCCCGTCTGAACCCGTGTTTTTCAATGAATCTTTTTGATAGGTAGGCAAGAAACTTGTGGATACCCCCCCGTCAATTTTTCACATTCCATCTCATGAAATCGGCATTTCTTGCGTGCCTCAGAGAATGGCGCACCGTAATCAGCGAAAAGATATTCCTTTTCGCAACCCCGACATAGTAAAATTTTCTGGCCTTCCCTCTCATAGTCAGCTAACTTAGGCATGGGTAATCACCACCAGTCTATGGTATTGGGGATTAAAAGATTCACAAATTCCAAGCGGCAAACCCTTCACGGGAGACTGGTATCTCGCTCTTGGCTTCCTAAATTCTCTTCGTGGTCAATCTCCAAACTGGATGCCCTGCGCTAACGGCAGCTCGTCGCTCCAGTTGAGCGTGTTGGTCTGGCGGCGCATGTATGCCTTCCACGAGTCGCTGCCGGCTTCGCGGCCGCCGCCGGTGTCTTTCTC
>PCCI01000008.1 GCA_002731655.1 Methanobacteriota archaeon | reverse complement strand
TTGTCTCCTGCGGTATTTTCTTCTTCGTCATCGTCATCATCGTCAAAGTAGGACTGAACTCTATCAATTTCCTTCTCGACCCTGGCATTGAGCTTCAGGACCACCATTGCCAGACCCATAACCAGTGCAGTAACAGCTATCGCTGTAATGTACATCCCCTGCAGAGTGCCATCATTATTATCTGGCATCAAATATGCCACTGTAGCATTGATCGTGTCCTTCCAGGCCAATGCCACTACTAGACCAAAGGCAGTCATCATCGAGGAAATAATAATTCCCCGCATATTCAATTTCTCAAAGTCTTCTTTGTTTATACCCATTTTTTCACTCCGGATTACTCCTCTCTTCAATGTGCAAGACCGTACACCGAGAATACGTAGATGTCGGGATTTAATACTGTGGTTTGTTTTTTGGTTAGTCTACCTCCGCACCGCTGCCGAGCAGGTGGAACGACAGGTCGTTGCGCACCAGCCACCCTCCGAAGGCAGTTGACCGCCTTCNGGCTGGTCATTGCGCTGGCGTGGATAGTGATGCGCATCAACCGGCAGATTGAAGAACGGCTCGGGCTTGACGGGGACTAGTACATGAGCTTCTTCCGCGGGCTGGCCGGTTTCCTTTCGTGGGGGCTATGCCTTGTGCTTGCGGGCATTTCGGCCATCGCGGCGCTGGTGCTTTACCTGCTCGACCGGAGACAGTTAATTGAATTCAGTTCATTGCAGATCGGCCTCGCTATAGGTACTGCCTGCCTCTTTACAATCCTGGGATTCGTGCTGCTGATCGGGTTGACGCGGGATGACGGCGAGGACTGAGGTATTCCTCAGTTCAGACCTTCCATTTGATATTGCATCCCAGCGCTGGTAGCTGTTGCTTAGCCACGGGCTTACTGGTCAGAACTGCCTCGATAGCGTCGCGCAGTTCATGGCGCTGCACTTTCTCCGGCTCCTGCCAGTTGTCATCGAGGCGTCCGCGATAGACGAGCTGCCTTTCGGGTCCGTAAAGGAAGAAATCTGGCGTGCACGCCGCCCCGTAGGCGCGCGCAGTTGCTTGCGACTCATCGTAAAGGTAGGGAAANGGGTATTCCTTCTCGCGCGCACGTTGCACCATCTTTTCCGGCGCGTCGTCCGGAAAGCCGCTGGCGTCGTTGGCGCTGATGGCGACGAAGTCCGCGCGGCCCGCGAAGTCACGCGCCAGCGCGATGACNCGCTCCTCGACTGCCTGTGCGTAGGGGCAGTGGTTGCAGGTGAATACCACCNCCAGCGCNTCNGCGNCGAANTCGGCCAGTCGCCCANNCACGGNCGNNNNCGGGCTCTGGCAGCGCGAAGTCGGGTGCANGGGTGCCGAGCNCCGGCATCGTTGATTCGGTCAGGACCACGGCNGNCGAAAGNCCACCAGCATTAATGGCTGCGCATCGCCTNNTGGGGCTGCGNNTGCGNCATCGCNTGGGGCGCCATCTCTATAACACCCCCCGNATGCGCCGCCGCATGGCGACTCCCCGCAACATATTTCGCGCTTACGACATCCGCGGCATCTACGGCAGTGAGCTGACGCTCGTGACNGCCGANCGGGTCGGCGCGACATTCGCNGCATANCTTGCCAGCAAGGGCGCTTCCGGCCGNATTTGNATNGGGCGCGACGCGCGCACCAGTTCTCCTGACCTCGAGGCNGCGGTNACCGCCGGGCTGCGCAGCGGCGGCTGCGACGTCGNGTCGGTCGGGATGGTGCCGATNCCGGTCGCCAANTGGTGGACCTGGCGCGGCGATTTCGCCGGNGGNGTCTACATCNCCGCCAGCCANAATCCGGCCGAATACAACGGCATCCGCTTCCGCCACCCCGANGGNACNGGCTTNACCGACGGCAACACCGAAATCCGCGACCTCTTCTTCGCCNGCGAGCCGCCTTCGNCTGCGGCCGAGGGCGGGCTGTCGCGCGTCCCGGAGGCGGAAGTGCTGGAACTCTTCTCAGCTTTCGCGGCCGAGCGCATNGGCTCACTGGCCGGCATGCGCATCGCGCTNGACCCCGGCAATGGCGTCGGCGGCGTCATTCTTGAATCGCTCTTCCAGCGCTTCGGCGCCACGACCGAAATCATCAACGGCGAGCCCGACGGCCGCTTCCCGAACCGNCCTTCNGAGCCGGCGCCGAAGAATATCGGTGCGCTGATGGAGCTGGTCGCCGCNNGCGATTTCGACTGCGGNATCGCCTTCGATGGCGACTNCGACCGTTGCGTTTTTGTCGANNACCGTGGCCGTGCGGTGCCGACCGAGAAAATCGGCATCCTGCTGGTGCCCGAGCTGTTGAAGCTGCGGCAGGGGCCGGTGCTGGCCAACGTCCCCTGCTCGATGGTGCTGGAGGACGAAATCCCGAAGNTGGGCGCCGAACTGGTCTGGATNNGGGTCGGCGACGTCTTTGTTTGCGAGGAATTGAAGAAGCACAATGCGATACTGGCACTCGAGATTTCGGCNCATCTNTTCGCCCCCGACCTTACGGAATTCCTGTTCGANGACCCGCTGATTATTTCTCTCAAGGTGCTGGAGCTGCTGCGCGCTTCCGGCCGTAAGCTTTCGGAACTGGCGGACGAAATTCCGTCGCTGCCCTACGAGGAACTCAAGTTCGCCTGCCCCGACGAAACCAAGTTCGACCTTAACGCGGCGTTGCAGGCCAACTTCACCGCGCGCGGTTACCGTGTCGAGACCATCGACGGCGTCAAGGTCTGGCTCGACGACGGCTGGGTNCTGCTGCGCCCTTCCAACACCCAGCCGGTGATGCGTATGTTCATCGAGGCGCGCACGCCNGAGCGGCTGTCGGAAATCCGGACAGAGTTCACCGCCGAGTACGAGCAGGCTCTCGCCTCGCTCTCAGGCTGATTTTATATAGCCCCCAAGGTGCGCGCCAGCGTGGAGCTGGAGCCGTTCCAGATAGCAGTGATTGCGCTCGCGAGCGGAGCGATTGCCGGCATTGCCTACAAGGCGCGCGTGCTTGACTTGGTCGGCACCATCCTGGCGTTCCTGATTTGCTTCATCTCCGCCACGTTGGGCCACTGGAGCTGGCTGGTGCTGCTGCTAATCTTTGTCGGCGGTTCGTTTCTGGCAACCCGTTTTGGCTTTCACTTCAAGCTACAGCTCGGNGTTGAGGAATCCAAGGAGGGCACNCGCGGCGGCACCAACGTCCTGTCGAACGGNNCGGTGCCGGCGCTNGTCGCGCTGGCCTACGGCGGCGGNTGGCTCAGCCCCGAGCAGGCGCTGATAGCNTTCACCACCNCNCTGGCGGNCGCGGCCGCCGACACGCTGGCNAGCGAAATCGGNGTNTTCGCGCCGGCGCCGGTGTTGATTACCAGCCCCGGCACGCGAGTTCCGCCGGGGACCGACGGCGGAATTTCGCTTATTGGCTCGCTGGCGGCGGGACTTTCGGCGCTGAGCATGAGCATGATTTCACTCGCTGTGTTCGTTCTCGTGGGCTGGCCCGAAGGTTTTGAATGGAAACAGGCGGGAAATTTCGACTNTCTGCTGCTTTTCCTGCCGACAATGCTCGGTTTTACCGGTTGCCAGCTGGATTCGGTGCTGGGTGCAACTGCCGAAAGGTGGGGATGGCTGGGAAAAGGTGGCGTAAACTTTGTTGCAATCGGCACAAGTGCGCTCATTTCACTGCCATTGCTGGACTTTTTCCGAAATTAAACTTCATTTTTCCTAAAACAGTGTTAATTTTTTATATATCGCCTTACGGTGGCGCGCCATGATGTCAGGCAATACCCCTGTGCTCATCCTCAAGGAGGGCACTCAGCGCGACACCGGCCGACAGGCCACGCACAACAACATCGCTGCAGCCAAGGCGATAGCCGAAGCGGTGCGCAGCACCCTTGGCCCAAAGGGCATGGACAAGATGATGGTCGACTCGATGGGCGACGTCGTGATTACCAACGACGGCGTCACGATTCTCAAGGAAATCGAGGTCGAGCATCCGGCCGCCAAGATGATTGTCGAGGTCGCCAAGACGCAAGATTCCGAATGTGGCGACGGCACCACCACTGCCGTCATCTTTGCCGGCGAACTCCTGAAGAACGCCGAGGAGTTGCTCAATAAGGGAGTCCATGCCACCGCCATAGGCAACGGCTACCGCCGTGCCGCGACGGAAGCGGAGGCGACGCTGCAGAAGTATTCGCGCCCCATCCGGCGTAACGAGACCGCCAAACTCCGGGCGGTTGCCGTCACCGCGATGACTGGCAAGTCCTCCGAGGCGATGGCAGAGTTTCTGGCCGAGATTACCGTGAGTGCTGTCCGGTCGGTTGCCGAGAGCAGCGACCGCAACATGACGGTCGACCGTGATGACATCAAGATCCAGAAGAAGCAGGGCGCTTCTATCGGCGACACCGAACTGGTGACTGGCATAATCCTGGACAAGGAGCCGGTGCATACGGGAATGCCACGTCGTATCGAGAAAGCGAAGGTGGCGCTGGTCGATGCGGCGTTCGAAATCCGCAAGACCGAGTTCGACGCCAAAATCCAGATTAACGACCCGTCGCAGGTGCAGGCGTTCCTTGACCAAGAAGAAGATACCATCCGCAAACTCGTCACGAAAGTTAAGAAGGCGGGTGCGAATGTTGTCGTCTGCCAGAAAGGTATTGACGACCTGGCGCAGCACTTCATGGCCAAGCAGGATATCATGGCCATCCGGCGCGCCAAGAAGTCCGATATGGAAGCGCTGGCGCGCGCGACCGGCGGCAGCATTGTCTCGAGCATCGACTCGATTTCCAAGGATGACCTTGGCGCAGCTGGTCTCGTCGAAACGCGCAGGATTGGCGACGACGACATGACCTTCATCACCAACTGCAGCAATCCCAAGTCGGTGTCCATCCTGGTCCGTGGTGGGACCGAGCATGTCATCGACGAAATCGAGCGCAACCTCGAAGACGCCATTGGCGTAGTTTCGCTGGTCATCGAAGACGGCCGCATGGTGACCGGCGGCGGCGCAGCCGAAATCGAGCTGGCGCTGAAGCTGCGCAAGTATGCGCCGCGCGTCGGCGGCCGCGAGCAGCTCGCCATCGAGGCGTTCGCAGACGCGATTGAAATCGTGCCGCGCACGCTGGCCGAGAACGCCGGGCTGGATGTCATCGACACGCTGATGGCGCTGCGCAAGGCGCACACTCGCAAGGGGCGCAACCCCCACGCGGGGCTCGACGTCTTCAGCGGCAAGGTAGTCAACATGCGCTCGCGTAACGTGATGGAACCGCTCCGTGTCAAGACGCAGGCCATCTCGTCTGCCACCGACGTCGCGAGCATGATCCTGCGCATTGACGACATTATCGCCTCACGGGCGCCCGAAGTGTCGCCGATGCCGCCCGGCGGCGACATGGGCGGCGGCATGCCGGGAATGTAGGGTCGGTTTCCCGTTCAGTAAGAATAGAACGGATCGGCCAGCTCCGGATCGACTCCGAGCGCCTTGATGGCGCTCGCGACGTCCTTGGCCAGGTATTTGCCTGACTGCGCGAGCGCGTTCAGTGCGGCGACGGTGATGTGCTCGCCGCTGACTTCGAAGAAGCTGCGCAGCTGCTCGCGGGTATCGCTGCGGCCGAAACCGTCGGTGCCGAGCGTTGTGTAGGGGCCGGGCACCCACTTGCCGACCATGTCAGGGACGGCACGCATGAAGTCGGTCGCGGCGACAGTTGGCAGTCCACGCTTGCCCAGTTGTTGCTGGATGTAGGGCGTTTTTTCTTTCTCGCCGGGGTGCAGCCAGTTCCAGCGCTCGCACTTCAGCGCATCGCGCCGCAGCCCGCCATAGCTCGTNACAGACCAGATTTCGGCGGCGACGCCGAACTGCTCTTGCAGGATGTCGGCGGCGCGCAGCACTTGCTGCATGATTGAGCCGCTGCCGAAGAGCCGCACCTGTGGTTTCGCCGGCTTGGCAAAGCGGTAGATGCCCTGGATGATGCCGCGCTCGGCGCGGGGCGGCTTGGGCGGCATCGGGTGGTTTTCGTTGTAGAGCGTCAGGTAGTAGAGCAAGTCTTCGTCCTCGTCGACCATGCGCCGCAGCCCCTCGCGCACGATGACCGCAATTTCGTAAGCGAATGCCGGGTCGTAGGCAAGGCAGCAGGGGACCGTGCTAGCGATCAGCAGCGAATGCCCGTCCTGGTGCTGCAGCCCCTCGCCGTTGAGCGTCGTGCGGCCGGCGGTCGCGCCGAGCAGGAAGCCCTTGGCGCGCGAGTCGGCAGCGCACCAGATGGCATCGCCGACGCGCTGGAAGCCGAACATCGAGTAGAAGATGTAGAACGGGATGGTCTGTTCGCCGAAGCTGGCGTAGGTCGTGCCGGCCGCCGTAAAGGAGCTCATCGCTCCCGCTTCGGAGATGCCCTCCTCCAGGATTTGCCCGTCCTCCGCCTCGACGTAAGATAATAATAATTTGGAGTCGACCGGGGTGTAATCCTGCCCGAGCGCGTTGTAAATCTTGAATTCGGTGAAGAGCGCCTCCATCCCGAAGGTGCGAGCCTCGTCCGGGACGATGGGGACGATACGCTTTCCGAACTCGCCCGAGAGCATCAGGTTGCGCATCAGCCGCACGAATGCCATCGTCGTTGAGACTTCCTGTTTGCCGCTACCGTCGTCGAACTCCCCGTAGGCATCGCGCTTTGGCAACGTGATTTCCGTCGCCTTGCGGGTGCGGTGCGGAATGCAGCCGCCCAGCGCGTCGCGGTGCGAGAGCAGGTATTGCACCTCTTCGCTGTCGGCCGCCGGCAGGTAGTAGGGGAAATCTTCGAGCTCGTCGTCGGGAATCGGCAGCTCGAGCAGGTCGCGGAAGAATTTCAGGTCCGGCGCCTCAAGCGCCTTCTTCTGGTGGGCGATGTTGCGCGCCTCGAAGCCACCTCCGAGCGCCCAGCCCTTGACCGTCTTGGCGAGGATGGCGGTCGGCACTCCCTCGTGCTCGACCGCCGCCTTGTAGGCCGCGTAAACTTTCTGTGTGTCGTGCCCCCCGCGGCGCATGCGCGTCAGCTTGTCGTCGGGAATCCCCGCGACGAGGTGCTGCAGCTCCGGGCCGAAGAACTGCTCGCGGATGTTGTCGGCTGACTCCACCGCGAGCCGCTGGTAGTCACCGTCGAGCGTTTCCTCCATCCGCGCCAGCAGCAGCCCGTCGCTGTCGCGTGCCAGCAGCGGGTCCCAGTCGCTGCCCCAGATGACCTTGATGACGTTCCAGCCGGCGCCGAGGAATTTTGCCTCCAGCTCCTGGATAATCTTGCCGTTGCCGCGCACCGGCCCGTCGAGCCGCTGCAGGTTGCAGTTGACGACAAATGTCAGGTTATCGAGGTTCTCGCGCGCCGCCAGCGTCAGCGCGTGCAGCGTCTCCGGCTCGTCGCATTCNCCGTCGCCGGGGAAGGCCCAGACGCGCGAGCGGCTGGTGTCGGCAATCCCGCGCGCGTGCAGATAGCGGTTGAAGCGCGCCTGGTAGATGGCGTTGGTCGGGCCGAGACCCATCGAGACGGTCGGGAACTCCCAGAAATCAGGCATTAGCCGTGGATGCGGATAGGACGAAAGCCCCGCGGTGAACGCCTCGCGGCGGAAGTGGTCCATCTGCACCTGCGTCAGCCGCCCTTCGAGGAACGCGCGCGAGTAGATGCCGGGAGAGGCGTGGCCCTGGAAATATACGAGGTCGCCCGCCCCCTGCCCCTTGCCGCGGAAGAAGTGCTGGAAGCCGATTTCGTAGAGGCTCGCCGCCGAGGCGTAGGTCGAGATGTGNCCCCCGATACCGCCGTGCCGCTTGTTGGCGCGCGAGACCATCATCGCTGCATTCCAGCGAATGATGCGCCGGATGCGCCGTTCGATGCCTTCGTCGCCCGGGTAGGGCGGTTCGGCGCTGGCGGGGATGGTGTTGATGTAGGGCGTGTTGAGCACTTCGGGAATCGCGACGCCCTGCGCCTGCGCGGCTTCGAGCAGCCGGTAGAGCAGGTTGCGCGCGCGGCCGCTGCCGCCTGTCTCGATTACCGCTTCCAGCGACTCAATCCACTCGCGCGTCTCCTGCGGGTCGCGGTCGGGCAGCTGCTGCGTGAAGTCATCCTGCATGTCAGGCTCGGGGCGACATTGGTGGTGTTAAAAGGATTGGTCGTCGAAGAACCGCGCCAGCCGACGCGGCTGGCGCGGTTGCTCCAGCCGCTTGTGCCAGGCGTAGGCGACGAGCAACGGGAACGCAATCGAGACTTCGCCCCACACCATCACTTCCTCGATTTCGCGGTCGTTCTTGCCCCACGAAATCGCCTCGCGTAGCGTCGACCCTGAAAGGCCACCATCGCGCACGTCGGCGACCGAGAGCTGGATACCGAAGCGGTGGCGGCAGGGCGTATGCCCCAGCATCTCTGCCGCGATAACCGCGTCCTGCGCGTAGTTTTTAGGGACGCCGCCACCGACGACCAGCAGCCCGGTATCGCCCGCCCACGCCTTCAGCTCGGCCAGCTCGTGGAAATCGCGGATGCTGTCGATACCGACACTGTTATCGAGCCCACGCTGTGCTTGGTGCATCACCAGCCCGACGCCGACCGAGCAGTCGTTGAGCGCTGGGACGAAGATGGGCACCTCCATTTCGAAGGCGGCCTGCAGTACCGAGTCCTGCACGCCCTCGGCCGAAGCGAGCCAGCGGCCACACTTGGCGAGGAAGGCGCGGCTGGAGTAGCGTCCCGGCTCCATACCATCGGCAATCTGGATGTAGGTGGCATCCACCTGCCGCAATGCTAGCTCATCGAGCAGATGGTCGTAGACCCGGTCCACCAGCAGTTCCTGCAATTCGCCGTCGTCCATGTCTGGCCGGCAGCGGTAGTGCGAGTGCCCCAGCGCCTCGAGCATATCCTGCTCGAACAGCGCCCCGGTGCAGATCAGCAGGTCGGCCAGCCCGCTGCGGATGGAGTCGATGACCACCTGCCGCATCCCGGCGCTGAAAAGGCTCCCCGCCAGCGACCAGATAATCCCCAAGTCCGCGTGCGACTGCCGCTCGAAGAGCGCCGCCGCCTCGCCCAGCTGTCGCCCCTGGAAGCTGCCTCCACGCATCGCGTCGAGCAGTTGCACCGTGCCAGGGTGCTCGGCGACCCGGAATTGCCTGACGGGGTCGTGCAGCAGCTCCTCGCGGCGCGCTTGCTGGGCGGGGGTAAAATCGCCTGCGGGAACTGGCGGCGGTGTGACGCGTTCCCGGCTTTCGCCGCCCGCTGCCACCGCGCTCATTCCGCCGGCTGCAGCTCCAGCTTGTAGCCACCGCGGGGACGTAGCACGCGCCCGTGGTTGTCGAGGATGCGCTCGATGAGCTCGCGGTCGTTGGTCNCCACTATTGCGCCACGCCGGGCTGCCTCAAGCAGCACGTTGTCGGCGCTGCCGATGCCGAGGTTGATGACTGTCATTTTCTGGCAAAATTCGGCCGCCGACTTCGCGTCGGGCGTCCCTAGCATCTCCAGCTCCTCGATCACGCAGCTGGCGATGCGGATGTCGGCGTCCGGCAACACCTCGTTAATCGCCTCGCGGAAGTCGGGGCCGCCCGCGAAGGGCCAGAGGAGGATGTTGGTATCGGGGAAGACGAGAGTCATGTTTGCAGGATTCCATAGCCAATCAGGTGCCAGCGTGCGTCGATGCGACGGCTGATAGCAATCCGCTGTCCTTCGGCTGCGCAGACCGGCAGTTTGAGCGAAGCTTCGAGCCATTTTTNGTTAACCTGAATAGGGATGCCGACGGTAGTCGAAGTTCCGACGGTAAGCATCAGCGGCTCCTTGGTGCGCAGCGCCTCGACCTGCTGGCTGCCGCTGGTGCCGACCGCCCGGTCGAGCAGCTGCACATCCATGCGGAGCTTCTCCAGCACCGGAGGAAGCGTCCCGGGGCGCCCGATGAGCGAGCCGAGCATTGAATCAGATTTCGTGATTGCCGGGTCTAGCCCGGTGCCGATGGCGACCAGCCCTCCCGCGGCTACGCTCTTACGTTCGCTGCTGCCGCTGTGCAGGCTGGTGACGTTGGTCACGATCGGTTCCCAGCCTCGGTTGGTCTTGCGTCCCGGCCTGATTTCGATTTCATCCCCGACCGCCAGCTTGCCCTGGATGAGCGAGCCGCCAATCACGCCCCCTCTCAGTTTTTTCGGCAGCGTGCCGGGGCGGTTAATGTCGAAGGAGCGGGCGATGTTCATCGACAGCTCCGCCTGCGGATTACGCTCGGGCGTCGGGAAAAGTTCCTCGAGCACCTCAATCAACAGGTCAATATTGCGGTTGTGGTGCGCCGAGACTGGGACCACGGGGGAATTTGCTAGCGAGGTGCCGGCAAGGAATTCCCTGATTTCAGCATAGGATTCCTGCGCGCGCTGCTCGGAGCAGACGTCAATCTTGTTTTGTACAACAACAATATTCTCGAGCCCCATCGTCTCGAGCGCCGCAAGGTGCTCTCGCGTCTGCGGCTGCGGGCACTTTTCGTTAGCGGCGATAAGCAGGATGGCGGCGTCCATGATGGCCGCTCCCGAGAGCATGATGGCCATCAGCGTCTCGTGGCCGGGCGCATCGACGAAGCTGACCGTGCGCAGGTATTTGGCTCCCTTCTCTTTCTGCGAAGTGTAGCGGTAGCCGCCGTTCTCCTTGACACGGTAGAAATCGGCGTCAGCGTAGCCCAGCTTGATGGAAATGCCGCGTTTCTGTTCCTCGGAGTGCTGGTCGGTCCAGCGTCCGGTTAGCGCCTGCGTGAGGGTGGTCTTGCCGTGGTCGACGTGGCCGACCATGCCGATGTTGATTTCCGGCTGAGAAGTAGCGCCTGCCAAGTCATCCCTCCGCTCCGAGCAATTCCTCGACCGGTTTGGGGCCATACTCGACAATCTTCAGGTTCAGTTGTG
Organism: Methanobacteriota archaeon; assembly: GCA_002731655.1. Taxonomy (GTDB): domain Archaea; phylum Thermoplasmatota; class Poseidoniia; order MGIII; family CG-Epi1; genus UBA8886. Next base: position 39,184 of record PCCI01000008.1, on the reverse strand, counting down.
AGACTTCGGGTCCGAGGTCCTGCCCGCGCACCATCTTACGCTTGCGCTGTCCAGGTCGCTGCGGCCGGAAGCCGGTGGAGTGGCTGAGCAGCATCCGCTTCCGCCGCCCGCCCGGCAGGCCGGGGCGCATCGGGATGCCCGAGCCGTCGCTGCCGCCGGTAATCTGCAGGCGGTAGCCGGGGAGGTTGACGAAGATGCCGTCAATCTCGTCGCCGATGGAACGGCCGATGAGCGCGCTCGAGTCGCTCTCGGAGAGCGCGTGGTTGAACGCCTTGCGCGTCTTGGGATCTGAAATTATGGTTTTGAACTCAGCCATGCTGCACCTTGAACGGGAGTTGGCGCTCATGAAGGGTCGTATATAAAACGCGCGGAGCAGATGGTTAAATATACCGGGGGTGCCTCGAAAGCGCATGGTCACACTGATTCTCGCGATAGATCGTGACAACGATCTCGGCCGCAAAACCGGTATTCGCAGCCCTGTTATCGGGCGCGAAGCCAACCTCGCCGCAGCGCAGGAACTGGGGCTGGCCGACCCTGAGGAGAGCGACACCAACACTATGCTCGCCGCGGTACGGGTCTACGACCAGCTGCTGAAGGATAACGTCGAGGTCGAGGTGGTGACCATCTGTGGCGACGTCCGCGTCGGCACCCGCTCGGACATGAAGATTGCCAACACGCTCGATCAGGTGATTGCGCAGACGCACGCCACGCGCGCGGTGATTGTGAGCGACGGCGCCGAGGACCGTGAGCTGGAGCCGATTATCCGCAGCCGGTTGCTGATTGACTCGACGCGGCAGGTGGTTGTGCAGCAATCGCGCCCCATCGAGGATACGCTCTACACCATTATCCACAAGATGGAGGACCCCAAAATCCAGCGCAAGTTCATCCTGCCNGTGGCGCTNGNTGCNTTNNTCTGGGGANTNCTGNCGCTGATGGNGAANNGCGANATTGCCNGNGGNGCCATCCTGCTNACGCTNGGNGGCNANATGCTCATCAAGGTNGCNGGCTGGGANNACGANATTNGCNAGTCTCTACCNCGACCTNCTCAGCGGCACNAGCGAGCGNGTNTCGCTNACCGCCTACNTNATNGCNGCGCTGNTGCTNATNATCGGCATNGCGCGNGGNNTTGATCGCGATGNANGANGNNNCCNGNGCNGGCGGCGGNGTGCTGGNNATGGTGCTNGGNTTCATGTCGCTGGANGGNNTNCTNCCGNTGCTGCTGGNGGGGCTGNTGATNATCGAGCTNGGNCGCACCATCGANANCTACCTNCNNNACGGNGCNNTNNACNNCGNCATCGTNNCCTTCTTCTTCACNGTCACCAGNCTNGGNNTGATTGTCGCCGGCTTNGTCGAAATNNTCAANGANNTNTTNGTCCGNGGACNANTTCNTCTCNACCAAGGTNCANTNNGTNCTNGGCGGCATANTCTGGGCNTTCNTNGGTTTCNTGGNNAACGACNNCATTCGCGANCGCCAGGAGCAGTCCCTGCCGGGCGAGGAGTGAAGCCCCACGTCCTGCGCATCGGCCANCGGCCNGAGCGGGACAAGCGCATCTCGACCCACNTCGCNNTGACCGCGCGCGCNTTCGGNGCTNGCAGGCGTNACNCTGCANCGNCCCGACTCNCGCGTCGTCGCGACGGTCACCGACGTCGTGCAGCGCTTNGGCGGCGACTTCGGCATNGCGACCACGANCCGCCCGCGGGCNNTCNCGCGCNACTGGCGCGGNAAGGTAGTGCACCTNACCATGTTCGGNACCCCGNTGGCCGAAGCGGNNCCGCTGCTGCGCCACGAGCGNGAATTGCTGGTNNTNGTCGGNGCCGAGCGGGTGCCGCGNTGGACCTTCGAGCTGGCGGACTGGAACGTCGCCGTTGGCAGNCAGCCNCACTCGGAAGTNGCGGCGCTCGCAATCCTGCTNNCNGANCTCGANTCGCGCTGGGNGCAGCCGGAGCTCGATGGCGANCTGCAAGTNNNCCCNAGCGCGCAGCGCCGCCGGCTGGCGACNATNCCGANCGCCGANGANTGCCTCGCATTGCACGGCGGTGCGGGCTCGCCCGCGCCGCTGCTGGCGCACTGCNGCGCCGTCGCCGAAATGGCGGCCGCGGTNACCGNCGCGCTGGNCGGCAACNTCGCGCTCGCGNACGCCGGCGCGCTNCTGCACGACATCGGNCGCANCCGCGNCGCCGGCGTNGAGCANTGCGCNCTCGGCGCCGCNATGGCNGCAGAAGCNGGCTTCCACCCCGGCGTGGCGCACATCATCCGNGCNCANGTNGGCGGCGGGATTCCNCAACGCGAAGCGCGCGCNNTGGGANTGCCGCCCGGCGACTACCTGCCGCGCACGCTNGAAGCGNGGGTCGTCNCGGCGTGCGACAACCTGCNTCGCCGGCAGCCGCCGCCGCCCGCTNGCCGATTGCACCNCGTGGCTGCAANCGCAAGGGCTCGAGATGGCAGCGCGCCGCGNCACGCGGCTGCATCGCTGGGTCTCGCNCCGGCTGGGGCGNGACCTNGCNGNGTTNTAGTTACTCTTTTTCNGCTGCGCTNGCGTCGCTTTCCTTGCCGGCACTTGCATCACTATCTACACTCGCGCCTGCTTTTTCGCCTTTATCTGTGTCTGCACCNCCACCGCGCTCGAGTGAGATGTGGATGAAGCTGACGCGGTAGGTGCCCTTGCCTGACGAGCGCGGCGCGTTATCGGTGCCGATTTCGACGTTGGAGATCTTGACATCAGCCTCTTCCAGGAAGCGGTGCCGCACCTGCTCGGAGACGTTGACCGCGTTGGAAATGGCCGGTCCCAGCGCGCGCAGCTCGACGCGCCGGATGTCCTCGCGGGCGAAGAGGGCGATGATGTCGGGGAAATAGATGAAGGGGTCTTCCTGCCCGATGAAGACCGTCCCGACCCCGTTCTTGATGGTCTTGCGCACGCCGTGTCGCCGCTGGTGTGGTGGGCGTCCGCCCTGCTGCCGGCCGCCGCGCGGTTTACCGCGACCGCGGTCGTCGCGCCCTGGTTTGCCNCCACCACCACCCTTGCGCGACTTCGCATCGCGTCGCGGGCTGTTGCCCTGGCTGTGGATGGGCTGGCGCGTTTTCTCGTCGCGACGCGGCTTGTCAGCGGCGCCCTTGCGCGACTTTTCGTTCTTGCCGCCGCTGTCACCCTGCGCGGGTTTCCTGGCTTCGTCGGGCTTGCGCCCGCCTTTCTTTTCTTCGGCCATGGGAGCGCTCGCACGAGCAGGGCCTAAAAAAAGCTAGTCGAACTCCTCGCCGGCCCAGCGATGCTCGATGCGGCCGTAGAAAAGCTGTGTTGCCAGCAGCAGCACCAGGCAGGTGAAGCTCAGGGCGACCATCACCACCGGCAGCGCCTGCTCCAGCGCCATGCTCAGGATGGCGAGCAGCACCATCGGCGGGACGCTTACGAGAAAGAAGCGCGCGAAGATGGTTGCGTCGTAGAGCGACGAGTTGGTGCGCAGGCCGGTAATCCAGGCTGTGTAGCTGACGATGTAAAGGCCGACCGCCACCATCACGAAGATGGCGAGTGGTAGCAGCCGCAGCTCCCGGCTCAAGAGCGCAATCAGCCCCATGAATAGCGCCGGAATCCACCATGTCACCGTCCCGAACAGCACCAGCCGCGCGCGGACCAGGTCGGGCACCTGCAGCGGCAATGTGGCGTAGAAGCTGCTGTCGTCCATCGTGTTGAGCCACGAATAGAGCATCGTCCCGAAGAAGCCGACCATTACCCCCCAGAAAATGGTGTTGAACTCGACCTCCAGTGGCAGCCCGCGGTCAAGGAACCAGTTGACGAAGACCAGCATCATCAGTGGCACCGCGAACGAGAAGACCATCTTGATGCCGGTCCGCGACCGTTGCAGGTCGAGCCGCTCCTTCGCCACGACGGCCGGGACGGCCCAGCGGCGGCTCCATTCGCTGCTGACGAGCGTCTCGCGATACTGCTCGCGGTAGCCCTGCACCGGCGGCAGCGCCTGTTCGTGGAACTCGCCCACCAGCAGCGCTGCTGCCAGCGCCGGCAGCAGCGCCAGCCCCCAGCCGAGCGGCAGTGGCGGACTGCCGTCGAGATACCACGCTAGCTGCGGCAGCCCGTCGCCCGCAAGCAGTGCGCCGAGCATCAGTAGCAGCGTCCCCCCGCCGGCGACCGCCGCGTAGAGCGAACGGCGGTATAGGCTGGCGACTAGGAACGCCCCCGCCAGGCCAGCGCAGAACGACGGCAGCAGGCTCGCNATCAGCCGCAGCATGCGCTCCGGTGCGATGAAGCTCCAACTGGTGCCGAGCAGCGCGCCGAGCGTGAGCGGGGCGAAGGTGAAGAGCGCGTAGAACAACAGCTCCTTGGAGAAAAATATACCCATAACGCGCCGATACGAGAGCGGCTGCGTCTCAGGGAGGCTGGTGACCAGCGCGTAGTGGCCGAAGATGCGCTCAAGGAAGTCGCTGCCGAAGAACGCCAGCCCTCCGGTGAAGAGCCCGTAGAACAGGAAGCTGAAGTGCAGCCCCAGCAGCACTTCGCGATACGGCACGCCGGCGGTCAGCTCCGCCGCCAGCGCGGTGGCGAGCAGCCCTGCGCCGACAACCAGCAGCGGGAAGAGCCAGAAGCCGCGCCGGCTGGCGAAGCTGCTGTTGAGCCGCACCTCCTCCTGCAGCATGCGCCAAAGCAAAAGCCGGTTCACGCCACCATCTCGTGGAACAGCGCCTCGAGCGTCGTTCCCTGCGACCGCAACTGCTCCAGCTCGATGAGCGAACGGATGCGGCCGCGGTGGATGATGGCGGCGCGGTTGCAGAGCCGTTCAGCGTTCTCGAGCATGTGGGTGTTCAGGAACNCCGTCCCGCCCCCGGCGACATACTTGCCGAGCCAGTCGCGCACTTTTGCCTGCACCAGCGGGTCAAGGTTGATGAACGGCTCGTCGAGAAACAGCACTTCCGGCTGCGCGATGAACGCCGCCGCCAGCAGTACCTTCTGCCGCTGTCCGCGCGAAAGCGTGCGGCAGATACGGCCTTCGGCCTCCTCAAACTTGAAAAACTCCAGCCACCATTCGACGTCCACCTCGCAACCCCGCACNGCCACCACCAGTTCAAGCACCTCGCGCGGCGTCAGGAAGCTGGGGGGCGTCGACTGCTCCGGGACGATTCCGGCGCGGCTGCGCACCTCAAGCGGTTGTTGCGCGACCGGCAGGCCGAGCACCTCCGCCTCGCCGCTGGTGGCGCGAATCTGCCCTGTCAGCACCTTCAGTAGCGTCGTCTTGCCGGCGCCATTGGGGCCGAGCAATCCAAAGAAATCGCCCCGCTCGACGCTGAAGGAGACGNCGCGTAACGCTTTGACGTCGCCGTAAGCCTTCGACAGCGAGCGGACGGTCAGCGCCGGCAGCGGCTCACCCCTTGCGGCCTAGCATCATCCCGATAGCCGAGCGGATGATTGATTTGTCCTGTTTGNTGACGGCCATCGCCTCCTCGTCGTCGGCGAGCACCTGATCGCGCAGCTTGAACATGACCTGCTCCCAGCGCAGCGTGCCCTTGCCCGCCAGTCGCACCGGCAGCGGCANCAGCTCCCAGGTGCGGTTGACCACCTGCCCCCGAAACCATTCGTCGTCGAGAACCTTGTCGCGCCCCTTGNCGGCAGCGCTGGCGAGTGCCTTGCCCACAATCGCCGCGACGAGCACACCATACGTCGGCCAGAGTTTGTCGTGCGCGACCGCGACCGCCGCGCCCGCCTTGCGGCCAGCCGCCTCGGCTCCGCCCTTCACTGCGGCTGCGCCGGCTGACGCCGNACCAGCCGTCGCGACGGCAGCGCCTTCAGCAACATCTGCGGCAGACTTCGCCGCCTCGACCGCCATCCCGGCCGCAACGCCGGCACCCTCGCGGGCGGCGTCCCCCGCCTGCCGCGCCTTCCCGGCTGCGCTGGCGCCCACCTCCGCGGCAATCTCGAGTGCGTCGCCGGCGATGTGCGCCGCCTGTTCGACCGCGACTCCGCCCAGTTCGCTGGCGCCCTCGGCCAGCTGCTCGCCCTTACGCGCCGCCGTCTCGACGACGCCGGCGCCAATCTCGGCCGCGTCCGCGGCGAGCTCACTGCCCTTCTCGAGCGCGATTTCGCTGGCGTCGGCCGCCACGTTGGCAGCCGTCTCGACGACGNCGGCGCCAATCTCGGCCGCGACAGCTGCACCCTCCGCGGCCTTTTCGGTAGCGACCGNGGCCGCCTTACCGCCGCTGCGGACCACCGTACGGGTCGCCCCCTTCAGGATTTTCGCCGCTTTGCCTGCAAGCTCGGCGCCCACCTCGACTGCGGCGCCCGCGACCGCCCCGGCGGTATCGATTACGTCACTTGCAGTTTGCTCAGCTTTATCGACTGCGGCGTCAAGGTGCGGTTCGCCCCCTTCTGCCGGCTTGCGCTTGCGGGCCATGCGACCGCAACCTGCAGCGCTAATAAATGCGCTGCGCCGTAACACGATGGCGCGGGGGTCGCATAGCATGGCCGATTGCGCCGGGCTTAGGACCCGGTTCCGAAGGGATTCGTCGATTCAAATTCGACCCCCCGCACCATTTATCTGCCTGCGAGCCTGCCCCTTCGTGGCTGAAGGTGAATCGGACGAGCCCGCGGACGACGAAGACGAGCAGGAAACTGCGGAGCGCAAGCGGGTCACGAAGCGCGACCGCAAGGCGAAGCGCAGCTACAGCCGCTACCGCCACGGCGGGCGGCGCGGGACGCGCGGCGACTGAACGCTCGCGGCGGCGTGATGCAGCGCGCGGGACTGCGCGAGGCGGTTGCGCAGCGGCTGGCCCACGACGAGTGAGGCGAGGAGCAACTGCCCCAGCCCGTGGGTGCGGTAGCGACGATGCACTATTAAGGTCCCGATTTCAAGCCATCCTGCGCTACGAGGATAGAGGAAGACCGCACCCACCAGCGCGCCGCGATACTGTGCCACTCGCCCTTCGCATGCCCGGAGGATGCTGGCAGCGATATGCAGCGACGAGATGTGCAGCTCCGGTTCGTGGCGGCAGAGCTCCAGCAGCTCACCGGCGAGATAGTCGCCGCCCNGTTCCGCCAGCGGCGTGCGCAGCAGTCGGAGAGCCGGGCCGGGAGAACGCGAGCACATCGTGGCGCAGTGGCGGGCGGGTTTAGGGATATGCGCCACTGGCTCTGGAATTGCAGGTCATGGTGGGCCCGTCCGGATTTGAACCGGGGTCTAACGGCCCCCAGCCGTCAAGGATGCCAAGCTACCCCACGGGCCCTGTTCGTGGCCACGGTACGGCCGTAATAAAATCAGTCGTAGGGCAGCACTTCGTCAATCAGGTCGGTGTGCGCCATGTAGATGCGGCGGCAGCAGTAGCGCTCGATGCCCAGGTCGTTCATGACCTCGGCTCCGTTCTCGCCCTTAGCGACTCGCTCGCAGAACTTTTCGTAGTGGCCACCAATGACCTTGTTGCATGTGAAACAGCGTACGGGTATCAGCATTTTCTCACCTGTATGATTTTTGTCGCTTTGCGCGCGCCCCGCGCCCCATCGGGTGCTTGGGTTCCTTGCGTCGCGTGTCGTTGACCAGCAGTGCGCGGTCGTAGCTCATGAACAGCGCGCGTAATTCTTCGTCCTTGAACCAGTCGACCAGCCCGCGCGCAATCGCAGTACGGCTCGCCTCGGCCTGTCCCATCACGCCTCCGCCTTCGACATTGACCGAAACGTCGATGCGGTTGATGCGGTTGCCCACCAGCTCGAGCGGCTCCATAATCTTGAGTCGCGCCAGCTCCGGCTGGTAGTATTCGACCGGCTTGCGGTTGATGCGTACGCACCCCTTGCCGGAGCGGAATGTGGCGCGCGCAATCGCGGTCTTGCGCTTGCCACTGGTGTTAACGACCTTTACCATCAGAACTTGGCTCCCAGTTTGCGCGAAACGTCGCCCAGCGTGACATGCACCGTCCCCGAAGTCATCTGCGCCCGCTCAATCGTTTCCGGGGCGTCCTCACCAGCCGGGCCGATGTCGACCCGTAGCCGTTTGAAGGCGGCACGGCCGCGCGGCGTCTGGTAGGGAATCATGCCGCGCACCGAGCGCTTGAACATCAGGTGCGGCATGCGCGGGTAGAATGGCCCCTTGCGTTCGTGGTTCAGCTGCCGCTTCTCGGTGTATTCGCGAAAGACCGAGTGGCGTGCGCCGCTGATGATTGCCTTCTCGGCGTTGACCACGTGCACTTCGTCGCCGTTGAGCAGTGCCTTGGCGACGTGGCTTGCCAGCCGTCCCATGATGCAGCCGCTCGCGTCGTAAACCTTCATCCCATCAACCTCACACCGGCGCCCTTTGGGTGCGCCTTGAGCATTTCCGGCAGCGTAAGGCAGCTGCCTCCGGCCGCCTCGACCTTTTCGCGCGCCGCAGCGGAGAAGCTGAACGCGCCGACGGTGAGCGGCTTTGAGATGGCGCCGGCACCGAGCAGCTTGCCCGGGACGACGACCGTCGTCTTGGCCTCGGCGTGGCGCTCGAGCCGCGAAATATTGATGCTGGGCCACGTTCGCGCGGGGCTTTCCAGCCGGCCCGCGACCGCCTTCCAGACGGGAGCCTCATTCTCGCGGGCGGCCTGCTTCAGGCTGCCTACCAGCGACTGCAGATGCGCGTTGCTTTTGCGGTCGATTCGCTTCGGGGCCATACGGGGGCGGCCGGGCAGGACACCCCGTATATAAATCTGCAGGCTACTTTTTGGGCAGAATCCTGACGATACCGCCCTCGACCGCGAGCCGCCCCGCCGCGAGCAGTCGCACCGCCTCTGGCAGCAGCCGGTGTTCGTACGGCAGGATGCGCGCCGCGAGCGTTTCCGCGTTATCGTCCGGCAGCACGGGGACCGCCTGCTGCAGGATGACCGGGCCGGTGTCAACCCCGTCATCGACGAAGTGCGCCGAGCAGCCGCTCTCCACAACGCCGGCGGCCAGCGCATCGCGGTGCGCGTGCGCGCCGGGGAAGAGCGGAAGCAGCGCCGGATGGATGTTCAGGATGCGGTGGCGGAACGCCTCGATAAATTCCGGTGTCAGCAACCGCATGAAGCCGGCCAGCACGACCGCCTCGGCGTGACATTCGCGCAGCAGCGCCAGCGCGCGCCGGTCGAACTCGGCGCGCGCCATTGCCTCGGAGTCGATGAACTCCCACGGGATTCCCGCCGCCTCGGCGCGGGCAGCCGCCTGCGCGTCGCGCCTGTTGACGATGAGCAGCACCAGCTCGGCGCCCGGCAGCTCGCCCCGTGCGCGGGCATCGATGAGCGCCTGGAAGTTGCTGCCGCGTCCCGACGCCATCACCGCAAAGCGCATCGCGCCGGCAGCGCGCCCGCGCTAAATCAGCCGCGCCGCCACGTCAGCAGCACGCCGTCGCCCAGCCGCTCGGCGCTCTCCAGCGTGAAGGCGTGCATCTCAGCCGGCGTCGCCGCACCGGCGCCGCCGGCGACGGTTGGCGACGTCACGCCGCCGATGAGNGTGTTGGCGACGAACTGGGTGAACTCGTCCCACAGCCCCGAAGTCAGGAACGACCAGAGCACCGTCTCGCCGCCTTCGACCAGCACCTTGCGCACCCCGCGCGCGTGGAGCAGCGCCAGCAGCCGCGCCAAGTCCACCGCGCCGTTACCGCACGCGACCACTTCTGCGCCGCGCAGCTCCTGTCTCCGTGGTCGGCTGCCGGTGGCGACCAGCGTCGACGCGTCGCCCTGCAGCACCCGCGCTGAGCGCGGCGTCCGTAGCGTTGTGTCAAGCACCACCCGCAGTGGGCTCGCGCCGGGTGCCAATGCGGGATCGAGCAATAACCGTGGGTCATCCTGCAACACGGTGCCGATGCCGACGATGACGGCGTCGCACTCCGCCCGCAACGTATGCACCCTCCGGTGGTCGGCGTCGCACGAGAGCCGCACCGGCCGTCGGTTTGCAAGCGCGATTTTTCCGTCTAGCGACGCGGCGCAGTTCACGATAACGTGTGGGCGCTCCATGGCGTGTGCAGCAGACGGGGAGTTATAGGCGGTGCGTAGCTACGCGGAAATACGTAGTTCACTCAGTCTGGAAATTCCTGAACCACACCCTGCCCAGCCACCAGATGCTGAGTTAGTAGAGCAGCAGGCCGAGTAGGGCGCCGGCTGCGACGGGGATGAGCGTCAACACGCCGAGGAGCGTCAGCGTCAGCAGCGTGGTCAGCGCCAGCTCATCGAGTCAGCGCGGCGGCACGCCGTGCGGGGACACGCCCGCCGTTACTCGAGTACTTCCAGCGCGACCGGTTCGCCACGGAAGTTGTAGGTGGCCCACGACCGGCGGTCGTAGGGGTAGGCGCAGATGATGTGGGTCGTGCCAAACTTCTGGAACAGGTGCAGGTCCGCATCCGACCAGCGGTTGTCAGGGATGGGGTGCGAGTGGACCACGCCGCAGATTGACCAGTCGACGGGGAGCATGTGCAGCGGCAGGATGGCGTGCTCGTCGCCGGCGATGCCGCCCGGCAGCGGCAGCAGCTCGGTGATGGTATCGCCTTCTTGCCGAAGAACTGCGGCAAACTCGTAGGGGTGCTGGTCGCGGGAGCACTCGCAGATGAGGTCGAGCAGCTCGCCCTGAATGGCTGTCGGCGGAGCCATTCAGTAGGATTCCCGCTCGGTCGGGAACTCGCCGCCGCGCACGTCGCCGACGTATTGTGCGATGGCCGACTGGATATCCTTTTCGAGGTCGAGGTAGCGCCGCAGGAAGCGCGGAGAGAAATCCTGCGTTATGCCGAGCATGTCGTGCAGTACCAGCACCTGCCCGTCGCAGTCAGGGCCGGCGCCGATGCCAATGGTNGGCACCGAAATTGCAGCGCTCACCTGCTTCGCGAGGGTCGCCGGAATCTTCTCGAGTACGATGGCGAAGCAGCCCGCCTGCTCGAGGTGCTTCGCGTCCGCCAGCAGTTTCTGCGCCTCGGCCTTCTCGCGGGCGCGGACGGTGTAGGTGCCAAACTTGTAGATGGATTGCGGCGTCAGACCCAAATGGCCCATGACTGGGATGCCGGCGGTCAGGATGCGCTCGACCGACTCGCCCACTTCGGCGCCGCCCTCCAGTTTCACGGCGTGCGCGCCTGATTCCTTCATGATGCGAATTGACGATTCCAGCGCCGCCTTCGAGTCGCCCTGGTAAGTGCCGAACGGCAGGTCGACGACGACTAGCGCTCGCTGTGCCCCCTTGACGACGCCGCTGGCGTGGTAAATCATCTGGTCGAGTGTTATCGGTACCGTCGTCTCGTTGCCCGCCATCACGTTGGAGGCGGAATCGCCGACGAGGATGACGTCCACCCCGGCACCATCGACTAGCCGAGCCAGCGAATAATCGTAGGCAGTCAGCATCGCGATTTTCTCGTCTTCCTGCTTCATCGCCTGCAGCGTATTGGTGGTTATGCGGCGGGCGTCGCTAGCGGGTGCCATGCCTGCCCCCCACCCCGGGGATTTATTACGGTTCGCTGCCGTCGCTCCCGAACGCTTTTTATACTGTTGCTGCACGGGGGCGCCGTGCTCGGTCACGACTATATCCCAATCGGGATTTTCGCGGTCATTGCGCTCATGTTCCCGCTGATGAATTTCTTCATGAGTCGCTTCTTCCGGCCCGACTACGGGAACCCCTTGAAGCGCTCTACTTATGAGTGCGGTGAAACGCCGGTCGGCGAGGCGCACATCCAGTTCCATTTCCAGTATTATATGTTCGCCATTCTCTTCGTGGTCTTCGATCTCGTCGTCGTTTTCCTGATGCTGTGGGTGCTGGTCTATACCAGCCTCGACACCAGCGCCAAGCTGGTGATGTTCCTCTTCGTCGGGATGACCCTGCTCGCACTCTACTACGCGTTGAAGAAGGAGGAGGTTATCTGGATATGAGCCGGCAACAGGTGCGCGGTAACCCCCGCATGCGCAAGGGCCTCGGTTCGCGTACCAGCGACCCGGCCACGATGATGGAAGACCCCCCGTCAGGTGACTGGCTGACGCTGCGCTCCGACCAGTTCCTGAACTGGGTCGATGACGCCGTCTACAATATTGCCGAGAAGACCGGCATCCGCGACGTCGTCAACCGCGTCACGCGCCCGATTTTCAACTGGGGACTGCGCTACTCCCCCTGGCCGCTCCATTTCGGCATCATGTGCTGCGCGCTCGAGATGGGAGCTGCCGGTGGCCCCGATCACGATTCCGAGCGGATGGGGGTGGTCTACCGCTCCTCACCGCGCCAGTGCGATATCCTGATTGTAAACGGCCCGGTCTGCGAGAAACTGCGCCCCAAGCTGAAGACATTATATGAGCAGATGGCCGACCCAAAGTGGGTCATTGCGATGGGTGAGTGCGCCATCGGCGGCGGCCCTTACTGGGATTCCTATTCGGTCGTCGCGGGCGCTGATACCTTCATCCCGGTTGACGTTTACATTCCTGGCTGCCCGGTCCGACCCGAGGCACTGATGCACGGTTTCCTGACGCTTCAGAAGAAGATTCGCGAGAAGGAACCGGGATATTTCCTGAGGCGTTGAAATGGAAACCGGGCAACTCGTCCAGCAACTTGCACAGCACGATGGTGCCAGCGACGGCTCGGTGCTGCGCTCCAACGTCGGCCGCATTTCGATTACCCGCGAGGCAAGCCAGTCGTTTTTCAGCGCGCTGAAAAACGACTTAGGTTTCGACCATTGCTCGCTGATTTCGGCGGTTGATAACCAGACCGGCTTCGAACTAGTCTATCATTTCTCGATTGTCGATGTGATGGGACAGATGCTCGAAGTCCACATAGATCTACCGCGCGACACTCCTACCGTTGACTCCATCACCCACCTCTGGGGCGGTGCCGACTGGCACGAGCGCGAAGCGTATGACCTGATGGGCATCTACTTCATCGGCCACCCTGACTTGAAGCGAGTGCTGCTGCCGGATGGCTTTGCAGGGCACCCTCTACGCAAGGATTATGTCTACGAGATTCATGAGGAGGAGTGGTAATGGCGGAAATGTGGATTCACATGGGCCCGCAACACCCGATGACCCACGGGTTGTGGAACCTGCGCATCAAGGTCAACGGTGAGACCATCACCGATGCCGTACCCGAACTGGGCTACCTGCACCGCTCGGTCGAGAAGATTGGCGAGCGCCGCAAGTACTTCATGAACACGACGCTCACCGACCGGCTCTGCTACGCCAGCGCGATGACCTGGACCCACTGCTACTGCCTCGCCGCCGAGGAGCTGATGGGGGTCGAGGCACCGCTCCGGGCAAAGTACATCCGTACGGTCGTGCTCGAGCTACAGCGCATCGCCTCGCACTTGATGTGGCTCGGCGCCTACCTCCCTGATCTGGGACTCATCACGGGCTTCCTCTACGGCATGCGTGACCGCGAGATGTTCCTGAACCTGCTCGAAATTCCGAGCGGTGGGCGGCTGCTCTACAACTATGTCAAGATTGGCGGCGTCAAGCGCGACCTGCCGCCCGGCTTCGAAGCCAAGGCGGAGCGCGTCATGCAGACGCTCGAGCGGCGTTTGAAGGAATACGAAAACCTCTACGATAACTCGAAAATCTTTCGCATGCGTAACGACGGCGTCGGCGTCTACAGCGCCAGCGACGCCATCAACTGGGGCATCACTGGCCCCAACCTGCGCAGTGCCGGGGTCCCGTTTGACCTGCGGCAGGCGGACTCCTANGATGCCTATCCTGAGCTGGACTTCGAGCCGGTCACCAACACGGCTGCTGGCGGTGGTAGTGACTGCTTCAGTCGCTACCGGCAGCGCGTCGACGAGATGCACCAGTCGATGGACCTCGTGCGCCAGGCACTGGCGAAGATGCCGGAAGGCAAGGTGATGGCCGANAGCGTCCCCCTGCGCGCCAGCGGCGAGGCGTTCCGGCGCACCGAGGATTCGCGGGGCGAGGCGCTGATGTATCTCGTCGGGGACGGCAGCGACCGCCCCTATCGCTGGAAGATTCGCAGCCCCATGTTCACCACCGTTTCGGCGGCTCCGCATTTCCTGAAAGGCTACAAAGTAGCCGACGTGCCAGCCATCATGGGCAGCATTGACATGTGCATCGGGGAGACTGACAAATGACCTCGCTCTACGACTGGAGCTACTGGTTCTGCGAGGCGTGGCTTGTGCCGCTGATAACGCCGCTGCTTTACTTCCAGGAACACATTATGCCGCCCTTCAGCAACCCTGCTGGTGACATGGCGCGCTGGATGGAATCCGACCCCGGCCTGAACATTCTGGCGTGGACTATCGCGGTTAACGTCGCGCTGATGATTGGTTTCACTAACGTCATCATCGTGGTATATCTCGAGCGCAAGATTGCGGGGCGCATTATGGACCGCCGGGGGCCGATGCTTTCCCTCAATTCGCTGAAGGAGATTGCGAGCGACCTGGCAGGCTACGCGCCTGAATACACCTGGAAGACCACGACCTACGCCGGCATCGGAATTCTCCAGAATGTTGCCGACGGCATCAAGTTCTTCTGCAAGGAAATTATTGTTCCCGACAAGGCAGACCGCCTGCTCTACACTATCGGGCCGGTGATATTCATCTCTTCGAGCATCCTGCTGCTGGTGATGGTCCCTTTCTCGCCCCGCATTGCGGCCTCGTCCGCTCCGCTGGGGCTGCTGGTGGTGATGGCCGCCTTCTCGATTGCCCCGATAGGCGTGCTGACGACCGGCTGGGCCTGCAACAACAAGTACACACTCATCGGCGGGATGCGCTCGGCGGCGCAGCTGATGGCGTACGAAATTCCGTTGCTGCTCTCGATGGCGGGTGTCTTTCTCGTCGCCGGTTCGTATAACCCGATGGATATCGTGGCGCAGCAGCAGGGGATGTGGAACGTCGTTCCCCAGTTCCTCGGCTTTATCGTATTCATCGTCTGCATGCTGGCCGAAGTCGAACGCGTGCCGTTCGACCTGCCCGAAGCCGAGGCAGAGTTGGTCGAGGGGTGGACCACCGAAATTGGTGGCCTGCGGCTGGGCCTTGTTTTCGCGGCAGAATATATCCGCGGTTTTGTAGGTGCGATGATTGCAACCATCCTCTTCTTGGGTGGCTGGTCAGGGCCGTTCCTGCCCGGCGAAATATGGTTTCTGCTCAAGGTGTACGGCATCCTGATTTTCTTCATCATCCTGCGCTGGACCGTGCCGCGCATCCGCACAGACCAGATCCTGCTGCTGGGCTGGAAGCGGCTACTGCCGCTCTCGCTGATTAACCTAGCCCTCGCCATCCTCTACGTGGAGGTCTTCTGATGCCCGGACCGACTAAAACTCCCGGCCTGATTCAGTCAATTTTCAGTCCCTTTACGGTTACAGTCAAGCAGATGCTGAAGGCCACTTTCGGGCGGCCGCAGACGACCATGTATCCGCTCGAGCGGCGCGAGCTGCCGCCCACCTACCGCGGAATGAATGCCGTCATCTGGGACCTCTGCATCGGTTGCGGCATCTGTGCCGAAGTCTGCCCCAACCGCTGCCTCAAGATGAAGCCCGNGACGCTCGATGACGAGGAGCAGGCGCGTGCTTGGTATGGCTCGCATCTCGCTAAGCGCAAGTCGAAACCGGAGCGGCCGGCGATTAACTTCGGCCACTGCATGTTCTGCGGCTTCTGCGAGGNTTACTGCCCTACCGGGGCAATGACCATGACCGATTTTTACGAGATGGCCGACACGACACGGGAGGGGCTCATCTATCCGGCACGGTCGCTCAAGGTTGACATGGAGCTGCAGCCGCAGTTACCTCTCACCAACTACATGATGGAGTCGCCTGTGCTCTTCGCCGATACCTGTATCGGCTGTCGCAAGTGTGTCGACAACTGCCCCACTAACTGCATCATCATGGATACCGGCCCTAAGGAGCGCGAGAAGCGCGACGGATCGAAGCATAACATTCCGGTTCCCTACTTCGACTACACCATTTGCATCGGTTGCTCGACCTGCGTCAAGGTCTGCCCGGTCGACTGCCTGCACATGGAGCCCATCTCCGATACCTCCTCGAGCGGCCTACAGCCGGCGGCGGTGGCCTGAATGGACTTGGCGCTGATTGTCTTCTGGCTGCTCGCTCTGAGCATCCTCGCGGCTGCATGGGCGGTTGTGACTGGCAGCGACATAGTCCATTCGGTGGTCTGGCTGGCGACTGTTTTCTTGCTCACGGCCGGCATTTTCATCCTCGCCGGTGCCGAATTCCTGGCCGTCATTCAGGTGCTGGTCTACGTTGGCGCGGTCTCGGTCGTAATCCTTTTCGGTATCATGCTCACGCGGCGCACGCTGCCGGGAGGCGAAAATGGCTGATTCCTGGCTGCGCGACGGGTTGCTCTGGGCGCTGGTGTTTTACGTCGTCGCAACGGTAGCGCTGGCGCCGTGGGGCGAGATTGGCGCCTCAGCTGGCTTCAGCAGCGACCCACACCCGCTGGAACCGGCCGACGGCTACCAGCACCACAATACGACAGTTCGCTTCACNTGGTCCCGGCTGGCAGTCGACTATGCATTGCAGGTTACCAACTCGGCAGGTGTAGTGGTGGNGAGCCAGAACCTGTCTGATGAGTCGAGTTACCAGACCCGGCGACTGATGCCCGATGAGTACATCTGGGTAGCCAGTTACCTGCCGGTTGACGGCGCGCCCGCCGAGAACATCACGACCGGCGCATTCAGCCTCGAAAGTTCTGCCAAACAGCTTCTGGAGTGGGATGCTGTCGGTGTCAGCTACGACTTTCGGCTGCTGCCTGCGCCGGGAGCNGAGCCGGTTCGCGAGCTGGCCAACACGTCTGTACTCAAGGCGGATGTTGAGGGGCTTGACGAAGGGGCAGAATACTGGTGGCAGGTGCGGGCGCACGACTCGCAGAACCACACCACAGACTGGAGCCTGTTGCGCTCAATCGAGATTGGGACGACGCAGTTCCTCGCCTTCGAAGTCTTCAGCGAGTGGGAGCTGGCGTTGTTGCTGGTTGGTATGATTCTGGTGGTCGCTTTGCAGGCGGGCGTCTTCCTAGCGCGGGAGGAGCACGAATGATTCCGCTAATGCATTATGTCCTCTTCAGCTCGGCGCTGCTGCTGATTGGNGGCTACGGCGTCATACGCAACCGTAATGCCATCGTGGTGCTGATGTCGATTGAAATCATGCTCACCGCGGCTAACATCAATTTTGTTGCTTTTGCCGAATTCTGGAACGATCTGACAGGACAAGTTTTCGCGCTTTTCNTCATTGCGATAGCCGCTGCCGAAGTGGCGATTGGCCTTGCCATTCTGCTAAGCCTCTACAAGCAGCGCAACACCATCGAGCTGGATATGCTCGACCTCCTGAGGTGGTAAATTGCTCGAACAGGCGTGGCTGATTCCGGTATTTCCGATTGTGGCGTTCCTGCTCATCATGGTCTGCGGACGCTTCGAGCCGCTCCGTTCACAGTTTGTCGCCTCCGGCAGCTGGCTGGCACTCATCGGGGTCGGCGGCTCGAGCGCACTCTCATTGCTGGTGGCGTGGGAAGTCTTCACGAGCGGCCATGGTCCCTACGAAGAAACGTGGACCTGGTTCGAGGGCGCGACCTTCGCGTTCGAAGGCGGCATCTACCTTGACGGCCTGGCGGCGCTGCTGCTGGTCGTAGTCGGGATTGTGTCGTTCCTGGTCGTGATGTTTTCCATGGGCTACATGGCTGACGAAGGCGAGCGGCGCATCCGCTACTACGCCGAAATATGCCTCTTCGTGGGTGTGATGCAGGGTCTCGTGATAGCGAACAGCTTCCTGCTGCTCTTCATCTTCTGGGAACTGGTCGGCCTCTGCTCCTATCTACTGATTGGCTTTTGGTATGAGAAGCCGTCGGCCGCTTCAGCTGCCAAGAAGGCATTCCTCGTCACGCGTGTCGGCGACGTCTTCCTGCTGTTCGGGCTGGTAATCCTGTTCAACACCTTCGGGACGCTGCGCTACAGCGAGCTCTTCGCTGACCCGGCGCTGCTCGCGGAGCACGCCACCGAGTTGAAGTGGGCTACACTCTGCCTTTTCGGCGGCGCGGTCGGCAAGAGCGCGCAGTTCCCGCTGCACTTCTGGCTGCCCGACGCGATGGAAGGNCCGTCGACGGTCAGCGCGCTGATTCACGCCGCGACGATGGTCAAGGCAGGTGTTTTCCTCGTCGCGCGGTCGTATCCGCTGATTGTCCATTCGCCCGACACAGCGCTCTACATTGCTATCACGGGCGGCTTCACGGCGTTCATCGCCGCCAGCATGGCGCTGGTGATGTATGATATCAAGCGCGTGCTCGCGTATTCGACCATTTCACAGCTGGGCTACATGTTCCTCGCGCTCGGCGCCGGGGCGTGGGCGTTCGCGCACGCCGGTGGTGACGCGTATGCCGAAGCGCACGGCTACACAGCGGGGATGTTCCACCTGCTCAATCACGCTTTTTTCAAGGCGCTGCTGTTCCTCGGTGCCGGCGCGGTAATCCACGCGGCGCACACGCAGGACATGCGTGAGATGGGGGGTTTGCGCAAGGCGATGCCGTTCACCTCGACCGCGATGGGTCTGGCGGTGCTCTCGATAGCGGGCGTGCCGTTCTTCTCCGGCTTCTGGTCGAAGGATGAAATCCTGGCTGCCGTCAGGCACAACGGCGAAGCGGAGCCGATTTTCGCGCTGCTCTGGATGATGGCGCTCGCGACGGCGGCGATGACCGCCTTCTACATGACGCGTTTGTGGATGATGACTTTCACCGGCCCCCCCAACGAGAAGGCACACGAAGCGCCGGCGGTGATGACTGTGCCGCTTTGCATTCTCGGGGCGCTGGCGGTCATCTCTGGCTTCGCCATTTTTCTCGGCGACGGGTTCGCCAGCTACGTTCACTACGGCCACCACACGCTCCAGAATGATTGGGCTCTGCTGGACCATATCCTAACTGCCAGCGGGACGCACCTTTCGGTCGCGGCGGCGCTGGGTGGAATTGCGCTGGCGAGCCTGCTATACTACCGCTCGCCCACGCAAGCAGAGCGACCCGAGCGCGCGCGCTTCATCCTCGACAACCAGCCCACGGCATGGCTGCACCACTTCCTGACTGAGCGGCTCTATATTTCGCGCTTCTTCGACTGGTTCGGCCTGCGCTGCTGGGACGTGGGCGCTGCGGCGTGCACTCGCTTTGACCTCGTCGTGATTGATGGCGCGGTGAACGGTATCGCCGACGGGGCAATCCGCAGCGGCGAGAGATTACGGCGGTTGCACACCGGCTTTACGGGGCATTACGCTTCCTATTCGCTCGGCGGCCTCGGCGCGCTGGTAATCCTGTTGCGAGTTGTGCTACCGCTCACGGGGTGGTCGCCGTGAAACGCTTTTTTGCGCTCGTGCTGTTACTGGCACTGCTGCCGGCCGCGGCAGCCGAGACGCAGACAATCACCGTGACTCAGTCGGGCGACGGCAGTTCCTACTATTTCGAGCCGGCGGTGCTGCAAATCGCGGTTGGCGACACCGTGGTATTCGTCTGGCAGAATGGCTCGCACAATATCGCGCAAGCCTCCGACGCGGAAGCGGTAAGCTACGAGTCGGGCTTCCGCTCGGGTGACCCGCAGGTGGGCGGCAACTGGACACTGCCGGCCGAGTATACGGCGGCCGATAGCACACTCGAGTATCTCTGCGAGCCACACGTCATGATGGACATGCGCGGCTCCATAATCGTTGGCAGCGGCGCAGCGNCGATTCCGGAAATGGCGTTGAGCTTTGGCGACTTCCCGTGGCTCAGCTACCTGTTGGTGCTGCCACTGCTCGGCACCGGATGGTGCTGGGGCTTTCGCAACCATCCCGGGGCGCCGCGCATCATTGCGCTCGGCACGACTATGGCGACGCTGCTGCTCTCCATAGTAGTCTTCATGAAGGCGGGCTCCGGCAGCGGCTACCGACTGATGGAAGAGTATGTCTGGTCTTCTCAGCTCGGTGTTTCGCTGCTTCTGGGAGTGGACGGTATCAGCTCGCCGATGGTGTTGCTGACCGGTATCCTGGGGCCGCTCACCGTGCTCTTTGCGTGGGAAGAAACTAAGCGGCCAGCGCTGTTCTTTGGATTACTGCTGGTGCTGCAGACTGCGATGCTAGGTGTCTTCGTCACCTTGGACTATTTCGTCTTCTACCTCTTCTGGGAAGTTGTGCTGATCCCGATGTTCTTCCTGATTGCCATCTGGGGCGGCCCCGCCCGGCGATATGCCGCCTACAAGTTCTTCATCTACACTTTCACCGCCTCGCTGGTGATGTTAGTAGGCTTCATGGCGCTCTACTTCGAGAGCGGCGCGCAAAGCTTTTCGATGATTGAAATCGCGAAGCATTCCGGCAGCTTCGCACCAGCTTTCCAGAAGTGGATATTTGCCGCTCTTTTCGTGG
This sequence comes from Methanobacteriota archaeon, assembly GCA_002731655.1. GTDB lineage: Archaea > Thermoplasmatota > Poseidoniia > MGIII > CG-Epi1 > UBA8886. Next base: position 18,914 of record PCCI01000008.1, on the reverse strand, counting down.
GCTTTGCGGTCAAGATGCCGATGGTGCCATTCCACACTTGGCTCCCCGACGCGCACGTCGAAGCACCGACGGCGGGGTCAATCATGCTGGCGGGCGTTATGCTGAAGCTCGGGCTTTACGGGCTGATGCGCGCCGCGCTGGCGCCGCTGCCGCTCGGTGCGGAGTATTTCGTGCCGGTGATGGTCGCGCTGGCGATTATTTCCATAATCTACGGGGCGGTCCTCTCGTTGGCGCAGACAGACCTGAAGAAGCTGGTCGCCTACTCCAGCATTTCGCACATGGGCATCGCGCTGCTGGGCGTCGCGACGCTTACCGAACTAGGGATGGCGGGTGCGGTCTTCATGATGTTCGCGCACGGCCTGCTGAGCCCGGCGATGTTCATGATTGCCGGGATGCTGCTGCACCAGGTCGGGACGCGGGAGATTCCGAAGCTGGGCGGGCTGGCGCAGAAGCAACCATATACGGCGACGCTGGTCGTCATCATCTTCCTCGGGAGCCTCGGCCTGCCGGGGATGGCGACCTTCGTGGCGGAACTCGCAGTATTTATAGCGTTCTTCGAGAGCCACGGCTACTGGCTGCTGCTCCCGATTTTCGGGATGGTTTTAACCGCCGGTTACCATCTCTGGGCGTTGCAGCGCTCGATTTTTGGCCCGCTCAACGAGCAGCTCGATGTCACGAAAGTGCACGAAGCGCCATGGTATGAGCAGTGGCCGATGGGACTTATCGCCGCGCTGGCAATCCTCTTTGGCGTGCTGCCGCAGCTGCTGATGGCGCCGGTAACGGTGGCGTGCTACGATATTCTGCGACTGATGGGGGTGGCCTGATGGCGGGCGTCGAACTTCTCTTCCCCGAATTCCTGCTGGCGGCTGCGGCGCTACTCCTGCCGGGCACCTACCTGCTACACCGTAACGCGCAGCTCTGTGGACGCCTAGCGGTCGCGACGCTGGCGGTCGCGACGCTGGCGGTCGCGCTGGGCGCAACGTGGCTGCAATGGTTCGGTTCTGGCGCAGGCGTATCGGCGACATACTTCGGGCACCTTGAAATCGACCTCTTTTCGCAGCTTTTCAAGTTCGCGTTCCTTGCAATCGCCCTCGGCTCGGGAATCGTCAGCCTCGCCTACCTCGAGGATTTGCCGCACCGCCCCGANTTTTTCACGCTGCTGCTGACCGCCACGCTGGGAATGCTCATCGTCGCCTCAGCTACCGACTTGCTGACGCTGTTCATCGGGCTGGAGCTGGCGGCGTTCAGCAGCTATGCGCTGGTCGCTTTCCAGAAGCACGATGATGGCTCGAGCGAAGCAGGCGCCAAGTATTTGCTGATTGGCTCGTTCTCCTCGGCGCTGACGCTCTACGGCATCTCGCTGCTTTATGGCCTGACGGGGACGGTGGAGTTAGCAGCCATCGCTGCCCATGACTGGGGCGCCAGCTTCTCCGGGGTGCTCTTTGTCGCTATCCTGTTTATCATTGGCGGCCTCGGTTTCAAGGTCGCCGCAGTTCCGTTCCACGCCTGGGCGCCTGATGTTTATCAGGGCGCACCGACCCCCGTCACGGCATTCCTTGCCGCTGGTAGCAAGGCGATGGGGTTCGTCGCACTGCTGCGCATTTTCGTCACCGCCCTCGGTCCTGCGCTGGCGGAGTGGCAGTTGTTGCTCGCCGTAATCGCGGTGGTAACGATGACCGTCGGTAACCTGGCGGCGCTGCGGCAGCAGGACATCGGCCGCATGCTCGCGTATTCCTCGGTGGCGCAGGCGGGCTACATCCTCGCCGCGTTTCCGGTCATGACCGAACTGGCGCTGGGCGGTGCGATTTTCCATACGCTGGTGCACGCCGTGATGAAGGGCGGTGCGTTCGTGATTGTGGCAGCGGTCGGGATGGCTGGACTCGGCTATTCGGTCGATAGCTACCGCGGGCTGGCGCAGCGCTCGCCGCTGCTGGCGCTGGCGCTGACGGTCTGCCTGCTGGCGTTGGTCGGCATCCCGCCCTTCGGCGGCTTCTTCAGCAAGTTCTGGCTTTTCTATGGGATATTCCAAGCGTCGATGGCAGGGCAGCAGTGGCTGCTCTGGCTAGTCGTGGCGGGAGTCCTGAACTCGGCGCTGTCGCTGTTCTACTACTTGCGCGTCATCCGCAATATTTACACCGAAGACCCGCAAGGCTACGCGCGGCCGTTCGGTGGGCACACGCGGTATATTTCTTTCGCTGTGCTGCTGATGCTGGCACTGCTGATTCCGCTACAGTATGATTCAATCCTGGCCGTTTGCCGCGAAGCGGCCGCGTCGTTGCTGTGAGCGGCTCCGAAAAAGAGCGGCAGTTCGAGAAGCTCTGGAAAGGCGAGACGCCCAAGGGCATCAATCCGCAGAAACGCACCGCGTTCCGCTCGCGGATGAAGGCTAACTGCCAGCAGCTCGNCCTGCGCTTCAGCAAGATTAACTCGCGTCGCATCTACCTCGGAGAGCTGGCGGAAGATGACGCAGACGTCACCCGCGTCGGCGAAATCCGCGTGCGCCACCCGGAACGCCGTCACCTGCGCGGTGTCTAAGTGATGTCGGCCCTGAGCAGTTCGTCGGCGAACGCGCCGGGCACGGTTTCCAGCAGTTCGCGGTAGGGCGTATCAGGGAGTTCCTGCAGGTATCCCTGCGCGCGCTCCTGCCACGGTTTCAGCAATTCCTCGCAGACCTGCTGGGCGTCCCCCACCTTGCCGTTGGCAATCAGAGGTCCTGAGTCGCGCTCCTCAAGGAACGCCTGCACCCAGGGCTGGTAGCCGGGCAGCCGCTCGAGCCGCGTCAGCGGCAGCGTCGGGATGCCGAGCGACAGGTCGCCGACTGGTGTACCAGTGAGCAGTGAGTTGAGCAGGTCCACGAAATCATCCGCCAGCTGGTAGATGATGCCGACACACTCGCCGTAATGATAGAGCAGCGGCGCCAGATCGGTGCGTGGCGAGACCAGCGCGCCCAGCTCGGCGGCGGTGGCGTATAGTGCTGCAGTCTTCCGCTTGATTCGCTTCAGGTAGACTGCCTCGGTGTAGTTGGCGTGGTCGGTAAAATCGGCTATTGCACCTTGTGAGAGGTCACGACCGCAGCGCGCCAGTGATTGCGAAGTGGCTTCCGAGATTGTACCATGCATTAGCCCGGTCGCAATCATAAGGTCTGCCACCAGCACGGCGGTGCGCGGCCCCAGTTCCTGCCACAGCGCCGGCGCATCGCGCCGGAACACGTCGCCGTCAATCCAGTCGTCGTGAATCAGAGCGCCGCTGTGAATCAGCTCCAGCGCTATGCCGCATTCGAACGCTAGGTGCGCGTCGCCTGCGAGCGCATCGGAGACCAGCCGGCAGAGCACCGGTCGCAGCCGCTTACCGCCGCTTGCGCCACGCTCGAGCAGCGGCACGATGTCTTGCGCTTCGGCTGCGAGCGCGGAAGCCAGATGTTCCTCGAATTCCTGCCGCACCTGTTCGCTGTAATTAGAGAGCGGCTCGCTGGTCGTGAGCGAAAGGCTGAGACTACCGGAGTTGCGCATTTCAGTAGTAGGCNCCACCGATGAGTAGCACACCCGTCATGAACTGGATGCCAATAGTCAGCCAGCAACTCATTGCCAACTCGCGCTGGTCAAACTGGGTAACGATGCGCCAGCTGGTGTAGAGCGCCAGTGGCAGCACCAGCAGTGCAGCCAGGCTGTTGTAGGCCATGATTCCACTTTCGACCAGCCACCATACGGCCCCGAAGGCAGTGACGGCCAGCAGCAAGTAGCCGTAGCTCGCCCGCTCCAAACCGAGCGTCGCGACCAGATGCAGCTTGCCGGCGGCAATATCACTCGGCGTATCGGGGAACTGGTTGACCCACAGGATGTTAGTCGTCAGCAGCCCCAGCGGCAGGCCCAGCAGCAGTGCCTCGATCGAGTGGACTCCAGTCATGGCGTAGACCGCCCCGGCCGTCATCAACGGGCCGAAGCAGAGCCCGATAGCCAACTCGCCTAGGCCGTGACGAGCGGCGAGTCGAACTGGGCCGGCTGTGTAGAACAGCGCACAGCAGGCTCCGGCAATACCATACCAGAGCAATCCGAAATCGCTGCTGGTGAACATCAGCGTGACTCCGCAGGCGGTCGAGAGTAGCAGGAAGCTTGTCGCGAGTTGTAGCAGTCCTCGCTCGCTGATAATCCCCAGTTCAATCGCGCGGCTGCCGCCTGAGAGTTGCAGGAAGTAGTCGTTGTTGAGCTGGTCGGTGCCGCTGGTCCAGTCAAAGTAGTCGTTGAACGTGTTTGCTGCCAAGTGCATCAGCGACGCACCTAGGAAGACCAGCCCGAAAGAAAGGGTATTGAACTCGAGCACCTCGGTCTGGATCGCCCAGGCCGTCGCGAGGATCACTGGCAACCAGGTCGCGGTCAGGAATGGCAGGCGCGTGATAGCGACGACTCGTATAATACGGGTCGCGAGCCTGACGGGTGGCAGCGTTTCGACCGGGTCCACNTCGGGCAGTTCGATGCTCTGGCCGCAGTAGCCAATCTGGACGCCGTCTTGAAAAGTGGGCGTAACCCTGATTTCGGCTGCAAGCTGAGAGCCATCCTTGCGGACGAAAGTGGTGCGAGTGCGGTGCTCACCATTTTCTGTGGCTGACTTGAGCCAGTCTGTTACATGGCCCAGCACGACCATCCCGGGTGAGAATAGCGATACTCTTTTCTTGCCGACAATTTCATCGGCCCGATAGCCGAAAATTTGTTCGGCGCCTTCGTTGAAGGTCTCGATNCGNCCCTCCATATCGCAGGTGATGATGCTGACCGGTTGCTCGCCCATATCCCGCATTGGAAAGCGGCAGTTAAAATGGCTCTGCGGCTTCCCGACGGAAAAAATAGCGGGTCAGGCGGGACTCCTGCCTAATGGCTGCACGTCGCCCTCGTCAGGCTCCGCCATCGCTTCCACCGCGGCGCGGGCGCCGGTGATGGTGGTTATGAACGGAATTCCGAGTTCGACTGCGAGTCGTCGCATCTGCGCGCCGTCGGTCTGCGCCCGCCGGCCGGTGGGGAGATTGACGACCAGANCCACGTCGCCGCTGCGCATGAAACCCAGGATGTCGGGCTGCCGCCCTTCGGAGATGCGCCAGACGGTCTCGACCCCGAGCCCCGCCTGCCGCAGGTGGACCGCGGTGCCGCGCGTCGCGACTAGCCGGAAGCCGAGCCCGGCAAGCCCCTGCGCCACATCCTGAAAATCAACTTTGAGCCGGTTGGAGATTGACAGGAACACGGTTCCGCTGCGCGGTAGTGAACGGCTACCTCCCGCCAGCGCCCGCCGGTAGGCGGTGCCGAAGCTCGCCCCGTGCCCCATCGCTTCGCCGGTCGATTTCATCTCTGGCCCCAGCACCGTATCGAGTCCGGGCAGCTTGAGCCAGCTGAAGGTCGGCACCTTGACCGCCACGTCGTGCGTCGGGAGCGGGCTTGGCAGCTTCGGCAGCGGCTGCCCCAGCATCGCCTGCACAGCGAGCCGCGCCAGCGGCACTCCGGTCGCCTTGGAGACGAACGGCAGCGTGCGGCTAGCGCGCGGGTTTGCCTCGAGCAGGAACAGTTCGTTGCGGTGCACCGCAATCTGCAGGTTGGCGGCGCCGATGACGCCCAGCGCGCGGGCGACCTGCGTCGAGAGTTTGATGACTTCCCGCAACTGTTTTTTCGTGAGCGACTGTGGTGGGATGACGCAGGCGCTGTCGCCCGAGTGGACTCCGGCCATCTCGATTTGCTCCATGATGGCGCCCACCAGCACCCGCTTGCCGTCAGAGACCAGGTCGACGTCCAGCTCCAGAGCACCCTCAAGGAAGTGATCGACCAGCACCGGCCGCTCCGGAGATGCATGGGTTTCGAGTCGCAAGTATGTATCGAGCTGTTGGCGATTGTGGATGATTTCCATTCCCCGGCCGCCAAGCACAAACGACGGTCGCACCAGCACCGGGTAGCCGATGCGCTCGGCGCACTCGACCACCTCGTCAGCCGAAGTCGCGGCGGCCCATTCGGGCATGCGCACGCCGATGCGTTCCATCAGCGCGCCGCACTTTTGGCGGTCCTCGGCGTCGGCCATGCTGGCGACAGGCGTGCCGAGAATGCGCGTCTTCAGGCCGCTGGCGGCGATATGTTCGGCGACCGCATCAGCCAGGTTGACGGCGGTTTGCCCGCCCAGCTGCAGGATTACACCTTCCGGTTTTTCGACGTCCAGGATGTCGCAGACTGCCTCCGCGTCGAGCGGCTCAAAATAGAGCCGGTCCGACGCGTCGAAGTCAGTCGATACGGTCTCGGGATTGTTATTGACTACAACCGCCTCAAGGCCGGCGTCGCGCACCGCCTGCACACCGTGGACCGTCGAGTAGTCGAACTCGATGCCCTGCCCGATGCGAATAGGACCTGAACCTAGGATGAGCACCGAACGGCCACGCTCGATTTTCTCGCCCACGTCGCCGAAGGTCGAGTAGAAGTAGGGCGTCCGCGCGGCAAACTCGCCGGCGCAGGTGTCGACCATCAGGTAGCTGCTGCGAATCCCCGCAAGGCGACGTGCTTTGTGGACTTCCGCCTCCGGCAGGCCGCAAGCGTGCGCGATGTGTGCGTCGCCGAACCCCGCCTGTTTGGCGCGCGCCAGCAGCTCTGGTACCAGCTTGCCTCCGGCCAGCTCAGCCTCGAGTGCGACCAGCGTTGCGATTCGGTTCGTAAAGAATGCGTGGAAGCCGGTCTGCTCCGCTACGGTTTCCGCCGTAAGGCCTTGTCGCAGCGCTTCCCAGACCGCTTCCAGTCGATGGTCCGTGGGCTGGCGCAGTAATTCCTCGAGCGCCGGGCCGCGCTCGGCGACGCCTTCGGGAAAGCCACGTCCCTGACCGAGCGAGCGCCAGCCCTTCAGGAGAGATTCCTCGAACGATCGGCCGATGGCCATGGTTTCGCCGGTCGATTTCATCTGCGTCCCGATGTCACGTTCGGCGAGCTTGAACTTGTCGAAGGGCCAGCGCGGAATCTTCAGCACGATGTAGTCCAGCGCCGGCTCGAAGGCGGCGCTGGTGTTGCCGGTAACGCGGTTAGACAGCTCGTGCAACCGGTGCCCCAGCGCCAGCAGCGTCGCGATGCGCGCAATCGGGACGCCGGTCGCCTTCGACGCCAGTGCCGACGAGCGCGAGACGCGCGGGTTGACCTCGATGACCACGTAGTCGGTGCTGACGGGGTCGAACGCGAACTGGACGTTGCAGCCGCCGACGATGCCGAGCCCGCGCACCACCTTCAGCGCCGACGAGCGCAGCCGCTGGTAATGCGTATCGGGCAGGGTCAGCGCCGGCGCGACAACGATGGATTCGCCGGTGTGGACGCCCATAGCATCCAGGTTCTCCATCGAGCAGATGACGACTGCGTCGTCGCCGCAATCGCGCAGCACTTCGAATTCGAATTCCTGCCAGCCGAGCACCGACTCCTCAATCAGCACTTGCGTTGTTGGCGAAAGCGCCAGCCCGCGGCCGGCGATGACCTCGAGTTCTTCGCGTGAGAAAGCGATGCCGCCACCGGTTCCCCCGAGCGTGTAGGCGGGGCGGACGACCGCCGGATATCCCAGCTTCTCAGTGAGCGCCAGCGCCTGTGGTAGGTCCTGCGCCACACCGCTCTGCGGGACCGGCTCACCCAGCTCGACCATGCGCAGGCGGAATTTCTCGCGGTCCTCGGCCATCTCGATGGTTTCGAGTGAAGTCCCGAGCGGCCGCACGTTGTATTTCTCGAGCACGCCCGCTTCCGCCAGCGCGGTGGTCAGGTTCAGCCCGGTCTGGCCACCCATTCCCGGCATGATGGCGTCCGGCCGCTCCTTCTCAATGATGCGCTCGAGCGTCGCGACGTTCAGCGGCTCGATGTAGACTACATCGGCCGTTTCGGGATCAGTCTGAATCGTGGCAGGGTTGCTATTGACCAGTACCACCGAGTGCCCTTCTTCGCGCAGTGCGGCACAGCATTGCGAGCCGGAGTAGTCGAACTCGGCTGCCTGCCCGATGATAATCGGCCCCGAGCCGGCGACCAGTACCTTCAGCGATTTACTCATTAACCATCTCCCGCACCTGCTCGAAGAGCACGTTGGCGTCGAGCGGCCCCGGTGACGCTTCGGGGTGGAACTGGACTGACCAGCACCCCGGCCCCCTGATGCCTTCGCAGGTGCGGTCGTTCAGGTTGGTAAAGACTTGCGAAATGCCGGACGGCATTTCGCCGAGCGCGAAGCCGTGGTTCTGTGACGTGATGAACACCCGGTCGGCGTCGGTGTCGTGCACCGGCTGGTTGGCGCCGCGGTGGCCAAAGCGCAGCTTGTAGGTGCTGCCGCCCAGCGCCAGGCCGAGAATCTGGTGGCCAAGGCAGATGCCGACCACTGGCCAGCGGTCGAGCGCCTGCTGCACCGTCGTGACCACCGGGACCATCTCCGGATGGGCGGGGTCGCCCGGGCCGTTGGACATGAAAATCAGGTCGGGCTTCGTTTTCTCAAGCCCCGCAACATCGGTGTCCCAAGGCACGACCGTGACGCGGCAGTCCCGCGCAAGGTTCTCGACGATGGATTGCTTGACGCCCCAGTCGAAGAGAGTGATGCGCGGACCTTTGCGGCCGCGGCTGTATTTCTTTGGCGTCGAGACTCCGGCGACCAGGTTTGAGTCCGAAGGCCAGGCCATCGCCGCGGCGCGGGCGACGCCCTCCTCCGGCGAGAGCGAGCCGTCGGTGCAGAGTACGGCGCGTAGTGTTCCCGCTTCGCGCGTCTGGACAGTCAGTGTGCGTGTGTCGATGCCTTCCAGCCCCGGGATGCCCTCGCTGCGCAGCCACTCGTCGAGCGTCTGCTGCGCCTGATGTGGCTCGCGGCAGTACTCGCGCACGATGCAGCCGCGCACTTGCGCACCGGAAGACTCCATCCAGTCCGGGTGGCAGCCGTAATTCCCGATTTGCGGGAAGGTGAACATCAGCAGCTGGCCGGCGTAACTGGGGTCGGTGAGCGCTTCCTGGTAACCCGTCATCGACGTGTTGAAAACCAGCTCACCCTCGACAATTCCGGTAGCGCCAAACGGGCGCCCCTGGGCAATCGTGCCGTCCTCTAGCGCAAGCCACCCCTGCATCTAGGGCGCGGCAGTCGGGTAGGGGATAAAACGCTGCCGTCCAAGGGTCGAAAGGGAGAATAATAACGGCCCAAGGGGTGCAATCACCTCTAGTTGCGTAAAGGCTTACCGCGATACATGTCCAACAGGTCTGAAAAGTATTAATTATGTCCCCCCCGGTGCCGTACCGGCAGGTCTTTGGAGTGAGTGTGTTGCCTCAACAATACCTTTGACGGGGGCCGGCCAACCGAGCACACGCGAGCTGCATCCCCCGATTACCTCCCGGCAGCCTCCCGAACGCCCCACCCAGCACTCGCGAGCTGCGGCGCTGACTAGTCTTCTGATTCCTTGTTCCCAAAATGAAATAGGGACGATAAAAACGTTTTCTCATTTCCAAACGAGTGTGTCATGGCTGAACCGGCCCAAAAGCCAAGCCAGAAAATCATGATGACGAATTCTGGGACCGAATACCATCGAATCAGTATGACCGTTAGCACAATAGCTAGGGAGAAGATAACTATACGATGACGCTCTTCCATCATGAACTGATGCTATTTGTAAGACCTGTAGAGGTCATAGTATCCCTGCAAGCGTCGCGGTATGCTCTTGCTCATAATTTCCCAAGCCATCACCTGTTAAATGCCTTTCAGATAGGGTTCAGCTATTCCTGAAGCGCGGCCAGCGCCTCTTCCTCGACAAAGTGCAGCTCTCCCAGAATCACGATGGAGTGCGGCACCTCTCCTATCTTTGCCTGCGCCATTTCCCCCAGCGCGCCGCACCAGAACTGCTGGTCGCTGCGGCCGACGCGGGCCGCCGCGCACGCCCGCGCTCCGGTCGCGACGCCGCCTTCGAGCAGCAGCACCGCCCCTTCGGCAGCAGTCATCAGCCGCGGCTCTGCGGCAGGGTTGTCGGCACTGATGTCGAGCAATACCAGTGAGTGGAATCCCGCCTCGATATTCTGCAGCACGCGTTTCACGGGTGAGAGCGGACGATAGTCGCCTTGTGGGGTTACGAGCGTCGCGACCGGGCCGAAGCGGTAGTGCTGCAACCCCAGTTCACCCGCAACGACGGTCAGCACCGATGCGTTATGGATGACGCGGCACTCGATGCCGGCTTCACCGCACTGCAACCGCAGGCTGACGTGCGTCGTCGCCGAGAGCGGGTCGCCACCGATCAGTAGCACCGCATCACTATCGCGCGCTGCTGCCAGCAGCGTTTCGGGCTGCTCAACCTCCTCGCGCGAGAGCAGCCGCACGCGACCGGCTGCCTGTTCGACCCACGCCAGCGTTTCCGGCAGCAGCGGTGAAGTGTAGCCCTCGGCGAAGAGTGCGCTGGCTTCGCGGATGACGGCGATGCCGTCCTGCGTCAGCGACTCGGGGCCACCGAGTCCAAGGCCGACCAGTGTAAGCATGCGCTCTTAATGCGTGGAGCGGATAAGGCATCCGATGCGACGACAGACGCTCACCGTGCAGACTGAGTCCTACGCGTTCCACGACATCACCCGTGAAGTGCAGGACGCCGTCGCCGACGCGGGCGTCCGCNATGGCGTTTGCCATTTGTTCATTCGCCACACCAGTGCCAGCCTGCTGGTGCAGGAGAACTACGACCCGTCGGTGCGCCACGACCTCGCGCGCTTCATGACGCGCCTTGTCCCCGAAGGCGACGATTACGCGCACGCCATCGAAGGACACGACGACATGCCGGCGCACATCCGGTCAGCCCTGACATCTGTTTCGGAGACTATACCAGTCGCCGATAGCAAATTACTGCTCGGCCGCTGGCAGGGTATCTACCTCTGGGAGCACCGCGCCCACGGGCACCAGCGCGAAGTGGTGGTCACGGTCGTGGGTGATTAGCGGGCTGCNGCCCTAAAAACACCACNACCATCGCCCTCCGATGCAGGCGCTCCACTTCGAAGCCCACGGCGAGCTGGACGTGCTGCAGTTCGGCAACGTCCCTGACCCCGAGGTTNCGGACGGTTGGGCGCTGCTGAAGGTAGATGCATGTTCCTTGAACCACCTTGATATCTGGGTGCGGCGCGGCTGGCCCGGGCTGAAGCTGGAAATGCCACATATCGGCGGCAGCGACGTCGCCGGCACACTGGTCGCGGACGCTGGCGACTGGAAGGTGGGCGACGCCGTCGTTGTGGATCCGGGTATCTCGACGCGACAGGACGCCTGGACCACACGTGGAGAGGATTCGATGTCGCCCGGTTACCGTATTCTCGGAGAACATGTGCGCGGCGGCTTCGCCGAGTTCGTGGCGGTGCCACTGGAGAACCTGCATTCGCGGCCGGCCGGCCTCACGGCGGCGGAAGCGGCCGCACCGTTGTTGGTTGGGCTGACCGCCTATCGCATGCTGGTCCACCGTGCGCGACTGCAAACTGGCGAGCGCATGCTGGTCGTCGGCTCGGGTGGTGGTGTAAACTCGACAGCCATCCAGCTCGGCTGCCACCTCGGCGCCGAAGTGCACGTGGTTGCCGGTGGCTCCGAGAAAGCGCAACGCGCCGAAGAGCTGGGTGCAGCACTGGTCGTCGATTACAAGGCCGACGAGGCATGGCACAAGCCACTATTCACCGCTACCGAACGTGGCGGCTACGACGTCGTCGTCGACAACGTCGGCCGCGCGACCTGGAAGCAGTCGCTGCGACTGGCCGGCATCGGCGGCCGCATCGTCACCGTCGGCAACACCAGCGGCCCGCTGGCGGAGACCGACATTCGTTTCATCTTCTCACAACAGCTCTCAATCCTAGGCTCGACCATGGGCTCGCACGCCGACTTCGCCGCGGTGCTGGAGCTGCTCGTGCAAGGTGCGCTGAAGCCNCTCATCCATTGCGAGCTGCCGCTCTCTGAAGGGGCGCGTGGCCATGAAATCCTCGAGCAGGGTGAGATGTTCGGCAAGGTCGTGCTGCTACCGAATCATTAATTTTTCAGGTTTTTGGCCTTCAGGTTTTCTTCCAGCTTGCTTATTTCATTCAAGAGTGAACTCAAATTTTCTGCCTTGGCCAGTGCTTCAATCATGGAGCCGATTGAAGTTATATCATCAAAGCCATACATCCCGCCACTACCCTTGATGTTGTGGCCAAAAACCCTCAAAGCGTCGTAATCTCCGGAATTTAGTGCAGCCTTGATTTCAGAAATTTCCTTAATGATGTAGTCCACATATTTCGCCTGCATCTCGGCCCATTCATCATCATCAAAGCCATCCATGGACTCCAATAGGGCGACCCTTAAGATATTGTCATTCAATGCACTGGTTGAAATGGTTAAATACATACTTTGATGTTTGATGTCCCAGAATGAAACAGATATCCAGAATTCCATAACTGCCTTCAGGTATGGTGCCATGGACTACATCCTGAAACCCATGACCGTTACGACAGTGCGGGAGGCAATCGACAAGGCCACGGAGATTGTTAAAGAACAGGAAATGAAGGTAGAGGGGATTATTGACCTCTCTGAANTCCGCGCGCTGGTCGAAAATTTCTCGCCTGAGAAAATGGGGCTCTATGACCCTGGTTCCAGAACTGCTGAATTCACCCAGCTGGTCAATGCACTACAGGAAAAACTGATTCATCCTGGAAAGGCAGGACGTATACATAATCTATTCCTGTTAACTAAATCNGGGATTGTGATTGGAAAGCTTACGACTAATGAGGTAGACCAGACCGATGCAGATATTATGGGGGGCATGTTTACCGCCATCAAGGACTTTATGGAAGACGCCGTGAGCCAGAATACAGGCTCGTCCCTCGATGATATACACTTTGGGGATTTTCACATCAAGTTCGGGTCGGCAGCCTTTACTGACCTGGCGATTGTATATACTGGCACTTTCAAGCAGGAGGCAGAAAACGCCATCACTGATGCCGTGATTGCATTTGAATTGAAAAACATGGCTGTCCTTGATAACTGGGATGGAGATATGGATAAAATNAGTGGTGCTGATAAATGTCTGGAAGAACTTTTTGCTAAAATAGACAAGTCAGAAAACTTAGTCCCTCTTTTTCAACCGGGCAACGATATGGCTTGAACTGGGGCCATATGTTTTTACTCGCCCAAAAGCCTCAACCTCGTAACCATATTCATCCATTAATTCTGCAAATTTTGCAGGTGTGTCGTTCCAGTCGCTTCTCTTCCTGAATCCCAGCCAGTTATTACGGTACACTTCGTGGAAAATAATTGTGCCTGAAGATTCGAGGCAGTCAGAACTATGTTGCAGGAAATTACAGGTTCCACCAATGTATCCCAAATGCACGATGTCGGCTTCTCGCGTGACGTCGCGGCAGTCGTTTTCGATGACCTCGACGTTGGCGAGACCGTTGAGTACCACGTTCTGCCGCAGATATTCCGCCGCGACCGGGTTCTTCTCGATTGCGATGACTTGCGCCGCGGGCCAGTGGCGTGCGAATTGCAGCGCGAAATAGCCGACGCCGGCGAAGCAGTCGAGGACTGCCCGCGGGCCGGGATGCGCGTAGAGTGCGGCGACAGCTGCAGGCCCGCGCGGGCCTGCGCGCCAGCCGACGTTACCGGGCGCCCACATCACGCGCTGCAGGTCGAGCCGGTAGCGCAGGCCGTGCTCGTGCACTTCAGTCTCTGCCGAGCTTCCGAGTAGGAGCTGCGGCAGCCGCGGCTGCCGCAGCTCGCCCCCAATGCGCGACCGGCGCATGACGGCCTCAACGCCCGGCAGCGTTGCATAGGCGGCCGCGATCGGCTGCCGCTCGTCCTCCAGCGCTTGTGGCAGTCGCAGCAGCAGCACACGCCCCAGCTGGACCCACTTGCGCGGCAGGTGCGGCCGCATCCAGTCCGGCAGCCGGGCAGCAACCTGTTCAAAAGGCGTCTCGCGCCGAAGCGGACGCAATACCGCGGCGGGACTCATCTCTCGGCCAGCTCGCGCAGCCGGGCGATTTCCGGCCGCCAGCGGTCGGGGCCGCCTGGCGTCTCGAGATAGCCGGCCACGTCTTCCAGCCGTGAGTCCTGCATGATGCTGGCAAAGACAGACTCGCCCAACTTCCCCTCGCCGTGGTTGGCGTGGCGGTCGACGCGCGAGCCGCGGTCGCTGAGCGAGTCGTTCAGGTGCATCCCGACCAGCCGCTCGCGGTCAATTAGCGAGTCGAACTCGGTCCAGACGCCATCGTAGTCGCCCCAGTCGTAGCCGGCGGCCCAAGCGTGTTGCGTATCGATGCAAACGCCCATGCGTGACGGGGCATCGACCCGCTCCAGTATATGCGCCAGTTCGCCGAATGTGATGCCGACATTGGTCCCCTGTCCCGCTGCGTTCTCCAGTACCAGCAGCGATTCGAAACCCTCGGTTTTCGCAAGCGTGGTGTTGATGTGGCCCGCAATACGCTCCAGTGCCGCCTCGCGGGTGGCGTGGTCGTCACGCATCACCTTATTGGGATGAGTATGCGAACCGGGGTGAAAATTCAGGTAAGGCACGCCCAGAGCTTCGCAGCGGCGATATTCTTCGAGAAAGGCGTGCTGCGCTCGCTTTCCTTTCGTTTCGTCGGGCGACCCCATGTTAATCAGGTAGGAGTCATGAATCATGACCGGCCCCAGTCCGCTCTCCGCCAGTGCGGTGCGGAACTGGTCGCGCTGGTCGTCGGTGAGTGGCTTCGCAATCCACTGCCGCTGGTTCTTGCTGAACATCTGGAACGTGTCGGCTCCGATGGCGAGCGCTTCGGCTACCCCATTGTGCAACCCGCCGGCGACCGAGACGTGTGCGCCCAGCTTCATGGGGCGGCAGCAGGGGTGTGTACAAATCGCCTGCGGGCTTATTAGCACCCCATTTCTGCGGCGGCGTGAAGTTCGCGCTGGTTGCCAATCCGCACCATCCACAAGCAACGAAGAAGCTGGAAGCGCTGCTCGAACTGGTCGACGACGCCGAGCTGGAAGAGGCGACGGCGCAGTTGATCGGCCTTGCGGGGACGCCGCTAGCGGAGCTTTCGGGCGACCTGTTGCTGGCGTTGGGAGGCGATGGGACGCTGCTCTACGCGCTGTCACAGCTCGACCTGCCGGTTTTCGGCATCAATATCGGTAAAGTCGGTTTCCTGACCGAGTCGGAATTCGGCGATTCGCTCGAGGCGGATCTGGCGCGACTCAAGGCTGGCGATTATGAAGTCGAGGAGCTGCAGCGACTCGAGGTTTACATCAACGGTCTGTCGGTGGGTAGGGCACTAAACGAGGCAGTCATCCACACCGCGCGCGTCGCGAAAATCCAGAAGTTCCGCATCATGCTCGACGGTTGCCTGGCGGATGAATTCCGCGGTGACGGGCTGATAATCGCCACCCCCACCGGGTCAACCAGCTACGCCATGTCAGCCGGCTCACCCATCCTGCACCCCGCCGTCGGGGCGCACGTGCTGGTGCCGATTGCCCCCTACCGCATCGGGTCGCGGCCGCTGGTGATTCCGGATTTAGTCGAGCTTGGTATCAAACTCCTGAATCCACAACCATCGGTCGTCGTGCTGGACGGGGGCGATGAGTTGGCGGTGGGGCCGGATGACGTAATCACCATCACGAAATCGGTAACCCCGGCCCGATTCGCGCGATTCGGCGACACATTTTTCGAGCGGGTGCAGCGGAAGCTGCGGATGCAATAACTATGGCGAAACGACGCAGGGCGCGGCTCAGAGGAACCCGCACGGCGACGCGCAGCGAGCAGCGTAAGCTGCTCGAGCGGGTTGCGCAGCTCAAGGAAAAGCCACAGTTGCTGCTCCCCAAGTGCCGCCACCCTGCTGGCGAATGCCCCTATTCCAGCGTGCGCGAGCAACTCGAGCGCGCGGTGGAGCCCGAAGAGCGCGGCTTCCTGGGCAGGCTGTTCGGCCGCCGGTTGAAGGACCCGCTGGCGCTCGCCTTGCGGGCCAGCCTGACTCTGCTCGACGCCGGCAAGGCGCCGGTGATGGCGGTTGCGCGTTACCCAACGGGTGAGGTGGGCTACGTCCTGCGCGGGCAGTCGATTCCCAAGGAGCGGCTGATTGGCGTGCAGAATTTTCACCATCGTACCTGGCGCGCGCTGGCACACCTGGCTTACGTCCGCAAGCATGATATCTGGCTCTATTCGTTGCCAAAGCGGCTAGTCTGCACCGGCAAGTCGCCGGCGCTACCCTCCGAGCTCTGGGACGAGCTGCGCGCCGCGCTGCCGCGTGGCTGGCGCGATTCCGATGGCGAAGGCTTACGTCTGCGCTGCCTGTCGCTCGACCGTGAGGTGTGGCTGCCCGCTGCCGGCTGGCGTCGCTCGAGCCGCAATTCGCTGATGGACGTGCTCGAGCACCAGCACGCGGGTGACGCGACCGCTGACTGGGAAGTGGAGGTCGTGACGCCGCTCGATGCGCTGGCGCCAGCCACGAAGTGTCCGGCGCTCAACGAATATCGCGAGGGCAAGCTGACTGACGCCGAACTGTGGACGCAGCTCGGGGATTGGCAGCGTGAGCGTGCCGCCGATGGCGGCGCGCACGGCGTCATCCACGGTAGTGAAATGCTCACGCCTGATGATTTCACCGCCCGGCTTTCGCTCTCCGGCCACGACGCCCGTATCGCGCGCGAATTGCTGGAGCGGCATGACGGCGCCGTTGCGGTCGAGGCGCTCACACTGGGGGCGGTCGCGGGTGCCACCTGGAAACCGCACGGCCAGCGGCTGCTGGCCAACTGGGGCGGCGCTGCCGACGAGCGCGAGCCGCTGGAGCAGCTGCGTGATGCGCTGGCGCGCGCCGAGATGCAGGATGCGCTAGCGGCGCTCCCTGAGCTCGGAAGCTTGCCGCCGCTCCCAGCGTTGGCTGACCGCGCGGTGAGGCTGCTGCGCACCGGCCGCAATGCGGACTTGCAGCGCGCACTGACGGCCGCATCCGAGGCGAGCCATGGCGAGCGGGCACTAGCGTGGGCTATCCTGCGGCACACCAGCAGCGCGGGCGGCCGCGAATGGCAGTTCGCCCGCGAGGTGCGCGAGTTCGCCGAGGAGCTGCAACCCGCCTTCGAAACGCTGGCCGCAGCCGAGGGCGCTAACTATGCAGATGCGCTGCAGAGGCTTGCACAACTGGCCGGCGCAGAATTTTAACCACCCCCCTTCGTCAGCACGGCGGGGCCCGTGGTCTAGGGGTTATGACGTCGCCTTGACATGGCGAAGATCGCCAGTTCAAATCTGGCCGGGCCCACCACACCTGCAACAGGAAAACGGATGAAACCGAAACACACTTTGCCGACCGCCTGCATCGCTCTGCTATTCCTACTGCCGGCACTGGCCGGCTGCCTGGGACAGGAGCAGCCGCCCCCGCCGGAGCCGGAAGCGGGACTATTCGACTTCGAGCAGCCCCGACCTGTCAACACATGGTATCACTATCCCGGAACTCCTTCCATGCCCTGGGCTATAGATGCGACAAACTCGGCCGTGGTTGCGGCGGCGAATATCACAGTTAACCTGACGGGTGACAGCACTCCCTTCTTTGCCAATGCGACTTACTACGGCACCGGTTACGACACCTTTGAGCCGACCATCGGGATTACGCAGTCAGGTGCGATATTCTTCACGCAGTGGAACGGCCTCGGTGATGGCACCCATATCATCCGGTCAAGGGACCAGGGGCAGACTTGGGAAGACGTCGGGCCCTTCGGACAGCTTGATGAAGACTCGGGTCAGACCCCAAACTCCAATGATCCTTACCTCTACGTGGACAAGTTCACCGGTCGGCTGGTCAAGTTCGATATGCATGCGCTGGCAGCCATGTTTGTGGAGTTCTCCGACAATGACGGAGATACATGGAGTACCCCATATCCTGTCGAGGGCTACTACGTGACGCAGGATCACCAGAGCATTGCGTCGATGCCTCATTCAAACGCTATTTCAGGCGGAGTAGTCTACGTCTACTGTATCAATACCGGCTCGCCAGCTGCCGGACCCCAGTGCTCCCGCTCACTCAATGGTGGGTTGTCGTGGGACGTCCAGCGTGTCGGCTACCCTGTTGGAACCCCACAATGCTCAGGTCTGCATGGCCATGTTGCCGGAGGCTCCGATGGAGCAATATACCGAGGTAATCCTTCCTGCGACGGCCCTGCCGTGTATCGCTCGCTTGATGGTGGCTACACCTGGAGCGAGCACACTATCACGACAGAGGTCGGGATGCAGGATGGGTGGCACTCGCATGAAGTTGCCACTGCAGTGGATGATGCCGGAAATGTATATGCGACCTGGATTGGCGATGGTCGGATGCCATGGTACGCTTACTCACGGGACCAGGGAGAGACCTGGAGTTCCCCGATGATGGTGGCTGCGCCGGGTGTACAGGAGACCGGTTTCCCGACCATATTCGCAGGGGCTGAAGGACGAGTAGTCATCGGTTATATTGGTGAAATCAACGACGTCGAGACCAATGCCACGAATAGCGGTTGGGGCGGATACATGGCCATCATGACCGATGCTTTCGCCGAATGGCCGCTAATTACCAGTGTCGCAGTTAATCTGCCGGATGACCCGCTGGATATCACCTCCAACTGCGGTGACGTGCGCTGCGGGGGCTTCGGTGACTTCATCGATGTCGAAATCGACGACGAAGGACGGCCGTGGATTGCACTTGCGCACAATACCGCTGGTTTCGAGGAAGCTGTTATTGGGACTCTAATGGAAGGCCCGACCCTTTACGGCGACGAAATTACCTATCTGCCAGTCTTGCCGGTAGGCGGCAGTTCAACCCTCAAAATGGGATAGGGGTCGTCTGATATCAATTAGCATAAAAACATCCATACAAAGCACGTTGTGAAACCTTAAAGCCCCGCAACTCTCACGTCCAATATGCAGCAATCAGCTGTTGTAGTAGCGTTCCTGTTCATTTTCGCCAGCCTAGCAGGCTGCCTCAATCCTGATGACAATAGAG
>PCCI01000007.1 GCA_002731655.1 Methanobacteriota archaeon | reverse complement strand
GGGGACCTCCTCAAAAAAGGACTGGGCGCGCCTGCGGCGCAGGAGGGCAATTGTCCCGAGCAATGCGGGAAAAGGTTGCCGCTCAACCGGCAGGCGGAGGTGGGAGGTGGGAATTGCCCACCGGGAGCAGCCACTTTTCAACCCCACGCGGTAAAAAAGAATTGGGGCGAGCCTGATAAACCGCGGACCGCGTGCGCCGCCATGGAACCCATCCGGGCGCCGCGTGGGAGCGAGCTCAGCTGCAAGGGCTGGGAGCAGGAAGCGGCTCTGCGGATGCTGATGAACAACCTCGACCCCGAAGTCGCGGAAAACCCGGATGAGCTAGTGGTCTACGGCGGCCGTGGCAAGGCGGCGCGCAACTGGGACTGCTACCACGCCATCGTCCGCACATTGCGCGAGCTCAAAGGCGACGAAACGCTGCTGGTGCAATCGGGCAAGCCGGTCGGCGTCTTCCGCACGCATGCGGACGCACCGCGGGTGCTGATTGCCAACGCCAACCTGGTCGGCAACTGGGCGACGTGGGAGCACTTCCACGAGCTGGAACGCAAGGGGCTGATGATGTATGGGCAGATGACCGCCGGCTCCTGGATTTACATCGGATCGCAGGGCATTTTGCAGGGCACCTACGAGACCTTTGTCGAAGCCGGCCGCCAGCATTTCGACGGCTCGCTGGCAGGCCGCCTCATCGTCAGCGGCGGCCTCGGTGGAATGGGCGGCGCGCAGCCGCTCGCGGCGACGATGGCGGGCGCGACATTCCTCGCCGCCGACGTTGACCGCAGCCGCATCGAAAAGCGGCTCGCGAGCGACTACTGCGACGAAATCAGCGACGATATTGACGCGGCGATCGACCTCGCACTCAAGTGGCGCGATGCGGGCAAGGCTCGCAGCGTCGGCGTCGTCGCCAATGCCGCCGACCTGCTCGAGCGGCTCATCGAGCGTGACATTGTTCCCGACCTGCTGACCGACCAGACTTCGGCGCATGACCCGCTCAATGGCTACGTCCCGCGCGGACTCGCGCTCGACGCGGCGGTCGCGCTGCGCGAAAACGACGACGCGGCATACCAGCAGCGCAGTCTGGCAACGATGGCAGACCACGTGCGCGCAATGCTCAGCCTGCAAGAACGGGGGGCGCACACTTTTGATTACGGCAACAACCTCAGGGCTGGAGCGCAGGAAGCGGGGGTCGCGAACGCGTTCGACTTCCCCGGCTTCGTCCCGGCGTATGTACGGCCGCTCTTCTGCGAAGGCAAGGGGCCGTTCCGCTGGGTGGCGTTGAGCGGCGACCCCGCGGACCTGGCCGCCACCGACGACGTGATTCTCGAACTGTTTCCCGACGATGAGCCGCTCGTGCGCTGGATAACGATGGCGCGTGAAAAAATAAAATTCCAGGGACTGCCGTCGCGCATCTGCTGGCTCGGCTATGGCGATCGCGCGAAAGCGGGGCTGGCGTTCAACGCGCTCGTCGCCTCCGGGCGGGTGAGCGCACCCATCGTGATTGGACGCGACCACCTCGACTGCGGCTCAGTCGCGAGCCCGAACCGCGAGACCGAAGCGATGCGCGACGGCAGCGACGCGGTCGCCGACTGGCCACTGCTGAACGCGATGCTCAATGTCGCCGCCGGCGCAACCTGGGTCAGCTTCCACCACGGCGGCGGCGTCGGCATCGGCTACTCGCTGCACGCCGGGATGGTTGTCGTCGCCGACGGCACCGACGCAGCAGCGGCGCGCCTCGAGCGGGTGCTGACGACCGACCCCGGCACCGGCATCATGCGGCACGTCGACGCCGGCTACGACCGCGCCCGCGAAGTCGCTGACGAGCACGGGATGCAGGTCGGGCTGGTCGATTGAGCGCCGCATGAACCTCATCCTCGCGTCACGGGCGGACAGCGCCGCGCTCAACCTGCGCGAGCGGCTGCTTGAGCTCGGAAACTGGCGCGAAGATGGCGAATTCCAGGGCAGTCCCGTATGGCGGCTCGTCAACGGCGGCGGCAGCTTCTGCGCAGCGGGAACCCATATGGCGACACTCGCAGAGCTGCACCTCCACGCCGAAAACATCGACTGCGAGTGGGCGGCGCAGTTCGGCGAAAGCCCCGAATGCATCGCATTCCTGTCGCGCCACAAGGCGGCCAGCGGGCGACCGAGCCTGACGGTGCACCCTGTCGGCAACTGGGGCGGTGCCGACTATGGCGGAACGCCCGGCGCGGTCTCGGGGACCGCGCCGGGCTGGATGACCGGGCTGCTGCTCGCCATCGCCCGCACCGCGCCCGCCGGCTACCAGGCCTGCTTCGAAGCGACGCACCACGGGCCGCTGCTCGAAACGCCGGCCTTCTTCGTCGAAATCGGCTCCGACGAGAGCCGCTGGGAGCTGCGCGAGCCGGCCGAAGTACTGGCACGGGCGCTGCTCGCGCTCGAGCCGGCCAGCGGCATCGCACTCATCGGCATCGGCGGCGGCCACTATACCCCGCGCTTCAGCGACGTCGCGCTCCAGCGTGAAGCGGTTTTCGGGCACATGGTCCCGAAATACGCGCTTGAGCAGCTGACGCCGGAGCTGCTACGGTCGGCGCTCGAGCGCTCGGGGGCCCGGGCGATTTACCTGCACCGCAAGGGGATGCCGAAATCCGCCGTCACGCGCTGGCGCGACTGGGCCGGGAAAAATAGCATCGCAATCGTCAGCTCGAAAGAGCTGCCACAGCGTGAGAAATAGACTGAAAATTTCTCGACGACCAGTATAAAAAATCATAACTAGCCCGGGAGGAGCATCGCAATGACCGCCTGCTTGAGTTCGTCGACGCCAGTTCCCTCCGTGGCCGAGACCGCCAGCGCACCCTCCCCGAGGGGCGCCTCCTGCTCCAAGTCGAACTTGCCCCGCACCTCAAGCCAGGGCGCCTGCGGGTAGCGTGCGCGCAGCTCGGCGCGCAGCGCTTGCTGGACTTCGAGCGGGTAGCCCGAAGTTCCAGAAGCGTCGGTCACGAACGCAATAGCGGGCGCCAGATGCTCGAGCGCTGCGAGCCCCTGCTTCTCGATGTTGTTGCGCTCCGCGTCAGGGCGGTCGAGCAGCCCAGGAGTGTCGAGCACCTGTATCTTCTGGTAGCGGGCGGTGATGTGCCCCAGGCTCACCGACTTGGTCGTGAACGGGTATTCGCGCACCACAGGTCGGCCGGTGGAAATGGCGCGCACCAGACTCGATTTGCCAACGTTGGGCGCGCCCGCCATCGCCACCAGCGGCGTTTCCGGGTCGACCGCCGGTAGCTTGCGCAGTACCGACCGGGCATCGCGCAGGAATTCCAGCCGGTCGGCGACCTGCCGCACCACCGAAGTCAGGCGTCCGTATCCCTGCTTCTGAAGCTGGCGCGCCCGCTCGCCGCGGGCGCGCGCCGCCTGCGACGTGAAGCGACCGCCCAGCTTCTGGAGCTGTTTGCGCGCCCAGTCGACGCCGCCCAGCGACTGCCGCAGCTCGTCCAGCCCGACGGAAAGGTCAACGATGTCGCGGTCGAACGGGTGCAGTTGGTCCAGACTCGGGAAATCGTCGACAATCGCGCCGAGCGTCGCCGCAAGGTTGTCGGAGAGCGAAGAGAGCTTGCGCGCAGCGTTGTCGGAAGCACCGCTGCGCTTCTTCGCGGCGCGGTGGAGCGCACGCTCGACGAGTTGCTCTGCATCGAGTATCTCGGGCAGCGGGCGCCAGTCCATGCTGGCGCGAAAACAGGGGGTCTAAATCACATGTGGTCGATGACGGCCTGCCCGAACTCGCTGCACTTCAGCAGCGTCGCGCCCTCCATTAGCCGGTGGAAATCGTAGGTGACGCTGCGCGCCGTGATGGCGCCTGCGATGCCGCGGATGACCAGGTCGGCCGCCTCGTTCCAGCCCAGGTAGCGCAGCATCATCTCGCCGCTCAAGATTACCGAGCCGGGGTTCACCTTGTCCTGCCCCGCATATTTCGGCGCGGTGCCGTGCGTCGCCTCGAAGAGCGCGTGGCCGGTGTCATAGTTGATGTTGGCACCCGGCGCGATGCCGATGCCGCCCACCTGCGCCGCCAGCGCGTCGGAGATGTAGTCGCCGTTCAGGTTCATCGTCGTCAGCACACTGTACTCGCGCGGGCGCGTCAGCAATTGCTGGAGCATCGCGTCGGCGATGACGTCCTTGATGATGATATCACGGCCCGTCTCCGGATTCTTCAGCGTGCACCACGGCCCGCCATCCAGCTCGGCCGCACCGAATTCGGCCTTTGCGAGCGCATAGCCCCAGTCACGGAAGCCCCCTTCCGTAAATTTCATAATATTGCCCTTGTGGACCAGCGTCACGTTGGGCTGGTCGTGTGCGATTGCGTATCGCAGCGCGGCGCGCACGATGCGCTCAGTCCCCTCACGTGAGATGGGTTTGATGCCGATACCCGAGCTCTCGGGGAACCGGATTTTGGTGACGCCCATCTCCGACTGCAGGAAGTTGATGACGCGCTGCGCCTCGGCCGAGCCAGCTTCCCACTCGATGCCTGCGTAGACGTCCTCCGAGTTCTCGCGGAAGATAATCATCTCGACCGCGCCCGGGTCCTTTACCGGGCTGGGGACACCCTCAAACCAGCGGATGGGGCGGACGCAGGCGAACAGGTCCAGCTGCTGCCGCAGCGTCACGTTAAGCGAACGGAAGCCGCCTCCGATCGGTGTCGTCAATGGTCCTTTCAAGGCGACAAGCTGGGTACGAATCGCCTCCAGAGTCGCTTCCGGCAGCCACTCGCCGGTCGCGGTGTGCGCCGCTTCGCCCGCGAGCACTTCCCGCCAGGCAATGCGCCGCCGGTCGCTGTAGGCACGCGCGACCGCCGCGTCGAGCACGTCGCGCGCGACCGGCGTCACATCGTGACCGATGCCGTCGCCGATAATCAACGGGATTATCGGCTCGTCCGGAACGGCGAGTTCACCGTCGCGGCAGGTAATCGTCGCCGGGGCCATCGCTCGCCCATTCGCGTGAGTATAAACTGCCTACTGCTTTATTCCCGCTCCCGCTACGGGGATATGGGACTGCTCGAACGGCTGGTGGTCGGCAGCGCGCCATGGCTGCCGCGCTTCGTTATCGGCCGCGTCGCAGCGCGCTACGTCGCGGGCGACTCGCTCGAGGATGGCCTTGCGCTGGCGAAACACCTGAACACGCTGGGCTTTGCAGGCACCCTGGACGTGCTGGGCGAGGAAGTCCGCGCACCGGAGGCGACGCTGCGGTTCCGCGACGCCTACCTTGAAGCGCTGGACGGCATCGCCAATCGCGGAGCGGATTGCAACGTCTCGCTCAAGCTCACTGCGCTCGGGTTGCGCATCGACCCGGAACTCTGCTGGGACAACCTTGCGGCCATCCTTGACCGCGCGCGCGAATTCGACAATTTCGTGCGTTTCGACATGGAGGACTCGAGCATCACGCAGGCGACGCTCGAGATGTGTCACCGCGCCTGCGAATACTACCCACGCTGCGGCACCGTCCTGCAGGCGTCGCTGCGCCGCACGCTGGAGGATGCGCGGGGCCTGGCGGGGGCGGGAAGTAACGTGCGTATCTGCAAGGGCGCCTACATAGAACCGGAGGCGATTGCGTTCCAGGAATTCCAGGAGGTGCGCGACAGCTTCATGGCGGTCGCGCGGCAGCTGCTCGAGCAGGGCACTTACGCCTGCTTCGCGACGCACGATCTATGGCTCATCGAGCGCTGCGAGGCACTGGTCACCGAACTGGGGGTCGCACCCGACCGCTACGAGTTCCAGGCGCTCTCGGGGGTACCGGTCGAGCCTACGCTCGACCAGCTTCTGGCTTCAGGGCACCGCGTCCGGTATTACATCCCGTTCGGGCCGGAGTGGTACGCCTACTCGCTGCGCCGCATGCGCGAAAATCCCGCTATCTGGCGGCATACGCTGCGCGCCATGTTTTCGCGCTCGCACCACCGCCGCCGCTAGAACGGCAGGTCGTCGAGCAGCCCCGGCCCCAGCACCAGCGCGTCGGCTACGCCGGCCGCAAGCCGCTCGCCCTCGCGCGGGCGCTTGACGAAGCCCAGTGCCAGCTCGCTCCCATCGGGCTGCAGCACGCTGCTAGTCACCTCGCCCGCCGGCTTTCCGTCGCGCTCCAGCAAGGTGCCAGTCTCCACGGGCACCGAGATCTGCAACCGCGTCAGGCGACGGCGCAGCCCGCCCATGTTCCGCAGCTTCGAAACGACTTCCTGCCCGGGGTAGCAACCTGCCTCAGCCGGCACCAGCGCGCTGAGTCCCGCCTCGAGCGGGTTGCGCCGCGCGACGCCTTCGGCGTCCCAGTCAGGGATGCCCGCAGCGAGCCGCGCCAGTTGCGCCAGCTGCGGCTCGCCGTCGGCCGAGAGGCCGGGGCCGGCGGTGACTGACTGGCCGAGCAGCGCACGGAAGCGCACGGTGTCGCCGTCCGGGGTCCAGCCGTCGGCGAGCGCCGCCTGCTCGGCGACGGTCACCCAGCCGAGGCGCTCGATGGCAACGTCAGCCGCGAGCACGAATTTCTCCAGCTCCGCGACGACAGACTCGCCGCCGCTGGCGATTCCGGCGAGCGTGTGGTCCTCGTCGGCGAGCAGCCACAGCTCGCCCAGCGTGCGCCCGGTGCGCGACAGCAGCAGTCCGTGTGCCGTCTTGCCCGGCGCGAGGCTGGCGACAGAGCAGGTGAGCATCCGCTCGAGGTAATCGCGCTGCTCACTGCCGGTGAAGGCGAGCCAGTTCCAGTCAAGGCTCCACATCGCGGCGGCAGAGCGCCAGCCTTATGTAAAGCGGTTTTGTAGCGCGGCACCATGGCACCCAGACGGATACGCAAGGGAAAGAAGCCGGAACGGACCGCGGCCCCGCAAGGCGGCCGGCCGACGGTGGCGCTCGCGCTCGGCGCGCTGATGATTGTGAGTGTCTTCGCTGGAGTGGTGCTGTTCCTGATTCCCGAGGATGCGCCGACCATCACCTACGGCGTCGAGGCTGAATTCCTGCAGGAGACCATCGAGACCAGCCAGGGTGGCCAGAGCGACTTCGTGCTGGTGGTGCGCAACACTGGCTCGCACGGCGACAGCTTCGACGTCGCAGTCCAGTCCAACGATGGCGGCTTTGACATTGCCGTCGAGGCGGGCTTCGAATCGGTCGACGTCGCCTTGGGCAAGCGGCTGCCGCTGCTGGTGCACGTCACTTCGCCCAACGCCGGGCTGCTCTACGCGACGCTGCGCGTCAGCTCGCAGGGCGACCCCGCCACCTCGACCAGCCTGCGGCTCTACGTCAACGCCTCCGGGGAGTTTGGCAACACCACCCAGCACGGCAACTCTGTCGACGTCTGGTACGCTGGAATCCAGGCCAGCGACGGTATCCTGTTCGACACCAATATCGAGTCCATCTTCAAGTCAGACTACCCGCGCAAGGGGTCCGCCAGCGAGCATTACGACCTGCTGACGGCGCCCAACGTCGGCTGCGAGGCGACCGGAGTCCCCGACGATAACTGTCAGGCCCAGCGGCAGATGATTCCCGGCTTCGACAACAAGCTGGTCGGCATGCGCGAAGGGCAGACGCTGGCGGTGCGCATCCCTGCGCAGGACGCCTACGGCACAAACCCGGAATCGCACGCGCTGGGCGGACAGGACCTGATTTTCTTCATCACCCTCGCGGCCATTGTTTGAGCCCCGAGAAGTGGGAAACCGGCGAAGCTGAAGAGCGTGGCCAGTTCCGCATCTTCCGCGTCAAGGAGGTGCAGGCGACTTCCCCGCGCACCGGAAAGGAGCTGAGCTTCTACCTGCTCGAGTGCAATGACTGGGTCAACGTCATCTCGCTTACGGAGGCGGGCGAAGTGGTGATGATTCGGCAATACCGTTTCGGGACGCAGCAGGTGGAACTGGAGATTCCGGGCGGCGTCATCGAGGAGGGCGAAACCCCCGAGCAAGCTGCTGTGCGCGAACTCGAAGAGGAGACGGGTTACACCGGCGGCGAAGTTTCGTACCTCGGGTCTGTTTCACCCAACCCCGCTTTCCACACAAACCGCTGCCACACCGTCGTCATCCAGGGCGTAAAGCCTGACGGGAAGCAGTCGCTCGACCCGGGCGAGGACCTCGAGGTGGAGCTGCAGACGCTTGGCGATATCCCCGGGTTGATTGCCGACGGCACCATCCGCCACTCGCTGGTTATGGCCGCGTTCCAGCTGCTGGGGCTGGCGGCCGAGACCCCCGCTGACTAGACCGCGAACACTCCGAAACGTCGGCAAAACTGGCACTCGCCCGCGCCGCCGGCCGGCTCGCCGCAAGTGGGGCAGCGCGCCAGCGACTGCGGCGCCTCAAGGCTTTCGCGCATGCGATCCATCCCGCGCAGCAGTCCGTGGCGCGTCCCTGGCTGCGCCTGCTCCAGCTGCAGCAACAGGTCGCGGAACAGGTTGCGCTGCGCCGCCGCCGCGTGCGGGCAGTCGCCAGTGTGGAACTCCCATCCCTGTAGCAGCGCCAGAAGGTATACTTCCTGCTCGGGGATGCGACGCAGTGGCAGCAGCCGCGGCACCATTCCCGGCTGCCGATGCAGATGCGGTGCCATGCGCTGCAGCCGCGCTACGTCGCCACGCGCGTGGTTCATCAGCACCGTCTGCGCGCAGTCGTCGAGGTTGTGCCCCAGCACCAGCGCGTCGACCCCCACTTCGCGCGCGGCGAGGTTCAGCGCGCGGCGGCGCAGGATGCCGCAGGGCGAGCAGGGCGACCCCGCCGGGGGCTGCGCCTGCAGCAGCTCGTCAAGGCCCATGCCGACCAGGTCGCGGTAGCTGCTGATGCGCAGCTCGACGCCCAGCGCGTCGCAGCCACGACGCGCGCACTCCAGCGCCGGGGCACGGTAGCCAGCAATGCCTTCGTCGATTGCCAGCGCGACCAGCTCCAACCTCCGCTGCGCCGCCCATTCTCGCACGAGGTGCAGCGCGACCGTCGAATCCTTGCCGCCCGAGAGCGCGAGAGCTATGCGCTGCAGTGGCTCGCCACTGGCTTCGAGTGCAGAGACCTGCTGGCGCAATTCACGTTGCATCGATTTTTCTACTGCAAAAACGAAGTGGCGTTGACAAAGGCTTTCGCCAGAATAGCGACGATCAAGAACCGGAGCGGTCGTGCAGGCACGGCAAGCCATGCGGCGGCAGTAGCGCGCAGGTATACCTGCTGCGGCGACCGAAAGTATGACACAATTGTGACCCTTTAAATCATAATATATCATTTGAATGACGCAAATACGTCGTCATCAACCGATAAGTTTATATATGTTATTCACAAATAGGCTCGATAGACATGGCACCATTGGGCCCCCTTAACTCTAACCGCCTGACTGTACGGCTGGACCCGGAGCGGGCGACGCAGCTGGAATATTACGCCAGCCAGAACGCGATGACCGTGCGCTCCTACAACCAGGTACTGCAGGAGGCGCTCGACGAATTCCTGGAGCGAAATGTTTTCGCCCCGGGCCGAAGCAACCTGGCGATTTCGCTGCCGGAGCGAACGATGGAGAAGCTGAACGACCTGAAGGAGAATGGCTTCGGCTCGTTTGACGAGCTCATCGCCGAGGCAGTTTCCAGGCATTCTCGTAATGTGTGGCAGGAGGAGCGTGATTACCACACCCTCGCCAGCGATGTGGACAAGGTGAGGTCGCGCCGCCATGAGATTTTTTCCGAATGGACACGAGGTAATGAAAAATGATGGACAGACTAGAGAGCTTTGATAACGACGAACTGATGCAGTTCGTCAAGGAACCGCGCATCCAGATGCTCGGTATCGGTGGGGCCGGCAACAACATCCTGACGCGCCTATACCGGCGTGGACTGGAGGGTGTGCAGACCGTCGCCATCAACACCGACGCGATGCACCTCAACGAGTGCCAGGCGCACCACAAACTGGTCCTCGGCGCCGACAGCACTAGGGGGCGCGGAGCTGGTGGCAACCCGGGTGTCGGCCGCATGGC
The DNA here is from genome assembly GCA_002731655.1 of Methanobacteriota archaeon. Lineage (GTDB taxonomy): Archaea > Thermoplasmatota > Poseidoniia > MGIII > CG-Epi1 > UBA8886. The sequence goes on along the minus strand of PCCI01000007.1, from coordinate 16,373 downwards.
TGCCGAGGCTGACCACGAGCGCATCGCGAAAATTCTCGACGACAATGACCTTACCTTCGTCATCGCTGGCATGGGGGGTGGCACCGGAACCGGTGCGGCGCCCGTAATCGCACGGCAGGCACGGCAGGCGGGGCAGCTGGTAGTGGGCGTCGCCATCATGCCTTTCGAGGCGGAGGGCGATGGGAAACGCGCAGCCGGAGTCGACGGCATGCGCGACTTCAAGGCAGCCTGCAACAGTCTTATCGAACTGGATAACGAGAATCTCAACAAGCTGGCGCCAGACTATCCTATCAAGCGCGCCTTCGGCGTCATGAGCGACCTGGTTGTCGACATAGTGCAGGAACTGGCGCAAATCGTGACCGAGCCTTCAACCATCAACGTTGATTTCGCCGACCTGAAGCGAATTATCGAAGCGGGGGGCATCGCCAAGGTACTCTACGGCGAGTCAGACAACTCGGCCCCCGGCTCGGTACTGGACGCAGTCCTAGGCAATCCCCTGCTTGACACCCGCTACAAGGGTGCCGAGGCGATGCTGCTGCACGTGACCGCCGGAAGCGACTTCTCGCTCAACAACTGTCACGAGGTTCTCGCGGCACTCAAATTCGACCTCTCTGAAGACGTCAACCTCATCTGGGGGCTGCGCACCGATGACCAGCTTGGCAACCGCGTCAAGGTAGTCCTGCTGGTTTCCGCCATCCCCAATAGTGAGGAAGACCTCGATATCGAGCGGTTCGATGAGGTGATAGCATCCCCGCTAGGCGATGCTATCCCGATGGTAGGCTGAAACCTTTGCTGACCGCCGTCAATGACGGCTGTGCCTGGAGCGGTGGACTGCACCCTGTTTTTCAGAGCATACGCTAGGTAACGCTGCGGCGGGTTGGAGGAGAGGCGAACCTCTCCTCCTGCGCCCTTAGTCTATTCCTCTTCTTCGCGGCGACGGAACGCGACGCCGAGTGCAGCCAGTAGGCCGCCCAGCATGGTGCTCCAGAGCGCCATCGAGAACGAGGGTACGGTGTTGATCTCACTCACCGTAGTGATGTCGATCGCCACGCGGTTGTTGCCTTCATCCGATTCGTCAATGACGTCTTCGGTATCTACCGCAAGGTAGAATGTGTAGACGCCCGAGACATCATCGCCAGGTCCAACGGACATTCCCAGTTCGGTTGCAGTCGCCTTGAAGTAGACGTATTTGCAGGTCCGGGAGGGGTCATTACCGCACTTGCTGGTCTGGATTTCAGCGCCAGTCGCGGAGGTTCCGTCACTGTCGACCACCCAGTTGGTGCCNGTCCAGCTGATGGATACCTGCACACCCAGCGGGTTCTGGCTGAAGTCCAGCAGACCAACCTTGAAGCTACCGACCGTCTCGGTACCAGCGTTCAGCACTTCAACCCGGAAGGTGAAGTATTCGTCGCCGCCACTGCGCTTGTTCCAGCCGGTGCCGGCTACACTATAGCCGACCGCGTGCGAAACATAGNTGTAGTCGCCCAGCTTGAGGTCGGGCTTGTCGATAGTCATGGTCGCCTGTCCGTCGGCGTCGCCGTCGGTGAAGGTGTCGTCGTAGTCGGTCCAGGAGCGGACATCCGACTGGATGGTGTAGGTACCCGGTGGTGCCCAGGCTGCGAAGCCCATGGTAACCTCGACGTTCACGTTGAGTGAGTTGCCGGGGTCCATGAAGTTGCTCGCGCTCGGTTCCATCGGCTTACCGGCTGCGGAATCCCAGCTGGACTTGGTCGGGTTGGAAATCGACCAGCCAGTTGGCATGGTGTAGTCGGTCGTGCCGCTGGGCCANGTGATGACGCCATCCTTGTCGATGAACGCGGTCGGATCACCGCCGCTCGGGTCGTCACGGTTGCCGCCCCAGAAGCCGGGGATGGGCTTGATGGCGACCACAGTCTCGCGGCCCTGCTGCATGATGTGGCTCAGGATTGCGCCGGGGCATCCCTGGCAGTAGCTACCGCTCTCGAGTGTCACGAACGAGTTCTCCGGGGCGGTAATGGTGAAGTCCACCACGCCCGAGTCCGAGACGGCACCCAAGTTGCGCACCTTGACCGTGTAGGTCCGCTTGATNGTGTCGCCAGTCGACGAGGAGGGCGCTCCCTTCTGNGAGGTTGGCGTGATTTCCNTGACATCCATGNCGTACGAGTTCAGGCCGAATACCGCAGCGGTGTAAGCCGTGAAGGTTCCACTACCGCCACCAGAGGTCCCGACCANGCGTACCTGCATTGGTCCACCGATATACTGGTCCTGCAGGCCGCTGCCATCCGAGATTTCGTCTACTACGCCAAGGTCGGCGTAGAAGGTCTGNCTGCTGCNGTTATCGAAGTAGCTGCTGCCGGTCCAGGAATCTGGCAGGGTGGTGTAGTTAGCGCCCGGGATGGCGTANAGCGAGGTTGTTTCACCCGCTGCGCGCCACTTGACGTCGAACCACTGNCCACTGGAGCCTGCGCGTACCTGCGCCTGCACCGAGGCGATGTCNAGCTCATAGGCCGCNTCAATCACCANGAACGGGTCACTGTTCCAGACGTTGAAGCTCTCTGAGGTCAACGTGCCGGAGTCGGAACCGTCCCAGNCCCAGGANCCCATGGTCCAGTCGTCGCTGGCCCACTCAGCNGAGCTGAGTAACGTAGCACCCAGCACCAGCGTCTGCTTCACNGTGTTATCGACCGGGTTCTCGTCGGGCACAGTCAGNTCGTCCGGCCGCTCGGCCTTGACGTGCAGGTTGTAGAGGCCCGGNGCAAGCTCGGCACCCCAGCGCCAGGTTGAACCGGCGGTGTCGGGGTCAATCGTGAACGAGTCACCCTTATTCAGNGCAATCTGGACCTGATAGTAGTTCCAGTAACGCGCCGACGGGTCGGGCCACGCCTGCACTCCGTTCATGTCAGTTATGCGCGCGTAGACNGTCACATCCTGCTGCGGCTCGAGGCCAATCGACTTCACCGTGATGGAGAGGTCGTGGTCTTTGCCGGCCGCCGCGAAGCGGTCGGTCGTCACATCGGTGATGCCAANGTTGTTACGGTACTCGTTGCCGATTACCATGATGTCATCCAGCAGNACACCCCGTCCGCCGCCGACGTTGCTGACGACGCGGAAGTCGAGGAAGGTCTGGTNACCCTCAAAGGCGCTCAGGCTGATTTCTTCCACTATCCAGTCGGAACTGGCCCAGTCGCCGCTCGTGCCCTCATAGGTCTTCAGAATGCTCCAGCTNCCGGAGGTAATCTTCTGGCTGCTGTCGAAATCGTTAGCAGCGCGCACCTCCAGCCGGTCACCGTTGGCCAGATCATACTTGATCGAGAACGTGAGCACCGGCTTGAACGCGGCGCGCAGGTCGACACAGACGTCGGTGACGTCGGTGCCGTCGATATTGCGCATGCAGCTGTCAGGCGTGACCATGCTGTCGTCGGCACCTCCGTTGTAGGCGTCACTGCCGGCACTGAAGTAGCGCCAGGCCCACTTGCCCGACTGGGCCGAGCCCAATGTCGAGTCGTCGGTGACATCTACGTCGAAGAACTTGTTGCCAGTCTCCGAGGTGCGGTGGAACTGGGTATAGGTGTAGTCCTTGGCATCGACATTATCGTAGAAGAATGTGTCGAAAACACGGAACATCACCTTCATCGAGTTGTTCCACGGGAAGAAGTCCTTGCCCGCCGGCACCAGCGCCTCGACCTCTATGAAGTAGGTGTTGGCAGTGGGCGTCGGGAAGTAGGTGAAGAGCTCCTTCTGGTCCTCGTGGCCCTCGGTGTCGACGTTGCCGTAGGCTGAGTCGCCCGCGAGGGTTGGAATCTCCGGCTGGTCATCGCTCAGCATGTGCGACCAGTCCTCGCCCTGCAGGTCAGTTACAGTGAACTTGATCGGCAGTGTGTTCCAGCTCGCCTCGCCGGCGTTCAGCACGGTAGCATTGAACTCACGGTCGTTGTTAGTACTCTGCGCGTGTACGCGGAACGACTCATCGCGAACCGTGACGTCAGTCACAGCCACGTCGCGCGTGATGCGCTCGGTGCCGCGGAAGCACATTTCGTCAATGAACCAGCCCGGGTAGGGGCGGCCGTTGGCGTTGTTCTGCTCGGTGACCTGATCATTGTCTGCGTCCATCTGGACACGCCAGAGGATTGAGGACGTGTCTTCCGCTCCGTAGTAGGTGGAAGCCAGAGCGTAGCCCTGGTAGCGCGTGTTACCACCGCCCCACAGGTACCAGGCTCCTTCGCCAGGACAGAAACCGGAGTAGTTAATCAGGTTGGTCCAGCTGGCGCCATCGTCCTTCGAAATCTGCATGCGGAAGTAGTCTCCCGATTCCATGCAGCCGGTAAAGACCATGCTAATTACGACCTCTTCCATCGCGCTCAGGTCGAGCGGCGGGGTTTGGAAGTAATCATCCTGGTTCGGGTTGGGTACGAACTTGGGACAGTCGTTCTGGGCATTGTGGTTGGCATCCCAGTCACAATTAGCTGGGTTGGCATTAGTCTTGTACCAACCGTTGGTATTGAACGACCCGAAGGCGTACATGCCCTCGTGGTAGACTGCACTCTGGGTCTTGTTGTCGGTGGTACCGTCACATTCGCGGGCCCAGCCACAGCCATCCATGTCCCAGTCGTAGGAGTGGGCACGATGGTAGTTTATCTCGTCATAGCTGCTCGCGCCATTGTCGTCGGTGTCAGCGATGGTAATCGATGCCCCCGGTTCATCCAGCTCAGCGTTGTCGACCCACTTGGAGACGCCGACGTCGGCCTGAACGAAGTTGTTGGCGGAAATCTGGTCACCCGTGTGGATTACACCAGCTGTGATGCGATCCATACCGGCACTGGTGAAGAGCACGTGGCGTGCCCGGTTGGGGTCGTTACCATCGTGGGCCCGCTGGATAGCGTCGTTAAGCTTGTTGAAGGTAAAGACCACTGACTGGCCCGGCATGATGGTTTCGACATTCATCGGATGTCCTTCCTCGCCGGCGAACGCCTGCGTCGTGAAAGTGCTGTCGAACAGTATCTGGCCGTACTGGTTCTTCAGTTTAAGGTGCACGCCAGTACCCGACTGCGGCAGGTAGCCGTAGTTGGTGATGGTTACCTTGATTTCGACCGGGACCATCGCTTCGACTGTACGCCAGTACTGCGAATGGTTCGGGATATCCAGTCCGCCGATACCGATATCGACGTTCTGCTTGGCCTCCCTGCTAACCTCCATCCAGTCCAAGATGGTGGCGAAGAAGTCTGCCCGCTCGGAGCGGGAATCGAAGACGCCAATCTCGTCAGCGAAAGTGAACGCCTTGTGGGTCTGGGTGGAAGTCACCGGCTGGCCATCGTTCCGTGGAAACTCAATGGCGTGGTACTTGTAGTTGTGAGTCGCATCCCTGTGGACATCCATCCAGAAGGATCCCATGGCATTATTGTCTTGCGGCTGGAAACCACAGGGCCGGTCCAGGTAGTGGATACCCGCGGTGTCGGTCGAGTACTCCTTGCCGTCGAAAAGGGAGTCATCGACTCCCTTCATCGGGTTGGAAGTACCGTCAACGACTAGGTAACTGGAGTACCACGTGTTGGCATGCAGGTAGTTACTGACGTAAGTCCCTCCATAGGCCGCAAGCCAGTCGCCCATCTGGGTCAGCTGGATTACGTTACGGCATTCGGTACACACTGAAAAATCATCCTCGGTACCGTCATTTCCATCGAGGTAGTCCATCATCGTATTTCCCTCGCCGCTGGAGACAATTTCAGTATTCCAGCCGGAATACCAGATGACTACCTCATAGTTGTCGAGCAAGGATAGCCCTTCATTGCCGCTGGGAATCATCCAGTTGGTGCCACCCCACATGCCGGCGCGGAAGACGTCGAATGAATATCCACCGTCGTTTAGTGCCGTCTCAACGTGGGAAGCCTCGAGCCAAGGGCCCGACATCCAGCGTTCCATGTCGTCGTCGACAATCAGGATTTTAGCGTCACCTGGTTCTGCCGGCTCTGGTGAGAACTTGCCGGTAGCCAGCGTCTTAGCTGGCTGTGGCGCGTATCCTTCCACGATGGCGTTGATGTCGCCGTAGGCCTGGACGCCTTCCTCGGAGAAGAAGACATCGTCGCCCATGTAGGGCGTCTCGCTCTCGGTTCCCTGTCCCGTAGCAGCCAGCATTGTAATGCCGCTGACTGTCATCAGGAAGGCAACCAGTATTGCAGCCAGCTTCCCTGTCTGGAAAGCGGATGCAGTGCTGTTTGCGTTCATTTTACACACCTTCGCTGTTTTGTCCTTTACCGTACTCATAGAATGAGCGCGGTCTCCTTCCATTCCGAAGGGTGATAATAAAGTAACACCCCAGCCCGCTGGAACTACTATTTAAGATAAGTGGTACAGTCGTTTGACATTAGGAGCTTTTCCGCAGCAGGTCCAGCACCCTCAGCTCCCGTCCGGGCGAGTAGGGGTGCACCATTCGCGAGCCGCTGACGCTGGCGAAATCGCCCAGCGCCTCCGCGACTCCGGCCGGCAATTCCGGCGCTTTGCGATCAGCCAGCAGATAGAGGTGCAGCACCCCGCCCGGCGCGAGCGCGGCGAGGCCGGTGGCGATGAAAGCGAGCGATCCAGTGGGGTGGTTCGCCACGACGCGGTCGAAGCTCCCGAGTCTCGGTACCAGCCCCTCCGCCAGGCCGGTGTGGAACTCAAAGCTCCCAGATGACAGATTATTAAACTCACAATTACGCAAAGCCCATTTTTCGGCAGTGGGATTTCCGTCGATGGCGACCGCCTGCGCTCCAGCCCGGGCGGCGGTGATGGCGAACGGCCCCACCCCGGCAAACGCGTCTAGCAGCCGCTCGCCCGGCCGCACCAGCGCCGCAATGCGTGCCCGCTCACCTGCCAGCCGCGGCGAAAAAAAGACCTGCTGCAAATCAACCTCGAAACGGAGATTGTTTTCGCGATGCAGCACGACAAGGTTATCCTCGCCGGCGACCACCATCAGGTGGCGTACGCGCCACTGGCCCTGGACGCCGCTGTCAACCGCCACCGTCCGCAGGTTGGCGTGACTCTCCAGCAACGCCTGCGCGATGGCCACGGCGTGCGGCTCCGCCTCGTCAGAGAGCCGCAGGATGCCGACGTGACCCAGCATGTCGAACGCTCGCGGCGCCAGCTCGCGCAACTCGGGCGACAGCGCGTCGCGGTAGTCGCGCCCGACGGAGCCAGCCGGCCGCCCCTTGCGTTGCACGATTTCGCCCTCGGCTGCGCCCGCCAGCGGCCAGAGGACGAAGTCGCCGTCGTGCTGCGCGCGGAAGTCGGGATGCAGCAGCCCTTCCCGCTCAAGCTGGGCGCGTGCTGTTTCGGCGTCGGCACGCTGCACTTTCAAGTGGGGAATCACTCTATGACCTGGCGGTAGGCCGCCGCGTCAAACAAACCCTGCGGCTCCACGGCAGGCCGGAAGGCAACAATCCAGCCGAGCTCGTAGGGCGACTCGTTCAGCAATTCAGGTGCCTCTTCCAGCTGCTGGTTGACCTCAGTTATTTCGCCCGCCACCGGCGCGTAGATGTCGCTGGCGGCCTTGACCGACTCGGCGACGGCGAGCCGGTCACCCGCGTCGAAAGTGTCGCCAACCGTCGGCAGCTCGACGAACACCACGTCCGAGAGTGCCTGCTGTGCGTGGTCGCTGATGCCAAGGACACAAGTGCCGTCGTCGCGCTGGCGCAGCCACTCATGCGACTCGGCGTACTGCAGTTCTTCAGGTACGTCGCTCACTGGAACGGCGGCCGCACTACGCGCGCGTTTAAGTATTTTCCGCGCACGGCGACCGTCACTGCAGTCCCCGGCTCGAGGTTGAGGTAGGCGAGGCCGATGCCAGTCCCCAACGATGGGGAGAGCGTCCCGCTCGTGAGCTGGCCAACGCGTTCGCCGGCGTGAAAGACGTCACAGCCGGGGCGCGGGACACCGCGTTCAGCGAGCTGGATGCCGCGCAGCACCGCATAGCCGCTGCCGCGCTGCGCCAGCAGCGGCTTGCGGCCGATGAACTGGTGGCCCCAGCCGATGACCCAGCCGCAGTTTGCCTCGAGCGGCGTCTGGCTCCCGTCGAAGTCGGTCCCCGAGAGCAGCATCCCGCGCTCGAGCCGCAACGTGTCGCGCGCGCCAAGCCCGCACGGCGTGGCGCCAAGCGCCAGCAGCGCCTCCCAGAGCGGCAGTGCCTCGTCGACCGGCAGGATGATTTCACAGCCGGGCTCGCCCGTATATCCTGTGCCACTGACTATGAGGTCGCCCTGCCGCGCCAGGCTGAACGGCTCGACCGCCAGCGCAAGGTGCATCTCGAGCAGCCGCGGCGCGTCGGGGCCTTGCAGCGCGATGCAAGCCAGCTCGGCGCTGCAGTCTTCCAGGCTCGCGTCAAAATCGCTGATTTGCGATACGAGCCAGTCCGCAATGCGGTCAGTGGTGGCGGCGTTGGGCACCAACAGGAACTCGTCGGGGGCGAGGCAGTAAACTATCGTGTCGTCGATGATATGTCCCTCGTCGTCGAGGATGTGGCAGTAGCGGCAGCGCGCCGGCTCGAGATTACGGATGTCCCACGTCGTGACCCACGCCAGGAACGCCGCCGCCTTCGGGCCGCTGACGAACAGCTGCCCCATGTGAGATACGTCGAAAACGCCCGCAGCCGACCGCACCGCGCGATGCTCGGCAAGGATGCCCTCGAACTGAATGGGCATCTCCCAGCCGGCGAAATCGACCAGTCGCGCGCCGAGCGCGCTGTGGCTTTCATGGAGTGGGGTGCGGAGCATCACGACCGCACCCCGCCGACGGGGAAAAACCGTTGGGGCGCGACTCAATGCTTATAACCGAGTGGACGTGCCGCACGACGTGGCAGTCCCCAGCGACGACAAAAAGCGCGGATTCAAGCAGAGCGTAAAAGTTACTATCGAGGACAAGGAGGGGCAGAAGCATACGCTGCGGCTGCCGCTGCCGTATCGCCCCAAGGGGGAGATGTTCGCCGTCGCCGAGACCTTCCAGGGCGGCAGCCGGCTGCAGCTCATCTGCGAGGACGGCAAGCGGCGCATGGGGCGCATCCCCGGCAAGCTGCGGCGACGGATGTGGGTGCGAGAGAACGACCTGCTGATAATCGTCCCGTGGTCGTTCCAGGATTCGAAGGCTGACGTCAAGTTCCGTTACACGACGACGCAGAGCGCCAACCTGAAGCGGCAGGACCTGATACCGGAAATCCTGGATATCTACTGATGGAGACGAGCCTGCTGGCGCTGGACCGGCAGCGGGGGCAACTGGTGCGCGCGAGCGACCGCGACGGGCGCAAGACACTCGACGCAGTGTTTGACGAAGCGACGTTACGCGCCATCCAGCAGCTCTTCAGCCGCGGCGTGCTGTACACGCTCGAAAACATCATCGCCACCGGCAAGGAGGCCAACGTCTTCCGCGGCAAGACGCGCGACGGGCGCAACCGCGCGGTCAAGATTTACCGGCTCAGCACCGCCACCTTCCGCAAGCTGGCACCCTACCTCGATGGCGACCCGCGCTTCCCGCACGGCGGCAAGTCGCACCGCGACCGGATTTTCACCTGGGCGCAGAAGGAGTTCAAGAACCTGCACCTGATGCACGCCGCCGGCGCCAGCGTGCCGCGGCCGTTCCACGTCCACCGCAACCTGCTGGTGATGCAGTATCGCGGCTGGCGCTACCGCCCCTACCCGACACTGCGCGAGCTGCCGCCGGAGGAGCCGCGCCTGTTCCTGCGGCAGCTAATGGGCTCGGTGAAGGCGTACCACGGCGCGGGGCTAGCGCATGGCGACCTGTCGGAATACAACGTACTGAACGTGCGTGAGCAACCCTGCATTATCGACGTGGGGCAGGCGGTTCCGCGCCAGCATCCGCGCTTCGCGGAGCTGCACGAGCGCGACCTTGGCAACATCCACCGCTGGTTCCGCAAGCGGCTGCCGGGGCTCACACGCGAGGAGGTCGAGCAATGGAGTACGTGAGGATTCCGCAACGTCGCATCGGGGTGCTCATCGGCCACGACGGGGAAACCCGCAAGGAGTTCGAAGTGGCGACCGGCTGCACCCTCGAGATTGATTCGCGGACCGGGATTGTGCGCGTCGTCCATCCCGAGCAGGGCGACGCACTGCTGGCGCTGCAGCTGCTGGCGGTCGTGCGCGCCATCGGCCGCGGTTTTTCCCCGGAGACGGCGCGCGAGCTGCTCGACCCCGAAACGTACCTCGAGGTGATTGATATCCGCGACCACACCGGCCACTCACGCAAGCGGCTGGAGCGGATGCGCGGCAGGGTCATCGGTCGCAACGGCAAGACACGGCGTATCATCGAAGAGCAGAGCAACGCCCGCGTGGCAGTGCAGGGCCATACGGTGGCGCTGATTGGCTCGCTCGAGGCGGTCGACGCGGCCAAGGTCGCGCTGGGGATGCTGCTCGGTGGAGCAGAACACGGATCGGTCTACCACTACCTCGAGGGGCACCGCCGCTCGCGCTGAGGCGATTTCCTGCGCAATTATTAAATAATTCGTAAGTATGCGGCGAAAAGCTCGTTGTTCGGGTCACGGTATTTAGTGCCGGGAACGGGCGTCCAGCAGCATGAGGTGCAACAAACCATGAAAAATGAATCCAACGGAGCGAGAGCATGAAAGTCAGTTTCCTGGGCGTCGGCGAGGCGTTCGACGAGACGCAGACCAACGTCTGCATTCTGTTAGAAGCAGCCGGACGGCGTATGCTGGTCGAGTGCGGCGCTAACACGCCGTCCGAAGTGTGGAAAATTTCGGTCCGGCCAGATTTCCTCGACGGTGTCTTCATATCGCATTTCCACGCTGACCACGTCTTCGGACTGCCATCACTACTAATGCGCATGTGGGAGGACGGCCGCACGCGTCCCTTCTACCTCTTTGGCCCGGTCGGGAGCCGGCTCCACCTCGAGCGGCTGATGGAGATGGCGTACCCCGGGATGGTAAAGCACATCCCCTTCACGTTGCGCTTCCGCGAACTGCAGCGGTCACACCGCTGGGACGACTGGAACCTGCGTGTCGTGAACACGCGGCACAGCGTCCAGAACCTCGGGCTACGCCTCGAAGCGGGCAAGCCACAGAAAGTGTTCTGCTACTCGGGCGATGGGATGTTCACCCCCACCGCTGCCAAACTCTACACGGGAGCCGACCTGCTAGTGCACGAAGCATATCTCGAGGATGGGCAGACCAAGACCCACTGCAGTCTGGTGCAGTTGGAACGGCTGCATGACCTGGCACGACCAAAACAGATGGCACTGGTCCACCTGCAGCGCGACCTGCGCAAGCAGAAGAAGAATATCCTCAAGAAATACCGCCAGCGCAAGTGGATCATCCCCGAATCTGGCGACGTCTTCACCTACTGAGTGGGCGTCCACAAACTGGCCCATATCATCCGTTTCGAGTCGGCGCGTAAGCTGACCCGCGTCCCCGCAGGCCATCCCTGCGGGCGGGTCTACGGCCTCGCCTTCCGGCTCGAAATCCACGTTGAGGGAAAGATAGACCTCGCTACCGGGATGGTGGTCGATTTCAACACGCTTGAAGAAGCGTTCGCGCCGCTGAAGGCAGAGCTGGACCACAATTACCTCAACGACCTTCCGGGGCTGGAGAACCCGACCAGTGAAGTGCTGGTCGCATGGGTCTGGGAACGGCTGGCGCCGAGCCTACCGCAGCTGCGCAAGCTGGTGCTGTGGGAGAACGAGACCTCGCGCGTCGCGTTCGCCGGCTGACGCGGGCCCGGAGGCACAGTTTTTAGCCGGCCGCTGCTGCACCCGCATGACCACTATCGCCTTCCGGGTCGATTCCACCGCGCGCGGCAAGCAGCTGGTTGACCTAGGCGAGTTGATGCGCGAAGCCGGTTACCTCGAGGAATTCAGCTTCGACCGCGGCGCGCAGGAAGTGCGCTTTCGCTTTGCGAAATCACCTGTAATCTTCGGCCCCGACGGTGATATTGACCTGGGCGAGCTGGAAGAATATGTCCGGGCCGAAACCTCAATCGGCAAGAAATTCGACGACGAGCTATTGCGCGAGGTTTTCAATCTCGACGAGACCGGTCACGTCTGGCAGCCAGAAGAAGACTGACGCTGGCGAGGGCGACCGCCGTCACCCAGGCACCCGGCCCGGGCAGGAATGACGAATCCTCACGTTCGATAGCGCGGACCTCGACCTGAACCGTTGCGGAAGCTTCACCGCCCTCGCCGTCGCGCACCACCAGCGTCAGCAGGTGCGCGCCAGCGGAGAGCGGCACGGTCTCCTCGAACGAGGTGGTCGACACAAGGTGGCCGTCGCGGTCGCTGCTCCAGACAAAGAGCAGAGGATCGCCGTCCGGGTCGCTGCTGCCGGCGGCCGAGAGTGTTACCGTCCCGGCCGCCAGCTGCGCGCCCGGCTGCGGCAGCGCAATCAGCGCCAGCGGCGGCCGGTTGGGCTGCACGTCGAGAACTGTAATGGTGACGCTGGCGGGTGCCGACGAGTGCGCGCCCTCGTCGTCCTGCACCTCAAGCGTGGCAGTGTAGATGCCCGGCGAGAGGTAGGTGTAGCGTGCCCACGACTGCGAAGCCCAGCCGTTGGCGTCGCCATCGCCAAAATCGAAGGCGTAGCCGACGACCTGCGAGTCGTCGCTGGAACCGTTTCCACTGAAGACTACGGGCTCGCCGAATTCGAGCTCGAGCGGTTCCGCCGAGAGCCGTGCGGTGGGCCGCCGATTGGCGTCATCGTTGGTGATTTCGACCTCGACCGTTGCCAACGACGAGTAATTAAAGCCGTCCCACGCCCTCGCCTCAACCCGGTAGCGGCCGTTCAAGTCGCCCGTCGTGTTCCATTCCCAGCTCCAGTCGGTGGTCCCGGAAGCGGTCTCCCACTCCGCTGGCTCGATGCGCACCTCGACCCGCCGCACCGCGTAGTTATCTTCGGCAGTACCGGTGACCGTAACGGTCCCAGAGAGTATTTCGTTTTCGTGTGGCGCGCTAATAAACGCCAGTGGCGGCTGCGTGTCGATTATATCGGTGACTGTCGCAGAGAGCGTGGCGCTGTTGTCAGAATCGTCGGCGTCGCTGGGCGAGATATCGACCAGCGTCGCGGAGAATTCGTGCTCGCCGAGCACTGCTGTCCACGGCAGCGCGAGGTTCAGCGCCTGTTCAGGGTCGAGCGACCCTTCGCGGGTGCCGAGCGGTTCGCCGTCGAGGCTGAACTCGACGCTGAAGCTGCGCGCTCGGCCGAGACCTTCGTTGACGATGCGCGCGATCAGCTGCACCTCCTCTTCGGGCAGCGGCACCTCGGGCTGCAGCCGCAGCTCCTCAATGCGCAGGTCGGGCGGGTCGCTGTAGCTGCTGACCTCCATTACCCGCGAGATGCCGGAATTGTTGTTGAGCGCGTAGCTGGCGCGTAGCTGCGTCTCGGTGACAGCGGCCGGCGCCCCGAGGTCGAAGCGCAGCGTCGGGTGCGAAATGAGCACCGCGCCCGCTGCCGGCTCGCCGGTGTAGTTGAACCATGCGCGCACGAATCGCTCGCCGCCATCGACGCCAGAGGCGAAGGCCGCCTCAGCAGTCAGCCCGTCGGCGGCGTCGGCGTCCAGTTCGAAATTGCTGGGTGCCGGCCACAACGTCGACCAACGCGCCTCGATATGCACCGAATCGGGCTGCTCGCCTTGCGGATAGTTCTGGATGGTGCCGCCATCCTCACCGCGAGTCGTATGCTCGGTGCGGGTGTAATCCATCGCGAGCGTGAAGGAACCGTTTTCCAGAACGGGGATTTCGGGAGGTCCCGCGAGCGAGCCTGAGCGCAGGTCGAGCGCCCGCCGCACCGCACCGAGCGCGTCGACGGTACCCCAGCCGTAGCAGTTGTTGGGAGAATAGAATTCGCCGCAATCCAAGTCGAACGGGACGCGATGGTCACTGGTCTCGCGCATGATTTGCTTGTAGGGACTGCTGGCGGCGTCGGGCTGCATCTGCGGGTTGGCCTGCACCATCAGCGCCGCCAGGCCGGCGACGTGCGGCGCCGCCATGCTCGTCCCGGAATAGGAAACGTAGCCGTCGCCGCTCCCCTTCTGGGCGGACATGACTCCGCCGCCGGGCGCCATTACGTCGGGCTTGAGACGGCCGTCGCCGGTCGGGCCGCGCGACGAGTAGATTTCGCGATTGTGGTCGTCGTTGACCGAGCCGACGGTAATCGCGCGTTCGCTGTCGCCAGGGTAGGTCACCGAGCTGGGGTGCGCCGCGATGCCCAGGTTGCCATTGCCGATGGCAACCGTCGTCACGATGCCGTTCTCAACCGCATTGTCGAGCGCGCGCGAAATGGATGACTGGCCGTCGTTGGTCGCGCCCGGTATCACGACCGGCCCGCCCAGCGAGAGCGACATGACGCGGATGTTGAAGCGGTCGCGGTTGGCAATCGTCCAGTTGACCGAGCGCAGCAGGTCGTTGGTGTCGCCCCCGCCGCCGTCGAGCGCAATGACTCCGGCGAGCCGCGCCTGCGGGGCCACACCAGCGTAGGTTCCCGAAGACCCGCCGGTACCGGCAGCGATACCGGCACAGTGGGTGCCGTGGCTGCCTGAGTCGTGTGGCTGCTCCTCCGGGTATTCCTTGTCGGTGTTGGCGTTGTAGAATGCTAGCTTGCCTTCCGAGTCGACCGCTATCTTCGGGTCGTCGGTCGAGCTGATATCGTCAAGGTCGTCGAGAGACTCATGCGCGAAGTCGACACCTGTGTCGAGAATCGCAATCGTCACATTCTCACCGCGAAAGCCGAACTGTGACCATATATCAGTCGCACGAATTGAATCAACCGTGTTGTCCAGCATCGGGTAAAACATGACGTCCGGCTCGAGCCACACCAGCCCAGAAAGCCATGTCAGTGATGGTAGCACATTGAGCGGCACGATTGCCCCGAATGTCTCGAATCTGGGAAACCAGGAGACGACTTCACCACCTAAGGACACAACGTAGGTGCGGTGCTCGCCACGTAAATCATCCACACGCATGATTACCGAAATCTGCCCTTCGGGGGCTGGCGTTCCTCCCAATTCACCAATGCGCCCCGGCTGGGCAGCCATCAGCGCCAGCCGCGGGTCAACCAAGTGCGCCGTTTCGGCTGGCAACTCAACCCCAACCGGTGATGTGGGAGTCGCCCCAGCTGGCAGCAGTCCTGCCAGCGCTGGCAGTGCCAGCAGGGCGACTAGTAACAGCGCAGCGAACCGTCTCACGGACGGCGCGTAGGCTAGCCGGTGATAAGTGTTTGCAACTGCTATGAGGGGGCAAATTATTCATCGAGGCTTACGAACGACAAAAATCACTGGAATATATTAACTTTCGAAACTTATAGGTTTTTAATAGTCGTTGATTAGTGACTCAATAATGATTCGTTGGTTCATCATCCTGCATCGCGTTTCTAACTTCGGTGAGGCAACAGCCAAGGACATTAAAATGGAACTTAGTGTATCCGAAGCCCATGCCAGAGTGACCCTTGAAAGAATGCGAAAATGGGGTTTTGTCAAACGTCGAAAAAGTCCGGAAAAGACTGGGGGGAGACCGGCTTACCTGTATCGGGTAACATGGAAAGCAGAATGCTTCATGGACTGGGCTGACAGGTATTGGGGGTCTGTATGGTATGACGAAATGCGAGAGGAGGTTGAACGATTTGTATTCAGGGACTCAGATATGGGTGAAGATGAATATCGCTCAAGACTTCGCAACCCCCAGTTCAATGCCAAGAGCTGGCAAGAATATTACAGGTTTCAAAAGTTGCTATATTGACCTTGAAACTGGCGCCCGGACCGGGACCGGTTCAGAGAGACGCAATATGCCGTTTCTCGACGATAAAGAGCGTTTTCAGGCGTCCCGAAACTGGCTTGTAGCTAATATGCCAGAAGCTACTCAGAAATTCTCGCGGCCACTTGAGAAGATTCATAATTTTAGGCTGTTTTTGGTGTCGCTAGGGGGTCAAGATAGGGGCACTAAGAGGTCGTAGAAAGGTCGCGGCCGGTGAAGGACATGCTTGTCCGGTTCATAACCCGGCACTTTTCATTAAATACCTGAGTACTTCTCTGGAAAGCAATGACCGTTACACCGGATGAGGCTGCATCCCTGAAAAGCGTCCTGGCGGCAGCCGAAGGAGATGTTAAAGAGCTTGGAAGACTGATTGAAGAAGGCGAAGGAGCCTTTGCCAGCGATGAAGTGAGCGAGGCGTGCAGAAGGCTGCTGCTGCGCAGGCAGAACATCGACGTCATGGACAGCGTTGTGAACCATTCCAGGGTCGAATGCAGCAACGTTGTCAATATATACCAGATCATAAACCGCAAGCAGAAGCCGGACACCCGCCTCAAGGCACTCAAGGAAGAGCTGCACCCCCTGCTCAATTCGCTCACCAGCCTCAAGGAAGAGCTGGAGCGGCTGAAGGAAATCACCGGGGAAATTCCGGGGGAGTTCCGGCAGGC
>PCCI01000006.1 GCA_002731655.1 Methanobacteriota archaeon | reverse complement strand
TGAGGAATTTGGAATGACAACTGCAGATATTGCAAAGTATATGCTTATAGGAATTCTAAGTTCTATTGTCAGCGGTTTTTTGTGGGGTTATCTTGTCGACATTGTAGGTCCAAAAATAACTTTGAATTTAGTTTTATGGATCTGGTTTGCAACATTTTCTCTATTAATTTCTACGGTCTGGTTGGGACTACCAGCATGGCTTATTTGGGGTGCTCCTTTCTTGGCAGGAATAGCCCTTGGTGGAACATGGTGTGCAGATAGACCATACATGCTTGTTTTGACACCTCCACGTTATATTGGTCAATTTTATGGATTATACAGTATGGTAGGGCGTTTTGCAACTATCATTGGCCCTCTTTCATGGGCGATAATAGTAGATGAACTCGGTCTTGGAAGACCGGCGGCAATCACATTTCTCTTTATTATAATGATAATTGGTTACATCATTCTTCAGGGAGTGGATGATAGCCCTAGGGAGTGGCCACCTGAACTTCAGGCAGATTATGAGCCCGAGCCTCCACGTGGTGCAATAGGGCGGTCACGATAACCACTTTAACATACGGCCTAGTACTCAATTATGGAGAGGCGCCTGGATTACTATCTCGAGCGGCTGGTAAGCGCGGAGCAGCAGACGTTCCACCGGGCGATTCACGACTTCGTTGACGAGGCCATCGCGCCGCGCTGGCTGGAGTGGGAGCGAGGCCACCAGCTGATTCCGGATGACGCCATCGCGCAGATGGCGGAAATGGGGCTCTTCGGCGTCACCGTCTCTGAGGATTACGGCGGGCAGGGCGGCTCGCAGCTGGACCTGCTGCTGCTGGGCCTCGCGCTGGGCTACCAGTCGCAGTCGCTCGCCATCACGCCGGGCGCCGCGCTCTCGCTCGGCGCCAAGCCGCTACAGCTCTGCGGCACGGAAGCACAAAAAACGGCGCACCTCCCCGACCTAGCGGCGGGTAAGCGCATGTTCGTCTTCGGCCTCTCGGAGCCGGCGCGCGGGACCGACGCCGCCAACCCACAGGTCAGCGCGACGCGCGACGGCGACGACTGGGTCATCCGCGGTGAGAAGTGCTGGTCGACCAATGCGAAGTGGGCGTCGCACGTCATCGTCCACGCGCTGACCGCCCCCGATGGGAAGCCGGGCCACCGCTCGAGCTGCTTCATCGTCCCGATGGAGGCCGACAACGTCCACTACCAGGAGATGGCGGGCAAGGACCTCTGGAGCCAGTCCTCGACCGGCTCAATTATGCTCGACGGCGTGCGCGTTTCCGAAGGTGACCTGCTCGGCGACCTGAACGCAGGCTTCCGGGTGATGGCGCAGACGCTCAACGGCGGCCGGCTCTTCATCGCCGCGCTTTCGCTGGCGTCGCTGGCGTGCGCGCTCGACCGCGTCCGCGAATACGCGCAGGAGCGCGAAATCATGGGCGGGCCGCTGGGCCGCTACCAGCGCGTGCAGGACGTCGTGCTCGACATGGACATCGCGCTCGAGCAGGGGCTGACCTGGCTGGTCGACCTCTGTCGGCGCTACGACGCGGGGACGCTCGAGCGCGAGTCGGCCGCGAAGGTGAAGGTCGAGTGCTCGCGCCGCGCTAGCGACTTGCTGACGCTGGCGATGGAAGTGTGCGGCGGCGTCGCCTGCTTCGACGAGTTCGGCCTCTCGAGGCACCACCGCGACCTCTTCGTCTGCCGCGTCGGCGAAGGCTCCAACTTCGCGCTCAAGGGCTTCGCGACGCGCCCACTGATGCCGTCCATCACGCTGGATTAGGGGTGAAAATTCCAGCAAACTGTTATGACGCCCCCTTCGCTGGACTTGACCATGCGATTCCGTGGACGGATTGCGCAGCTGCTGATTGTCTGCCTTCTCGTCTCGGCGGGCGGCCTCTCGGGCTGCCTCCAGGACTCCCCGCCACCACCACTTCCACCAGAGGAGCCTTCCCTTCCAGACGGGGTTTTCGTCACCGGGCCTGACGGTCTAGGCGTCGATGAAGAACTCCTGCCCCTCAGTTTTGTTTTCAGTGACGTAGGTGAAGAAGGGGCTGAACCCAGCATAGGAGTTACCTCGAGTGGTTGTATATTCTTCATAGCATTCGAAAAACCTATGCGCTCATGCGATCATGGTGAAACGTGGGTGGATACAAGTGATGGTTCACAAGCGTTCTTCACCAACGACCCGTATGGCTGGGTTGATCCAGTCACTGATCGAGTATTCAATATTCATATGATGGGACTTTGGACCACTTGGATTGGTTGGTCTGATGATGATGGGGAAACTTGGGAAGCGAATCCTCATGACTCGGGCGCGCCAGTAAACGACCATATCAAACTCGGTTCAGGACCATGGACTGACGAAGGATATGGAATGCAACCTTTGCGTTATGAAAGAGCTGTATACTTCTGTTACAACAAATTACTCTATATCTCCTGCTACACCAGTTATGATGGTGGTGCTACATTTGAAGCTGGAGGAAACATTGTAGGTATCGCTACCGATAATGGAGGATTGCATGGAGCAATCACGACTGCACCAGATGGTACTGTCTTTTTACCTCCTCGAGTTCCAACACCGACAATCATTTTTTCCAAGGATAACGGCCTTGAGTGGGAGGAACGCACGATGGGAGAGGATGTGGGTACGCCAAATCCTCGTAAGAATGGTGAAGTTGCTACAGACACCGAGTCGAATGCTTACAACATCTGGGTTGGTGGTGATCAAGGTGTCTACATGTCACGCAGTACTGACTCTGGAGAAACCTGGGAACAGACCAGTATTCGGATTAGCCCCATAGAAGTAATCTCAGCGACATTCCCTCATACCTCTGCTGGAGACCCTGGACGAATTGCGATTACCTATCTTGGAAGCGAGAATGCCAGTGTACTAGGTCAACCTAATATCGATGGAGAACCATGGGACGGCAATGCACACTATGCGCCATCTAACGTGAGTCACTATCTCTATGTTACCTACAGTCTAAATGCATTAGACCCTGAACCTGTGTTCCACACCGTGCGAGTCTCTGCCGACCCGGTCCAGATTGGTAGTATCTGCCTGAACAGCGGAGATTGCCGCGACGGAAATCGGAACCTGCTCGACTTCAACGACCTCCATATCGACCGGGAAGGGCGCGTCTACATCGCTTTCGCCGATGGCTGCACAGGTGAATGCGCCACCATGGAGGACCCGCAGCCCGAGGATTCCCGCAGCCGGCGGGGCTCGGTCTACTACCTCGGCAGCGGCCCGAGTCTCTACGAATCCGTGGGAGAACTGGCCGAATTCGAGTAATAAACTGAACGCGCGTCCTCACTGAAAGTCTAATTCCTTCCGAGCGGTCCGCCACACGCCTGTTGACTAACTTCAGGCTGATTCCGGCACCAGCGAGGAGTGATGGGATTTGATTTTCCATCTACGAAGTCGCCTATCTCGCTGGCGTTCACGCCCTCGGGCAGGTTCCAGAAGTGAACTACCATATCCAGAATCATTCTTGACAAATACAAAAGTAAACCTGGCCTTCTGGGTTTTGCCCTCCAGCGTAAAATTGTAAAGGCCAGTGTTGAAGGCAGACGTTTTATCGCTAACTGGACTCTCTGTAATAATTTCTACTTCCACGGCAGATTTTAGGAAGTTCTCGAAATATTCAAGTATAGGTCCCGAACCGACGCATTCCCAGTCTGAGAAAGTTCCCAACAAGAGACCATCCTGTGCGTAGAGTCCAGTGACCTGGCGTGGGTCTCCGCTCTGAACTGCATTAACCCACTCCTGCAATAGGTCGGATGCTGTTAGAGCGCTCATCGTTGCCTAGAAGGGCGAGTGTACATAGGCTTCGCTGATGGATGTACAGGTACGTGTGCAAGTGGAAATGACACCACTCCAGAGAATTCTCGAAGTAGACAAGGGTCAGTGTACTACCTCGGCAGCGGACCAAGCCTCTACGAGGAGGTTGGAGACCTCGTTGAATTCGGGTGAGTTCATCCGCAGTCGACCGGTGACCACCTGAATTAAATTAGCAGCCCCTGACCCCCCGTGGAGTTCGAGGCGCTCGTCTGCTACAGCCAGCTGCTCATCCTGCTGGTGATTGCGGTCGCGTANCTCTACNACTACCGCCCCGGCCCGCACGCNAAGTGGACGTTTTCGGTNATNGCCTGCGGGCTNCTGCTGTTCGTCGACGCGCTGCTNCTCCCGGCTGGTGGCTGGCTGCAGCTGGCGCTCAAGGCGGTGATGNTTGTCGGCGGCNATNGGCTGCCTGCTCGCGGCGCAGTGGNTCGTCGAGACCACGCCCGNGGGGTCGCCCGGNTGGTGCCCCGAGTGCGATACNCCNTTGCTCGANGACGGCCTCTGCCCCGCCTGCGGNCACCTNGACNCGCACGCGGGCGGCCTCNATTCGGGATGAGGCTGCTTTAAGTTATCCTGTTCGCTGCCGTGCCATGCGNCNCCGNGAAGTCCCNGANTCTGCCTCCGCTCCCNCAGNCGCCGCCGCGNGCGGCGGCGGCTGNGCNGTTGAGGGNTGCGANAAAGCGCCGCAGCGNTCGCAGCCGCGGTCGCGCGTGGCGGAGGCGCTNCCCGAGCTNGCGCTGGAGGGCGGGCGGCGCGTGAAGTTGTGCCGCGACCATTACCGCGCTTACCAGCGTGCGTCGCGCGANACGCGGCGNCTGGACNGGATGGGNGGNTGAGCGCCACCGCAATCTGCCGGGCGGAGCTGCGCAGTGGCTGGCGCCGCTTCGCGCGCTCGGTGGGGCGCCGTCCGTTGGCGACTGCCGTGATGGGCGCGCTGGCGCTGCTGATGGTGCTGGTGGGCGTGCGTATCATCGCCTTCGTCGCGATGCGGCCCGAGCAGTTTCCCGACGAGGGGTATGGCACGATTCTCCTGCTGCTGTTCGTGCTCCTGCTGCTGCGGTCGGCCGGGATAACGCAGCGGCACGCGCTGCGCGCCCGCGAGGTGGACCTGCACCTGACGCAGCCAGTGGCGACGCGCAGCGTGATGCTGGGGCAGTTTGGCGCCGTCGCGCTTGGCGCGACGGCGCTAGTCGCGCTGGGGGTCGCGCTCTCGCTGCTGGTGCGCTGGGGCGCCGGTATTCCGCTCGTGATTCCAGCGGTGTTCTGGACGCTGCTGGCGCTGTTCGCGCTGCTGGCGCCGCTCTGCGGTTTCCTTTTTTCAGTGCTCGGCAACCTCCAGCCGATGTCGCGCAAGCTGCGCTACCTCGCGACGCTGGCACCGCTGCTGATGCTGCTGATGTATCTCGCCAGCTACGCGCACGCGGCGCCGGCGCTGGTGCAGCAGGTCTCCGCCGCGGCGCTGCTGCTGCTGCTGGGCTACCTCTGGCTTGCTGACGGACTATACCTCGACGCGGTTGCGGCGCAGCGGCTAGCGACCGGCACGACTCTCAAGTGGCGCGTGATGGAGCTGCNCTGGCTGAGGCGGCTGGTGGGCCAGCGCGTCGCCGCGGTGGCGCGCAAGGAAATCACTTCGGCCATTCGCGAGCGCGATTTCCTCACNGCGACGCTCTCGACGCTCTCGATTTCGGCCATCCTGCTATTNTGGTATTACCAGACCGGCATCCCCGGCGAGGAGGTGGGCGACCTCGCGCCGCACCACTACTACCCGGGGCTGCTGGCGCTGGCGCTCTACATGGCGGCGCTGCTGCAATGCACCCTTGTCGGCGCGGCGCTGCTCGGCATCGAGGGCCGCCGGCTGTGGGTGCTGAAGGGGCTCCCGGTCGATTCGCGCACAGTGATGCAGGGCAAGGGGCTNGGNCTGCTGCTGNTGGCGCTGCCAGGCATCGTGCTAGTCTGGCTGCCGCTGNCGCTGGCGGCCCACTTCCCGTGGCAGGTGACGCTCTTCTTNGGNGAAATCGCNATNGCGCTGACGCTCGCCAANGCCGGCCTNGGCTTGTGGGCTGGCGNAGCTTTCGNCAGNTTCGACGAGCACGACCGCGGCAACCCCGACGTGCTGACGCAATTCATGCTCATCGGCGCCTCGGCGTTCATGTCGGCGCTGCTGGCGCTGCTCCCGGCGGCGGTGATGCTGATGTATGACCTGCCCGACGGGACGCGCTACGGACTCGGGCTGGTCGCCGGAGCGCTCTTCGCCGCCTGTGGCTACGGCATCTACCGCCTCGGCGTGCGTAGCGCCGCGGACGCCTACCGCACCATCTGGATTGACTCCTATGGCGCATAGCGCTTAAGCCGCGGCGGGATGGGACTGTGTGGCAGCCGTCGCGTCGCCGGTAATGGAGGCCTACTTCGAAGCGCTGGAGGCGGGCGCCGACGCGTGCTACGAGCTGGTGGGGCGCGCCCGCAAGGCGGGCTACGATCTCGAGGATGAAGCTGAAATCCCGCGGGCACGCGACCTCGCCGAGCGGGTCGAGGCGCAGGTCGGCCCGGAGGGTATCGCACCGCGCATCCGCGAGGTGATTGCGAAGCATGATCGGCAGACTGCGGCGCTGTTGGTGGCGCGCGAGCTCGCCGGCGAACTGCGCGACGAACTGGGGGTCGAGAAAGCGCTCGAGCAGGCGGTGCGCACCTCGCTCTCAATCCTCACCGAAGGCGTGCTGGTCGCGCCGACCGAGGGGGTGGTGCGCGTCGCGACNATGGAGAACCACAACTCGACCCGCTGCGCCGCCATCTACTANGCCGGCCCGATTCGCGCCGCNGGCGGCACTGCGCAGGCGCTTTCGGTNCTGATAGCGGACGTNGTGCGGCGCGAGCTTGGGCTCGACGCCTACATCCCCACGCCGGCCGAGGTCGAGCGCTACAAGGAGGAAATCCCGCTCTACAAGCGCGCAGTCAACCTGCAATACCTCCCGTCGGGCGACGAGATTGACGCAATTGTGCGCGCTTGCCCGGTCTGCATCACTGGCGAGCCGACCGAGCGCCTCGAGGTAGCGGGCAACCGCGACCTGCCACGCGTCGAGACCAACCGACTGCGCGGCGGCGCGGCGCTGGTAATCGCCGAGGGGCTCTGCCTCAAGGCGGCCAAGGTGCTCAAGCATGTCGAGCGCCTCGAGATTGGCGGCTGGGATTTCCTGCGCTCGTATGCCGAGCGGAAGCAGGAACAAGCGGGCGCGGGCGAATACAAGTATCTCAAGGACGTTCTCGTCGGCCGCCCGATTTTCGCGTTCCCGGACCGCCCGGGTGGCTTCCGCCTGCGCTACGGCCGCACGCGGCTTACGGGCCTCGCGGCGGTCGCGCTGAATCCGGCGACGATGGTCGCGCTTGACAGCTTCACGGCCATCGGTACCCAGCTCAAAATCCAGCTTCCTGGCAAGGCGGCGGCGATCACGCCNTGCGACTCCATCGAGGGGCCGCTGGTGCTGCTCGACGACGGCAGCTGCGTCCGCCTTTCCAGCCGCGNCGCGGCGGAGACGGTCGCGCCTCGCATCCGCGAAATCATTGACGTGGGTGAAGTGCTGATTCCGCCGGGGGAGTTCCTCGAGAACAACCACGTGCTGGTGCCGGGCGGCTGGTGCGTCGAGTGGTGGGAAGCCGAATTGGGCGCAGCCGGCGGTAAATCGCCGGATGGGGAACCAGACTTCGCCGCGGCGCTCGCGCTTTCGCAGCAGTACAGCGTCCCGCTCCACCCCGCGCACACCTTCCTGTGGCACGACCTCAGCCTCGACGAGCTGGCGCAGTTGCGTCAGCTCGCAGCCGACGGTAGCCGGGACGGAGACGACTTCCTCTTCCCAGCGGCGGCGCAGCCACTGTTGCTGACGCTGGGCGTCCCGTTCGCGCCCGCTGGCGATGCGTTGCGCGTCGGCCTCGAGGCCGACACGCTACTCCACTGCCTCGGCGACGCGGACGCCGGAGGCGATGACGTGCTGGCGCAGGTCTCCGCCACTGCCGGNGTCGAAATCCGCGCCCGCGCCCCGACGCGACTTGGCGCCAGCATGGGTCGTCCCGAGAAGGCGGACGTGCGCTGCATGAAGCCGCCGCCGCACGTGCTCTTCCCCGTCGGGCCGGCGGGCGGCCCGCAGCGGATGCTCAACAAGGCGCTGGAATCGCAGCCGTCACAGAGCCAGCTGGGCCGCCCTGGCAAGGGGGTCGAGCTGGAGGCGGAGCTGCGCTACTGCCGCAAGTGCAGCACCGAGACGGTTGCGGTCCACCATTGTGGCCAGCGGACGGTGGTGAAAGAGCAGGCGAAGCGCCGGGAGGTGGATCTGCGCGCCGAGGTCGCGGCGGCGCAGCGCAACGCCGGAATCGGCGTGCTGCCTCCGGTGAAGGGCGTCCGCTCGATGATGTCCGCCAGCCGTACCCCCGAGGCGCTGGAGAAGGGGCTGCTGCGCGCGCGCTACGACCTCCGGGTGTTCAAGGACGGGACGCTGCGCTACGACATGATGAACCTGCCGCTGACCCACTTCCGTCCGGTCGAAATCGGCCTCAGCGTCGAGAAGGCGCGCGAACTGGGGTATACGCAGGATATCGACGGCGTGGAGTTGCGCGACACCACCCAGCTGCTCGAAATGCGAGTGCAGGACCTCATAATCTCGCGCCGCGCCAGCGACTGGTTGCTGGGGGTCGCCCGCTTCGTCGATGANGAGCTGAAGCAGCTCTACGGCTGCGACCGCTTTTACAAACTGCCGGACGCGGCGCAGCCGGAGGACCTTATCGGCCAGCTGCTTATCTGCCTCAGCCCGCACACCTCGGCCGGGGTGCTGGCGCGGCTTATCGGCTTCACCCACGCCAANGTGCAGTATGCGCACCCGTTCATGCACGCTGCCAAGCGGCGCAACTGCGACGGCGACGAGGATTCGGTGATGCTGCTGCTCGATGGACTGCTCAACTACTCCGATTTTTTCCTCCCGACAACGCGCGGGGGAACGATGGATATTCCGCGCGTGCTGAGCACCCGCATTGACCCGACCGAGATTGATAATGAGGCGCACAACATCGACCTCGAATCGCAGCTGCCGCTCGAATTCTACCAGGCTGCTNCCCGTGGCGNCCATCCCTCCACGCTGGGCGAGCATCTCGACATGGTCTCCGACCGGCTGGAAACTCCGGCCCAGTACCATGATTTCGGCTTTACCCATTCCACCAGTGACCTGAACGACGGGCCGCACGAATCGCGCTACGTCGTGCTGGGAACGATGCTGGAGAAGTCGCAGGCGACCCTCGAGCTGGCGCAGCGGCTCCGCGCTTCCGACGCTACGTATGTCGCCGAGCAGACTATCGAGAAGCACCTAATGCGTGACCTTATCGGCAACCTGCGCGCCTTCGCGACACAGGGGGTGCGCTGCAAGAAGTGCACTACCAAGTACCGGCGGCCGCCGCTGCGCGAGACATGCCCGAAGTGTGGTGGTGGGCTGCTGCTCAACATTTCGCGCGCCTCGGTCTCGAAGTACCGCATCATGGCGCATGAAATGGCGCAGCGCTACGAGGCGCGGCCGTTCCTCAAGCAGCGGCTGGAGCTGATATTCCAGTCAATCGAGGACACGCTGGAGAACGAGGAAATCCAGCAGACTAGCCTCGGGGCGTTCATGTGATTTACTGGCTGGAGAGCGTCGATTCGACCAACCGCTGTCTGTTTGCACGGCGGCTGCCGCGCTGGGACGCACTGGTTGCGCGCGAGCAGACGGAGGGCCGCGGTCGCCGCGGCCGCAGCTGGGAATCGCCTGTCGGGGGACTTTACATGTCGGTCGTCGTGGAAAACGACTCGCTCCTGCCGCTTCGCGCCGGCCTCGCGGCGCGCGATGCATTGCAGCCACATTGCTCCGAACGTATCGGGTTGAAATGGCCCAACGACCTGCTCTGCGTGAGCGGCAAGCTGGGCGGCATCCTGTGCGAAATCGATGGAGAATTGGCAGTGGCCGGCATTGGCCTCAACCTTGCGGGTGAGCCGCCGATAGAGGGCGCAACGACGCTCGAGGCGGCGGGCGGCAGCCTGCCACCCGCCGCCGACTGGCAGGTGCGGCTGGAGCCGCTCGCGACCGCCATCATCGCGCGACTGCGCGAGCTGGTGCGGTTGCCCGCGCCGGAGTTCCTGGCGCACTATCGTGTCCACGAGCAGCTGCTGGGGCAGCCGGTCGCATGGGAAGGTGGCCGCGGCACCGCGCTCGCGGTCGGCACCGACGGCGCGTTGGAGGTGCGCACCGCCGATGGGACCGAGCGGCTCCACGCGGGCGAGGTGAGCCTTGCCTGAACTAGAACGGCTGCTCGAACAGCTCATCGCGATTCCATCGGTGATGGGCGACGAAACTACCAAAGCGAAGTTCCTTGCCGACTACCTTTCCGACTGGGAACCGGAGCTACAGCCGGTCGTCGACGGCACGGTGAATCTCTGGTGCCACGCCCCCGGCGCCGGCGTCCCGGTCCTGCTCTGCGCGCACCTCGACACGGTACCGCCCGCCCCCGGATGGGAGGCGCCGCACGCACCCCGTCGCGAGGGTGGCAACCTTGTCGGCCTCGGCGCAGTCGACATGCAGGCGGGGCTCGCGATTGCGGTCGAAACGTTCCGCGCCTGTGCCGGCGAGAGCGGCCGCCGGCCGCTCTCGCTACTGCTGACCTGTGACGAGGAGGGGTGGTGCCGCGGTATCAACGCGGCGCTGCCGCGACTACGCAAACTGGCGCCGGAACTGGTGCTGGTGCCGGAGCCGAGCGGTGAGCGGGTCGTGCTCTCGGCGCCTGGCCGGGCGGTGTTCCGGCTGGAGCTCGAGACTGAGGGCGGCCACGCGACGCGTGAGGGGGAGAGCGCGCTGGCCCGTATGGCTGAAATCGTGCTCGAAATCGAGGCGATGCAGGTTCGGGGAAGCCAAATCGTGCTGGAGTTCGTGTCGCGCGCGCGCGGGCTGAGCCACCCGCAGGACGCGTTGCTGGTCGTTGACCNCCACCTCGTGCCGGGCGAATCGCGTGACGCCGCCCGCGAAGCGCTGGTGCAGCTCGACCCGCAGCTGGCGGTCGCGGAAGCCGAGCGGCCGACGCCGCCGCCCGAAGCGTACGCGACCGAGCGTACGCCGTCGGTCGAGCGGCTGCTCGCGCTGAGCGGTCACCCGCCCGGCGATATGTCGTCGGTCGGCGATTTCAACTTCCTCGCCACTGTCGCGCCGACCGCCATTCTCGGTCCCGAAGGCGGCAACCTGCACGCGCCGGAGGAGTGGGTNTCGCTGGCATCGGTGCGGAGGGTTTACGAAACATATCTGCGGTTCCTGCGCGAAGGTTAAGGGNGCCNCCGCAGGCGCTAAAATCCCCCGCCGTTCGCGGCGCGTGAACCTGAAGCTGGTGCTGGCGATGGCGCTGCTGCTGCCGCTGGCGGGCTGCCTGCATGACTCGCAGCTGAGTCNGTTCGACTGCGACCCCGCGACGGGGGCGTGCCGCTACGAAATCCTGCGCGGTGACCCGTACGGCGAGCTGCTGCTCGAAATCAGCTACGTCGAGGGCAACGCCCCCGACAGCGGTGCGCTCGACCTGCTGGAGCAGCGCATCTCGGAGACGACCGGGAAGTCGGCGGTCTCCATCCAGCAGCACGCGTTCAGCAGCGACGACGACTCCTACACGCTCGATGAGGTCGTCGCGCTCGAGGAGCGCGAGCGGACGCGCCACAAGGGGGACGGTACGTTCGTCATCCACCTGCTCTACCTGAACGGCGAATACGCCGATAATCCTGACGCGCTGGGCGTCGCCTATCGCGGCTCATCCATCGTCATCTTCAAGGAGCAGGTCGAGGACGCCGCGTTCCTGTTCGTCTCGGCGCAGGATATCGAGAAGGCGGTGCTGGTCCACGAATACGGCCATCTCGTCGCGCTGGTCAACATCGGCTACACGTCGTCGCATGACCACGAGGACGCCGACCATCCCGGTCATTCGAGCAACGAGGATTCAGTAATGTACTGGGCCGTGGAATCGGTCGACCTGGGAACGCAGCTGGCAGGCGAGCCGCCCAACCAGTTCGATAGCGACGACCTCGATGACTTGCGCCGCATGCGCGAAGGCAAGNTGTGACCCCTCGACTGGCGTGGGCGCTCGCGCTGGGCTGGATGGCGCTGATTACCCTGTNAAGCCACCAGTCGGCNGTCGCTGGCCCGGCGTCCGCGAGCGGGCTACCGCTGGCTGACAAGCTGGACCATTTGGCGGAGTTCNCGCTGCTCGGTGCGCTGCTGCGGAACGCGGTCGCGCGCTACAACCCGCTGCCGGTCGTCACGCCGGTGCTCTTCGTGCTCGCGCTTGGCGCCAGCTACGGCGCGCTCGATGAGCTGCACCAGTCGCTGGTGCCGGGACGCAGCGCAGAGCTGGGCGATTGGCTGGCCGATACGGTGGGCGTCGCGCTCGGCAGCGTTGCTTTCAGTCGTTACGAATAGCTGCGCAGCCGCGCGACGACCCACTTGCGGTCGAGCGTCGCGAGGAAGAAGCCCAGCCGCGGCCCGCGCGACTGGCCGAGCAGCGTGCGGTAAACCAGTTTGAAGAGTGCCTTCGCCGGGAGGCCGTTCGCTTCCTGCGCTGTGTAGAATAGGTCGTGCAGCGGCTGGGGCTGCCACTCCGCTTCCGCGAGCAGCCCTGCCAGCGTGGCGAGCGCATCGCGCTCGCCACGGTCGAGCTCGAGCTGCGGCGGCCGCTCCTGCAGCGTGAAGCGCACCGCGTCGGGCGCCGGGCCGGCGAGCCAGTTTTCAAGGCAACTCAGCCGTCGCGCCAGCCAGTCACGGTCGGCGGCGGAGACGTCGCCCAGTTCGCCTGTCTGCTGCAACGTCTCGACAACGCCGTCAAGCCCGGGGCGCGACTGGGCGAGGGTCACGAGGTGGCGATACGGCACCGCCGGTAGCGCTTCTGGAATCTCCGCGACCTGCGACAGCTCCCATGCGCGGGTGTAGTCGTTTCTGTCATCGCTGGTGTCGCCGGCGAAGCGCGCCTGCCCGGCGCGGTCGTAGTCGTCGACCAGGTTCAGCACCCCCAGCCCGGGGTCGAAGTCGATGTGCCGCTGCGGCTGTGGCTTCAGCACCAGCCAGCGCAGCGCTTCGGGCGGGGCGATGCGCAGCATTTCGGCGGCAGAGACGGCCACGCCGGTCGAGGAGTGCATCGCTCCGGCGCCCTTGAGGTGAATCCACTCGTAAACGAGGTGGTCGGGGGCGCTGCCGCCGTAGATGGCTTCGATTATCTCGCGACCGGTATCAAAACTACCGCCGCGGGTGGCGTGGTCCTTGCCGAACGCTTCGAAGGTGACGCCGAGCCAGCTCCACTTGGCGGGCCAGTCAAGTCGCCATGGCAGCTTCCCTTCGCCCGCGGAGAGGTCGTTGACCACAGTCTCGCCCGCTTCGTTCTCGAACTCGAGTGTGGGCCATTTGCACTTTGTGACACGGCCGTTGACCAGCCGCCCGTCACTGTCGCGGCAGGTCCACGGAAACCAGTCGCGCGGCAGCTGCCGCCCGCTGACGCGCTCGAGGATTTCGCGTGCCCGCGCCGCGTTCTCGACTGCGGCGCGGGTGCAGTCTGCGAATCGGCCTTCGCGGTAGGCGGCGTGGTTGTCAACCACCCGCGGCGCGACTCCTACCGCGCGCAGCGCTTCGAAAAACGGCTTTAGGAAGTAGTCAGCGTAGCTGCCGCCCCCTTCCGGGGCGGGAATTTCCGCCAGNGGATACCCGATCCATTCGGCATAGCTATCGTTGAGGAACGGGTAAACCTTACGCAGCGGGTCGGCTGTGTCCGCTACGTAGACCAGCTCCGCCTCGCCGCCCGCGTTGCGCACCGCTCGCGCCACCGCGTCCGCCGTCAGGATTTCGCGCATGCTGCCGACGTGGATTGGCCCCGACGGCGTGATTCCCGACGAGATTACGTGGTGTTTCCCGCGCTCGAGCAGCCGCGCGGCGGCGACGTCCGCCCAGTGCATTCAGGTGCCGACGGGCCGCGCGCGGACCAGCGCACGCAGCGGCACGCCGTCCAGTTCGTTTTCGGCTCGCTTATTGATAACTACAATAACTAGCACCGGCTCGCCGCCTTCCTGTTTGACGAACTCGATTACCTCGTGCGAAGTAGCGCCAGAGCTGACGACGTCGTCGATGATTACCACTGCCTTGTCTTTGAGGCCGGCGAAGTTGGACGCGAAGTCGATGGAGGTATCCTCCCGCGACGGCCGTATCATGGCGAAGTCAACTTCCAGCAGCTCCGAGATGAGCGTGCCGAGCGGGACGCCGTTTGCCATCACCCCCGCGATGACCTCGACATCGAAGTCGTGTTTCTCCTGCTCCTCGAGGATAATGTCGGCCATGATTTCGGCGACAGCCCGCATGCGGAAGCCGGAAACGCCGATTGTGCGCCAGCCCGCCTTGACGTCGGCCGGCGGCCGCTCCCCCGGCTTGGACGCCTGCTTCGCGAGCAGCCATTCGATCGTCGCCCGCGACAGGTGCAGCTCCTGGCAGATTTCGCGCGTCGAGAGTCCTTTCCCGCGTAATTCGTCGGCGCGCTCGGACAGAGTCTCTATCGACACGCGCTTCGACCCGCTTCGCCGCTATTAAAGTCTATCCTGCTATATCTCGGCGGTGCCGGCCAGTCCGCACTCGCCGCACTTGACCTTCTGCGCTCGCCCCAGTTTCGGCACCTTCATTCGCGCCCCACAGCCTGGGCAGGCGATGGTCACCGTCCCGGCCGCCCCGACAGGCCTGACCTTCAGCACCGCACCGCCTGGCAGGGGCGCGGGCGGCAGCGCACCGCCACCGAACGGCAGGTCTATATCGAGGTAGAAGAACGCACCGACCGCCCCCGCCAGCAGCAGCAGCGCCGCGACCGCGAGGCCGAGCGTGCGTGCGTCGACCGGCAGGTCGAGCGCGAAGCTGCCGCTATCGCCTCCGGCGACCGGCAGCGCGTAGCTGGCGAGCGCGTCGCCGTTATTGGTGACGACGCGCTCGCCGCCGAATTGTACGCTGCTCGCGCCGGCACCGCTGACGGTGCTGGCGAGCAACTTGCCGCCGGCCGAGAGCAGCAGCAGGTCGGGCTCGCCCAGCCCCCAGCCGGCGACCGCGACGTGGCTGTCGGAAACAGCCAGCACCGGCCCAATCAGGCTCGCCTCCAGCTCGAAATCCCACGCCGGCTCGCTTGAGTCAGGGGTGAACCCGGTCACCACCTGCGACGAGCTGCCGTGCAGAACCGCTAGCAGACCACCGTCAGGCGCTAGCCCGATGGCGTGGACCGAGTCCTGCTCGGGGGATTCGAAGCGCCAGCTGCGCTCGTTGCCGCCGTTGAAAAGGTAGGTCGAGAGCGACCCTTGCGTCGCGAGGCAGAGGGTGCCGCCATCGTCGGAGATTTCGAGCTGGTGTGCAGCGCCGTCGAGCGGGTAGGCCTGCTTCAGGCTACCGTCGTTGCGCAGCACCACGTAGAGTTTACCCTTGCCAGCCATGGCGATGTAGTCGCTGCTCATTTCCAGCAGCGAAGTCGCGTTGAGGCCGCGCCGCACCTCGTCACGCTGCTCGTCCGAGTAGTCGAATTCGCTGCCCGGGAATTCCCATTTCAGCCGGACGTCGTCCTTGTTCAGGAACCACCAGAGCCGGACATTGCCGCTGTCGTAAGCGGCGGCGTAGTAATCGCCGGAGGGCGAAATGGCGGCCGCCAATGGAATTTCGCCCGCGAAGTCGTGGTGCGAAAGCGGCCCTCCCGTCCGGCCGTAGAGCGTCAGGAACTTGCCCGAAATTGCGACGAAACGTTCGCCGTCAGCCGAGACGACCACGTCATCGATGTGATTTTCGTCAAGCTGCTCGCTCTCCGGCTCCGCTTCGCCCGGGGCGAAGAGCAGCAGGTTGCCGCCCACGTCGCCGGTTACGGTCACGCCGGTTTCGGTGGCAACGTCCCACGTCGTGATGGTGCGGCCGACATCCTGCTCGACTGGCGCACCGAAGGCGCTCGCGAATGGCGCCAGCAACAGCAGTGCCAGCAGGAGGACTCCCCGTTTCACGCCGCGCCACCGAGGACGGGACTATAAGCTTCCGGGGGTTGAACTTTTAATAGGGGGCGCTCGTGCGCGAATTCCTACTATGGCACTCTGGCAGGGACGTTCAAAACGCAAGCCGAGCGGCGGCCGCCGCCACGCCCACCGAGGCAAGCGCCGCGCCGAAATCGGACGTGAGTTGCAGTTAACCCGCGTTGGTGAGCGGAGACAGAAATTCGCCCGCGCCCGCGGTGGCACCCGCAAGGTGCGGCTGCTGCGCGACGAAATCGCGACAGTCACCGACTCAGCCAAGGGCAAGACCACGCAGTCGAAAATTCTGGACGTCGTTGAGAACTCGGCAAACCCNCACTATGTGCGGCAGAATATAGTTACCCGCGGCGCGGTCATCGAGACCGAGGCGGGCCGCGCCCGCGTCACCTCGCGGCCGGGCCAGCACGGCGTCATCAACGCAGTCCTCATCACTGACTGAAATGGGCGACCTGCAGCCGCTCGTCATTTACCCCGAATATTTCGACAGTCGGTTGGCGCGCTCCGCTGGCCGCCGCCTGCCTGTCGCCGAGTGTGTCAAGTCGCCCACGACTGAAGAACTGGTGGCGCTCGCGAAAGGCATGGGGCTGGCGCCGAAGGCGGAAGAAGCGAGCCATCCCGGGCATTGGGCTTCTGGGGGGGGTCGGTTGCGGCTCGCCTACGGCGGCGCGAAGGCGGAGCTGCTGCACCAGCTCGGTGCCAAGCTCAAGGCAGCGCGGCGCACCGACTGAATAGGTGCGCCGCTACCACGGCACCTGTTTCACGCCAATTTTGTAGCCGAGGATATTGACGCTGCGGTGCAGAATGGGGGTAGCGATGAGGAGGGTGATGAGGGGCACCCAGCCATAGGAAATCCAGCCACCGAAAAGCCAGTGATTAAGCCAGCCCCCTCCGAACAGCCCTGTCAGGACCAGCGCACCGATTANGAAATCATACATGTCNAGCAGNGGCGACTTGGTGCCGCGCTCCNNNCCCTGCCGTCGTTTAATGAACGATGCCGCCATGTCTCCCGCTAGCGCGCCAAAAGCGAGCAGGAAAAAAATCAGATAGGGTGAGGAACCCCACGAGACATAGCCGCTGAAGAAGTCCGCGCCTGCGGTCATTTGCAGGTGACCCACCAGCAGGCCTCCAAGCGTACCGCCAATGAGCCCACGCCAGGTTTTCCCGTCACCTAGGATGCGTTGTCCATCATTCCAGTTGCGACTATCATCTATAGGTGGCCCACCACCAACTATGGAAGCGATGGTGTTAGCAAGGTAAGCAGGCAGCATGAGCCAGACTGTGACTAGAACTAGCCCCAATGGAGCGAGTGCCACTTCAGCCATTATTCCTCCAGCCTCCGCTTCAGTTCCTCAATCACCGCCACCGGCGTCGGCTCGACCCCGTTGAGGTGCGCCAGCTCCACNGAGACCATGTCTCCCAGATGCACCAGCGAGAGCCAGCGCGCCAGCGGGCTTTCGCCGCGCGCCCGGCACTCCACGACGGTAACGTCGCGCCACGCCGCCGCNCGCGTCGCTTCCCAACGCGCCGCAACTGCCAGGGACTCGTTGGGCTCGCGCAGCGCGACGACGATGGCGTTCGGTGGCGGGGCACCCCAGCCGACAATCTCGTTGTGGTCCATTTCAGGGAGCGCGTGGTGCATCGCCAGCTGCTTGGCGTTCTCCGCAATCTGGCAGCGCCAGCGGTAAGCCACCGTCGCGAGGCCGCCGGCACCATAGATGAACGGCAGCTTGCCGGCGAGCTGCGCCGCAATTGCGGTGGGGCTGGCGGCGTCGGAATCCCCGGCAGGCGACCCGTTGTCACCAGCGGCGCCGAGCACTTCCCCCGCTTCGGCGAGCTGCGCCGCGATGCCGGCAATCGGCAGACGGCGTAGCAACGGCACCAGCAGCAGCGGCAGCGCGGCGCGCGGCTGGTGCCCCGGCTCGACTGCGGTCGCACGCGCGCCATGCTGCGCCGCCAGCGCGGCGAGGCGGCCGCCGGTGGTAATCGCCTCCCAGTTGCACCCCAGCTCGATGGCGCGTTCGACGCCCGAGAGCGTCTCGGCGGTGTTGCCCGAATACGAGACTGCGATGAGCTGCTCGCTTCCGTCGGCCCACGCCGGAAGCCCGTAGTCATTCCAGGCGCGGACGCGCAGCCCGCCGCACCGCTCCGCGAGCGCCTGCGCCAGCCGGCCGGCGATGCCTGAGCCGCCCATTCCTGCGACAAGGACGCCACAGGCCNCGAGCGGCTGCGCGCCCTCGCTGGCGGCGGCGGCGGCGGCGAACATCGCGCCGAAGCGCGACACGTCAGTTTCGACTGAATTCGTAGCAGTCACGCGCCTCCAGCAGCCCAAGGCTTTAATCACANCGGTTACTGACGATAATATTACCAAAGGTTTATAAAACGGGGATTCCGTCGAGGAGTACCTCCCCCGAGGAGGACGAAGTGAAATGATGGCTATGAAACCAGTAGAATCTAACGCGAACGGCGGCCGCCGCATACTTGTTGCGCTCATTGCAGGCGCACTGCTCTTCACCTCGTTGGCGCTGACCAGCACTGTGAGTGCGGCCTCGCCGATAACCCTGGCTTCCAGCGCTTCTACGGGTAACGTCCTCNCGGGCGAATCGGTAACATTTACCCTGACACTTACCAGCAGTGATAGTACTTACAACTACCAGACTGTCAAGCTCTACGGCAGCTGGCTGTCCGGCACCGACTGGCCCTATGTCTTTGAGGATTCCTCTGGAAACGAGCTTTCCGNCCAGTCAATTGACGTGACCAAGGGTGGCACCGCTACGGCTTACCTGAGCGTTTACTGTCTCGGAGCATGTACTGGCGGTACCTCGAACACCATAACGGTTTACGGCAAGAGCGACCCCCGCTATATGACAGAGGACGGGGATGACAATGCGGGCAACCCTGCAAGCGGCAATAACGCTACCAACTCTATTGATATCGTCGTAACAGCAGTCAATGCCTATACTGTTGACGTGATTGCAGAGTCAACCTCGGCGAGCAGCAGCAACACGGTATACCAGGGTGAAACGCTAGTCTGGCGCTACACAGTGACCAATACTGGCTGGAATGATGACACCTACGATTTCTCAGTTTCAACCACGGCCAACGGCTGGACCCTGACTACCGGGTTGAGCGATGAGCTCGAAATCAAGGGACAGAGTAATACAGTCGCAATCCACAGTNACACAGGCGAGATAACCATCANGCCGTTCTCGGGAGCCGTTCCCGGTACCTTCACCGTGACGATTTCAGCGACTTCGAGCAACGGGGCTTCCGACAGCGACACATTTTCAGTAGTTCTCCCGGAGCCAGACCTTGAAATCAAGGCGACTGATATTTCCTTCTCTCACACCTCGGCCTGGATTACCGCTCGTGGTAATTCACAGCTCGTGACGATAACTGCCAAGGTGCGGAACAACGGTGGAAGTATGGACACCGCTGGAAACACCGCCACGAATGTGGACGTATGGTTCACCGTCGATGGGTCAACTGTCGGCACTGTCCAGTACGTAAGTTCACTCAACCACGGCGAAGAAGAGACTGTATCAGTTAGCTACAAGCCCAACCGTCCCCACAGCGACAGCGAAACCGGCCTGCCGGTGAAGGTGATGGTTGACCAGTATAACAACCTCGACGGCAGCAAGCCTGGAGACAAGGCTATCCAGGAGAGCGACGAGACCAATAACGAGGCCTCGACCACCTTCAAGGTAGTGCGCATCAAGACTGCGAACCCGTCGTTCTATCTAGGCTTCACCGCGTTGACCGCATCGGTCGGTGCGGCGGTGCTGCTCTCGCGCTACTACCGCAGCGAAGACGAAGAGTAGGCTGCGGGAGGCAATGAAGAAGGCGCTCAGCAGCCCTGACCTGCGGGTACTGGCTGAGGGCTGGCAGTCGCTAATTGGCGCGCGCGTCGAGCAAGTCCAGCGCCCTGAGGCCAACCTGCTGCACCTCAAACTGCGCCATCGTCAGCGAGGGACGCTGCACTTGCTGGTCGATCTGCAAGGCTGGGCCTGGCTAGGCGACGCGCCGGCCGGCACTCCGACGACCGGCGGCTTCATCACAGAGCTGCGGCGGCATATTCGTAAGGCTCGAATCGAGTCGATAGAGCAGCTGGGCGCCGACCGCATCCTGCAATTGCGCTTTGCTGCAGGTGAAGCGCGGCCTGTGCTGCTGCTCGAGCTGTTCCACCGCGGTAACGTGCTGCTCTGCGAGAATGGCGTTATTGTGCAGGCGTTGCGACGGCAGGAATTCCGCCACCGTAGCCTGACGCCTGGTGAAGCGTACCAGCCGCCGCCGTCGCCCGGTGACCCCTTTGCGGCGAGCGCGGCGCAGTTCGCTAAACAGCTGGCAGCGTCGAAACGCAAGTTGGTGCCGGCGTTAGCGGTCGAGTGCAACCTGGGCGGCGACCTTGCCGAAACGGCTGCGCGTGGCCTGGCGGGGACGAGCGCTGCAGCGCTGCCCGCCGCGACTATCGCCGAGCTGTGGCAGCGCGTTCGTACCCTGCTCGACGGCGAGCGGCAGCCCACCATCTTTTTCCGTGACGGCGAGCCGGTAACCGTCTCGCCGTTTCCACTCGATGGGTTTGATGAGCTGCGCGACTTCGAGAGCNTGGACGCGGCAATTGCCACCTTCCGCGAGCTGCGGCCGCTCCCGGTCCTGCCGCCGGACGCTGATGAGCGCCGTGAAGCAAAGCAGCGCGAGGCGGCGGAGCAGTTCCTGGCCAAGGCGGCGCAGCTACGGAGCGACGGAGAGCTGCTGTTCGCGCACGCCGCCGCCGTGGCTGAGGCTTTGGCAACGGGCGAGCCCGACTACCGCGGCCGGCTGAAGATTGAACTGGAGGGGCGCGAGCTGGAGCTTGAGGCGGCGCTCCCGGCCGAGTCCAACGCTTCGCGGCTCTTCGACGCCGCGAAGCGGCTCGAGCGCAAGGCNCAACGCGCACGCGAACTGGCGGCAGTGCCACGCCAGCGCAAGCGCAAGGCTGTGAAGCCGGCCGCACCGCAGGAGTGGTTTGAGCGCTACCGCTGGTTCATCGCCTCCAGCGGCGAAATCACGGTCGCCGGCCGCGACGCGACCTCTAACGACCGCATCGTCAAGCGCTACCTCAAGGCGGGTGACCGCTACGCGCACGCCGATATCCATGGCGCGCCCAGCGTCGTCGTGAAGCACGGCACAGAGCCGCCGTCAGCGGCGGCGATGGAGGAGGCGTGTCGCTTCGGCCTCGCCTGCTCGCGTGCCTGGGCTGCCAGCGTCGCCTCCGGGCATGCTTACTGGGTCGAAAGCGATCAGGTTTCGAAGACGGCGCCGGCGGGAGAATTCCTCCCGAAAGGGGCATTCATGGTCCGCGGCCGCCGCAAGTGGCATCGCAATCTGGCGGTTGAGCTGGCACTGGGCGAAATCGAGCGTGACGGCGCGCCGAAGTTGATGGCAGGCCCGTCTGCCGCGGTACGGGCGCACGCCCGCCGCTGGGTCGTGCTGAAGCCTGGCTTTACCGAGCGGAAGGCGCTGGTGGCGCAGCTAGCCAGTGCCTTCGGGCAGCCCCGCGAGACGGTCGAGAAGCTGCTGCCGGGCGGTGGATACGAGATAATTTCCCTGCACGATGTGAATATAAAGTAAATTATTGTGAAGCTGGTGCGGGGGGAGGGATTTGAACCCTCGTACCTCTAAAGGACCAGGCCCTCAACCTGGCGCAATTGGCCATGCTATGCGACCCCCGCTCAGGCTGCCGCTTCGAGGCCGGCAACGAACTCGGCGCAGTGCGAATCGAGTGCTTTAAGGGCTTGCTCCAGCGCCAGTTTGGCGCTCACGGCGCCGTTGGTCTCGAACTCGAAGAGGTAGTGGTCGGTCAGGGTCTCGACCTCAATAGCCTCCTCGGCCTTGGGGTCGTCGTGGTACCGCCGCAGGTTGCGGATGGCCTGGTACGCCTTGGCCGGGTCTTTGAGGATCTGCGCCTTGCCGCTTTTCTTGAAGCCGCCGGTGCCGGCAGTCTCAACCAGCTCCTTGGCGCGGCTACCGCTGATTTTCACAGTCTGCGCTTCGTAGAACCGGGGTGCGACGACCGCCTGCCACTTGGCGTGCCGGGAGCCGGTGCCGATGATGGCGCGGGCGTAGACCAGGATGGCCTGCCCCTCGCCCAGTTTGACGATGGGAACGTGCGGGTCGGGAATCGCGAGTGACTTGTCGCCGTTGACTGGCTCCAGGTCGCCCGAGTAGACTGTGCATGGCCCCTGCTTGTGGAGCGAATACATGATTTCCGGCTGCTGCTCCGGGTCGTCCAGCGCCGCGCCAAAGGCGGCGATGGTGTCTGCATCAGTCGGGACCGGCAGCATTCCCAGTCGGTGCGCCACGATTTCATTGAACATGGCGCTGATGGATTCATACTCGTGCTCTTCGCCTTCCTCGTCTGTCCAGGAGCCGAGTGCCCCCATGTGGAAGTCGACTTCATGGATTCCGAGGCATGGAACCATTGCGATCATCGAACGGCGCAGCGAGTTGAGGAATGAGTAGTTGACCTCCTCGAATTCGAGCAGTCCGTAGTCATCGCGCATTTCGCGTATTGTGAGCTTCATCAGACCCTCCGTCCGCGGCGCCCGCCCTTGGGCTTGCCACCATCGTGCGGAATTGGCGTAACGTCGTCGATGCGCGTAATCCGGATGCCGGCGCGCGTCAGCGCCCGGATGGCCGCCTGCGCTCCCGGCCCAGGGTTGCCGCCCCGCTTGCCACCAGCGCCGCGCAGCCGTACCTGCACTTGCCCAATGCCGCGCTCCTTGAGGGTGTCAGCGACCTGGTTGGCCGCGAGCATTGCCGCGTGGGGACGCGATTCTTCGCGCTGTGCCCGTACGACCATGCCGCCCGAGCACTTGGCGATGGTCTCCGCCCCCGTTGCGTCGGTGACTGTGATAATGACGTTGTTGTGCGACGCAAAGATGTGCGCCACGGCCCAGCGCTCGCTCATGCCTTTTCCTCGCTGGCGTCGCCTGTCTTGATTTTTTCAGGCGCCTTTTTGGCCACAGCGGCGGGAGCTTCTGCAGGCTTTTCCGCCTCTGGCGAGGATTTTGCCTTCTTCTCGGCGGGAGCTCCCGCTTTCTCTTCCTTCGCCGGAGCCGCTGGTGCTTCTTCCTCCGCCGCTTCCTTGTCGAAGTCCGCGTCGGTGCGCGGCTTGGGCCGGACCGGGTGGAGGTCGCTCATGAGCGGCGAGCCACTGAAGTAGGCAATCTGCTTCTCCTGCATGCGGGTGACCAGCATGCCGGGAACCCGTGCCACGGTACCGTCGATGGTGACGTGACCGTGCGTAATCAGCTGCCGCGACTGCTTTGGTGTAGATGCGAGTCCCTGTAGGTAAACCTGCGTCTGTAGTCGCCTGTCGAGCAGTTTTTCGACATCCATCCGCAGCACATCCTCGAGGTTGGAGCCACGGTCTAGCAGCCCGAGCCGGTCGAGCCGGCCCAGCAGCAGCCTGCGCTCCTTCTGCGCCTGTTCCGAGGTGGCGGCGGTGAGCTTTCGTGCTTGCTGTCGCATCTGCCGCACGTTCGTGCTTGCTTTCCAGATTTCACGCTTGTTCTTGAGCCCGTACTGGTGGACCAGCGCGCTCTCCTTCTCAATGCGTTCCTTCTGCCAAGGGTGTGATGGAGTATCGTAATGTTTGCGGGGAAATCGAGGGTCGCCCATAATTCTACTTCTTAGCTAGGACCTTCTTGCGGCTGACGCCCAGCGCTAGGCCATGCCGTCCGTTGGAGTATGTGCGCTGGCCGCGGACCTTGTGCCCCGAAGCGTGTCGTACACCGCGATAGCACTTGATTTTCTTCAGTCGGTTAATGTCCTCTTCCTGCGTCATCTTCAATTCGATGCTCACCTGATGCATGTCTTCGCCCGAGTCGTAGTCCCGCTGCCGGTTCGTGAGCCAGGTCGGGACGCTTCCAGCGGCGGCGCGAATTGCCTCTTCCAGCCGGACGACGTTCTCGTCATCCAGTTCTCCAGCGGGGCGTGCAGGGTCGAGTTTCAGTTGGGTAATCAGTGCGTTGCTGATGCGCTGCCCAATGCCTTTGATGGAGGGCAGCGCATACGCCAGCTTCTGCTCTCCGGGGATGTCCGTTTCTGCAATGCGGACTATGTATTTGAATTCGCTATCTTCGGCCAAATATTCCTCCCTGAGGACTCAGGAGTTGGCGGCAGTCTAGACCCCTATTTATATGCTTTCCTTTAGGAGAGCACTCTCCCGTCGGGGGTGACAATTCTTTATAGCCGGGGTCTGGTCGCGCAGTCGCATGAAGAAGCTGAGCCTGATAATCTTGCTGCTGCTGCTCATTGCCGGCGCCAGCGCTGGCGCTGGATACTGGTTCCTAGTCCTCGAGGCTGATGATGATGACGGAGAGGAACAGGTCAACCACACCCCCACCGCCAGGATTGCGATGGAGCCGACCGACGGCAAGGTCGGGGTTGGTGAGGAGCTTTCGCTCTCGGGCCACCTCTCGAGCGATTCTGATAACGACCCGCTGGTCTACAACTGGGATTTCGGCGACGGCAACACCTCCTCGGGGCTGATGACCACCCACACCTGGGATGTGGTGGGGGGCTATTCGGTGACCCTCACTGTCAGCGACCCCGCCAACGCTACTGATTCGGACATTGTGCAAGTAACTGTTTCCAGCGGCTCGAACGTCTACACCGACGACCGCTCGGGCGACGTCCAGTGCCAGCTTACGGGCGGTAGCTGCAACTCTGAAGAGGAGTATTTTCCGGTAGAGGCAGACGCCGCGCGGGTAGCGCTGGGGTGGAACCTGACCGACGACCGGACCCTTACAACTTCTGAGGTGAGCATTTCTGTCTTCAACGGCACCGGCGACGAGATTTTCAATAACACCTACACCGAAGGCAGTTTCTCCGTGGAGTTCTCGGGCGGGCAGGTTGATAGCGTCGGTGACTGGACCTGGCGCATCGAGGCTACCGCGGGTGCGATGTCCTACGAGCTCTCTATTCGCGTCGAATACTAGTCACGCTCGAGCACCAGCAGGTGACGCGTCAGTGACCCATGTACATACCACTCGCAGCGGTGCAGCTCACTGAACCCCGTCTGCGGCAGCAGCGCCGGGTCCGGCAGCGCCAGTACCAGCCGCCCGCCGGTCGGCAGCGCCTCCGCGCAAGCGGCGCTGAAGCGCGCGAGCAGCTCCCCGAGCGGCTCGCGCGCGGTCGACGCGGAGCGGCCGTAGGGCGGGTCGGTCGCAATCGCGTCAGGCCGCGTGCGCTGCACCACGGTGGCCGCGTCACCCTGTTCCAGTGTCGCGGCGAAGCCGAAGTGCCGCAAGTTTTCGCGCGACGCGGCGACCATCTCACCGTCGACGTCGCTGCCGCTCGCCTCCAGTCCGCAGTCGGCTGCCTCAATCAGCAGCCCGCCGGTGCCGCAGAACGGGTCGAGCAGCTGCCCGTCGCCTGACGGGAGCGCCAGATTGACCATAGCGCGCGCCAGCCGCGGCGGCAGCGAGACCGGTGCGAAGCGCGGCCGCCGGTTCAGGTGATGTTCGAGGCAGCGGTGGTAGCCGCTTGGCTCGCGCTCGAGCATGAGCTCGAGCGCATCGCCCTGAAAAACGCGCACCGTGATTTCAGGTCGCTCCAGGTCGACGCGCCCGTGCCTCGCCAGCGTGGCACCGAGCCGCTGATTGACCGCCTGCGGCTCAAGCGGTCCGGGTGAGCAGCGCACCGCGAAGCGCGCGCCGCCCAAGTCGATGGCGGCCGCGGCGGTTTCCAGCTCCGCTAGCGAGCTAGCGGCGGCGAGTTCACCGCCGCTGCGCACCATCCCCAGCCGCCCCAGCAACCCGGCCGGCGGCGGCCGCGCCAGTGTGCAGTGCAACCGCAATCCGCTGGCCGCCGCGAGCGCGGGCGCGCAGTTGGCCGCCGATAGCAGTCCTTCCAGTTCGGCGCGCGCCAGTTGCGACTGCTCACCGCCTAGCTCGAAGATCCACTCGCCCGCCATGTGCTGGGAGCGGCCGGCTTCATATATGGGTCGCGAAGGTACTGCGCCGTGTTATTCAGGCTGGGGCGACTGCTGGGGCCGATCTATTCGGTCTACCAGAAACGGCTGGTGCGCAACTTGCAGAAAGGGCCAATGCCGCATCACCTTGCAGTCATCATGGACGGCAACCGCCGCTTCGCCGAACAGCTCGGACTGGCGCCGTTTGAGGGCCATTTGCGCGGTCGCGGCAAGCTGGAAGAGATGATGGAGTGGTGTCAGGAACTGGGCATTCGCGTCCTGACGGTCTACGCCTTTTCGACCGAGAACCTCGACCGCCCGAAAGAAGAACTTGAGACGCTTATGGACCTTTTCGCCGACGCGTTCCGGCAAGTGGGTGACGACCCCCGCATCCATGGTAGCCGCGTCCGCGTCTGCGCACTGGGGCACCGTGAGCTGCTGCCGGAGCGGGTGCGCGACGCGATTGCGTACGCCGAGGAAAAGACGGCGCACTACGAAGATTATCGCTACAATATTGCCGTCGCCTACGGTGGCCGCCAGGAAATCATCCAGGCGATGCGGCAGCTGGCGCGAAGGGTGCAGGCGGGCGAGCTGGCGCCCGACGAGATTGATACCGAGATGGTCTCAAAGCATCTCTATACCGGTGACCTGCCTGACCCCGACCTGATTCTGCGCACCTCGGGCGAGGAACGGGTCAGCAATTTCCTGCTGTGGCAGCTCGCGTACTCGGAGTTCTATTTCGCCGATGTCTACTGGCCGGCGCTGCGCAAGGTGGACTTCCTGCGCGCCATCCGCGCCTACCAGCAGCGACGGCGGCGGCGCGGCCTCTGAACACGCTTATTAGGTGTGCCGGCCTGCCGGCGGCGATGCTCGACCGCGCCGCACGGCTACCGCTCGAACGCCCGCGCGAGATTGTCGCGGCAACCATCGTGATTACTCTGCTGCTGGCGCCATTCCTGCAGGACGTTTCCTTCAGCACCGACGTCGAGGCGTTTCTACCGGATTCGCCGGCGGTCGCCAACCACGAGCGGACCGAGGTACTGTTCGGGCAGGAATCTAAGGTGGCGCAGCTCTACCTCGTGCCCTCTAGCGGCCGGAACAACGTCCTGACGATGCCGGCGCTGCTCGAGATGCTCGACCTGCACCAGCGGGTGGAGCGGATTCCGGGCGTCACCAACGTCGTTTCGGTGGCTGGCTTCTTCGACCAGGCGCTCGCCGACGGCGGCCGCTCGCTCAACGCGGTGAGCCAGGATGCCTGTCCCTGGGAGCAGGTGCATGACTCGCTGGGGTCGCTCGAAGGGGGCAACTACTCGGTTGCCGATGTCGATTTCGTGACTGACGTGCTGGTCCACCGTAACCTGGACTGGACTGGTTTCTGGTTCCCTGAGGAGGGCGAATGCCGTCCCGGACCTAACGCGACTGCGGCACTCATCCTGGCCTATATGGAACCGGGGCTCGACAACGAACAGAAGAAGCAGGTGGGCATCAAGCTGCGCGAGCTGGCGATAGAGTGGAACGATTACGCGACCGAGCAGGAAGCGGAGGCGTTCTCGGTGGACCTGCTGGCGCACGACGTCGATGAGTCAACTCACCTCACCAACCTGATGATGGGCGCCGGGATGCTGGTGATGACTGTACTCCTGCTCTGGTTCAGCTTCCGCCACTGGTCGTATGTCCTGCTGCCGTTGCTGACGCTGGCGCTGGCTATTGCCTGGACTTTCGCCTTTACGGGGCTGCTCGGAATCCAGTTGACCGCGATTGACGTGGCGGTAATGCCGCTGGTCGTCGGCCTCGGTATAGACTTCGCAGTCCACCTCAGCCGGCGCTACCAGGAGGAACTGCACTTGGGCCGTTCGGTTTCTGGTGCGATGGAGGTGTCGCTGCAGCACACGGGGCGCGCACTGACGCTGGCGATGCTGACTACTGTGATTGCGTTCCTCTCCGGGGTTACGGCGGGAGTGGGACCGGTGCGAGACTTCAGCCTCATCTGCGCCTTTGGC
Organism: Methanobacteriota archaeon; assembly: GCA_002731655.1. Lineage (GTDB taxonomy): Archaea > Thermoplasmatota > Poseidoniia > MGIII > CG-Epi1 > UBA8886. The sequence continues at coordinate 14,347 of PCCI01000006.1, read as the reverse complement.
ATCGCCGCCGCATTCCTGCTGACAGTCTTCTTCCACTCCTCGCTGCGGTTCTGGCTCGACTCGCGCGGCGCGACTCCCGCCGCGCTACACGATACTCCTGAGTTAGTTGAGGTAACTATCGCGCGAGCGGCGATGGCGGTCGAGCAGCGACCGCTCACAATCTTGGCGGCGGTCGCGGTGATTACGCTGGTAGCGCTGGCGGGAGCGACCAAGCTCGATACCTCCTTCTCAATCGAGGATTTCCTCTCGGACGACCTGCCAATCATGTCCACGGCCAGCTCCATCCAGACCGATTTCCGTGGCGCTAGCTACGCCCAGTCGCAAATCCTGATTGAGGGCAACCTGACCTACCGCGATTTCCTCGATGACCTAAGCCGGCTACAATTCGGTGACGGTTCAGGCGAGTATGGTTTTGTTGATGACACCTATATAATTCAGGTTGGCGCCGAACCAAGGGTAGATTCAATCCAGACGCTGGTGCAGACAGCAATTGACGCCGAGTCCTATTCGGTTTCCAGTGGGAACAACCTGACCCATGAATGGCAGGCGACGGTTCCCTTCACGCTCCCAGCCCGCGAAACGATGCAGGTGTCATGGACCACTGAGCACCCCGGCACGCCGGCGCTCCTGACGCTCGAGGTAAGTGTGATCTGGCTCAACACCAGTGGGATGCAGAGCAGCACGGCCAGCTACCAGGCTGACGCTTGGGGAGGCTCACCCACTGCCGACAGTTTCGCCTTCACGGTCGCCATCCCCGAAACTGCCGCGCAAGCCCACCTGCGGTTTACGCACGCCAACGACACGCGCGACGACCCGCTGGTCGAGAACATCGTGGTCCGCAGTGGTGATTTCCTCTTCGTCCAGTCGCTGCGCCATAGTTTCCATTTGACGCATGAGGCGGTCAGCTTCAGCCAGACTAGCGACGGTGATATCGGGGAGCTTTTCGATTATTTGTGGCAGCGCGATCTTGACGTGGCAGACGTATTCCTCGGCACCACCTACGCTGAGCAGGCGCGGCAGCTCCTGCACCGCGACGCTGCCGGCGTGTATGACGCGGCTGTGGTCCGTATCTTCGTCGGGCCGACGCGCAACAACGAGCTGGACAACGAGGGGCTGGAGCAGTTGCTGGTGCAGCTGCACGAAGATGTCCCGGAGGACGGTTTCCCCGGCGCCGAGGTATCCTTTACCGGAGGCCACATCCTGACGATTACGACTGTCAATGCCATCCAGAACACCCAGCTCGCCTCAACGCTAGTGGCGCTATTCCTGGCGGCGGTGCTACTGGTCGGTATTTACCGCCATGCGGGGTTGGGGCTGCTCAATATCCTGCCGGTAATCTTGGCCGCCATCTGGATTATGGGCACCATGGCGGCGCTGGGAATCACCCTGAACGTGATGACGGTGATGGTCACCGCGCTTACGGTTGGACTAGGTATTGATTACGCTATCCACATCGTCGAACGATATCGCGAGGAATCGCAGCACCGGGGCGAACAGGCGGCGCTGGAAAACACGATTTACCAGACCGGCGCGGCGCTGCTGATTTCGGGGCTGACGACCGTGGCTGGTTTCGCGGTGCTATTGCTGAGCCCGATGCCGCTGGTGCGCAACTTCGGGATAATTACTGCCGCGACTATTGTCTACTCGGTCGTCATCGCAATTCTGGTGCTGCCCAGCCTGATATGGGCTGGTAACCGGCTCAGTGAGTGGGTCAGCCAGCAGTGGTCTGGCTGACCTCGCGCTGCCGCTGCCGCTTCTCCCACAACTCGCGCGCTAGCTGGCGCATGTCCTCGACCGAGTCGGACTCGTCAACGATTTCGACTCCCAGCAGCGTCTCGACCGCATCTTCGAGCGTAATCAGCCCTTGCGTGGTGCCGTATTCATCGACGACCAGGAAAGCGTGCTCGCGCCTGGCGATGAACTCATCGAGCAGGTCGGCGACGCTGTCGTCCGGCGCGACGGCATGCAGCGGCTGGAGCAGGTTGCCTAGTGGGGATTCGCCGTCGCCGTCGCCGTAAGCCTCCATCAGCCGGCTGCGCAGTACGAAACCCACCACGTCATCCAGCCCGGAGTCGGTGACCGGGATGCGCGAGAAGGGGAGCGGCGAGTGAGCTTCGACTACCTGCGCGACGGTTTGCGACCGTTGGAAGGTGAGCATGACGGTGCTGGGAGTCATGACGTCCTCGGAGTGGATGTTGTCGAGCGTCAGCAGGTTCCTGATAACTCGCGTCTCGCCTTTGTCGAGTGTTCCCTGGTCCTCGCCTAGTTCAGCGACGGCTATCAGCTCCTCACGCGTCATCTCGGGCTGCGCGCCGTTGGTCGAGATTGAGCGCGAAAATTTCTGCAGGATTACTACCGCCGGCCAAGTGAGCAACACCATCCAACGGATGGCGTGCGCGGCGGGCGTCGCCAGCTGCCGCCAGTAGGTGGCGCCGATTGTTTTGGGGATGATTTCCGAGAATATCAGGATGAGCAGCGTCATGACAATCGAGGCTGCTGCCAGCCAGTTGCCGCCGCTTTCGTAGAACTGCGCTCCGACCCCGGCCGCACCGACTGTGTGCGCCACGGTGTTCAGCGTCAGGATTGCCGCCAGCGGCGTATCGATTTCCTCCTTGAAGCGGCGCAGCAGCAGGCCGCTACTGCGCCCTTCCCGGGCCAGCTTCTCGATGTAGGTCCAGTTGGCAGAGAGCAGCACTGCCTCGAGCAGCGAGCAGAGGAACGAGATTCCCAGCGCCAGCAGCAGGAAGAATACCACTTGGGACCACGAGACGGTCGCCAGTTCCACTCCTAGCTCAAGCACCCTTTTGCCTCCTCGCAGGGCATTTCCTACAGCCGGTATCAAAACGTATTCGATTACTCAATTGGCGTTTCCTCGCGGCACGATCCCGGAGGGAATGCCATTGCTGAAAAACAGGAATCAGTTAGTCTCGACACAGGAACGCTTTCAGCTCCTCCCGGACACAGTCAAGCAGCGAAGTGCTTCCATTCCACTGCTCGTCAACCAGATAACTGTAACTCTCGCGCATCTCCTCGACGATGCCCTGCAACTCCTGCCCGAATCCTGCCGGTGGCGTGCCGGAAACGATGCCGGCCAGCATCAGTGGATTCGCCCGCTGTAGCATCACGTTGAGGTCTCCGGCGCGGAGGTGCTCGAGCAACCCGTCGCGCGTTGAGAAAGAGTCGCCCACGAAGTCGCTGACGGCGGTCAGCATCGAGCCTACGATTTCGCTGTCAACCGACTGGTTTTCCCGCAGTGACGCGTGCGCCAGAAGCCGCCCGTCGTCGAACAGCAGGAACAGTTCCTGCAGTTGCCAGTCGAGGTCTTCACCCTCCTCCATCAGGGGCTCTGACGGTTTCAGGTATATAAAAGGGTGACTCAGCGCGAGGATGACCAGTAGTGGATGAATTCAGTCAGGTCGCTCCGTATCTCGATGAGGCTGCTGGTATCGCCGTTCCAGCTGTGACCGATGACGTAGCTATATTCGCCCCATAGCTCATCGAGGTATTCCTTCAACACCACACCAAAATCGTCGGGCGCGGTCCCCGAAATGACTCCCGCGAGGTAGAGTGGCTCCCGTCGCTGGACGTAGAGGTTGATGTTGCCGTATTTCAGATTTTCAAGGCTGCCTTTGTCATCAGCGCGAAACGAGTCCTTGATGAAATCACCGATGGCGGTCAGCATCGAGCTGACGATTTCCGAATCGACCGTCCGCGACCCGTGCAGTGTCGAGTGCGAAATCAGGCGACCGTCGTCGTAAATCAGGAACAGCTCCTGGATTTTGAACGGGAACAGTCGCGCCAGTGGGTTCCGCGATGCACGGAGCTCCTCAAGCGCCGTCCCGCTCCCGGACGCGGCCGCGGCGCCGCGCGGCCGCGTCAGCAGTGTGTCGACGAACCCGTCCATGTCGCGCCGCAACTCCTCCGAGGCGATGGCGCCGACATACTGCCGCGCCAGCCCGAACAGGATAATCGTGTAGCAGAGTCCGGTCGAGAAAGGGAATGAAACAAGCAGGTAGGTGAGCAGCGCCGCGCCCCCGAAGAGCAGCGGCCGCAGCAGGCTGCCCTCGTAGCGGTAGCTAATGGTGCCAATCAGCAGCAGTTGCAGCACCACCGCTATTGCTATCACGCGGCCGTCGGCCCACTGCGGTGCCGCACTCATGGTAATCTCGCCTTCGGCCGGGTCGTAGCTGGCGGTGTCGCTCGCCAGCAAGTCAATGCCCAGCCAGCCTCCCATCGGAGTGCGCAGGTGGTCCAGTACAAATTTACTGGTTTCCAGCTTTACGTCGGGCGGATAGTTGATGACCAGTTCCGCCTCGAGCGCGCTAGCGTTGTTCAATTGGCTGACAAACATCAGTGGGTGGAGCATGGCGTTATCTGCGAGACTGAACTGAATCGTGAGTTGCAGGTTCCCCCGTTCTGCCGAGAGTGCGCTGACGCTGGCCGACTCCACCGCGTCGCTGCCAAGGATGGCTGCTGTGAGGCTGGCTGTGTCGTTGCCTCCCGGCATTGGTGCAGTCAGGTAGCGCAGGACCGCCTCCGCGTTCGGCTCGCCCGAGAGGGAGAAATTCGTATCAAGGTATTGTTCGCGCAGCCCCGCCCAGTCCATCCCTTCAGGGGGATACGGGCCTCCCGACCACGCCAGTTCAAGCCTGATTTCGCCCTGCTGCTGGTTACTGAATTTGAGGCTGGCCTCCAGCGTCGTGCCGCCTGCGATTGCGTCTGCTGGTCCCGGCGCCAGCAGCAGCGCCAGCATCAGGATTCCCGCGATTACCCGCACAGCACGGCCGTATCGACGCGGTTTTAAACAGTTGGTGTTCGGCGAAACCGCTTTTACCCCCCTCTGCTACGGCGCGGCATGGCCCGGTTCCCTGAGGCAGAGGCACGCCTTTTCAACAAGAAAATCTGCATGAAGTGCAACGCCCGCAACGCCATCAAGGCGGTTCGCTGCCGCAAGTGCAACTCGAGCGACCTACGAAGCAAGGCGCGCGAGTCGCGCGGGAAGTAAGCCGGCGCTGCCGCTGTTGATGGCGGTCGTCGCGCGCCGGAAAAGGTGGCGCTGAAAACGAGCACGCCCTACTCGACAGTTACCGACTTGGCAAGGTTACGCGGCTTGTCGATTTCGCACCCCAGCGCGTCGGCAACGTGGTAAGCCAGCAGCTGTAGCGCGACTCCGGCGGTGAACGGCTGCAATACGGGGTCGGTTGCCGGGACCGTGATGACGTGCGGTGAGAGCCGTTGCGCATCCGCGTCGCCCTCCTGCGCGACTAGCAGCAGCGGTGCCTTGCGCGCTGCCACTTCCTCGATATTGGAGACCAGTTTGGAGTGGGTGTGGTCCGGGCTCATGATGGCGACGACCGGCGTTTCGGGCGAGAGCAGTGCCAGCGGCCCGTGCTTCAGCTCGCCGGCCGGATAGCCTTCGGCGTGGAGATACGAAATCTCTTTCAGTTTCAAGGCCCCCTCCAGCGCGACGGGGTAGCTCAGGTTGCGACCGATGAAGAATATGGAGTTGGCCGACTGGAGCGTCCCCGCCAGTTTGCTGATGGCGGTGCGCCGCTCGAGCACCTGACCCACGTAGTGCGGCAGCCGCCGCAGCTCTTGCTCCCAGCGCCGCAGCTGCGGCTGGTCCATGCTCTTGCGAGAATAGGCGAGATGCACCGCCAGCATGTAGAGCGCTTGCATCTGCACTATGAACGTTTTTGTCGCGGCGACGCCAATCTCGGGGCCGGCGCGCGTCAGCAGGATGCCATCGACCTCGCGCGCCAAGCTGCTGCCGCCGACGTTACAGATGGCAACCGTGTGCGACCCCTGCTGCCGCGCCACGCGGGCGGCGGCGAGCGTGTCGGCCGTCTCCCCACTCTGCGAAATCAGCACCACCAGCGGCCGTGCCGAGAGCATCCCGCCGACGTTCTGCACCGGCGGTGAGTAGCGGAATTCGGAAGCGTGGTAGACGTTGACCGGGATGGCAGTCAGCTGCTCGATGACATACTTGCCGACCAGCCCGGCGTGGAACGACGTGCCGCACGCCACAATTGAAATCGAGCCGATACGCCAGTTCAGGTCAAGCCCCTCGACAATCGCCTCGGCGAGCGTCGGCAGCAGCGACTCCTGCAGGGCGCGGGGCTGCTCGAAGATTTCCTTGAGCATGAAGTGCGCGTAGCCACCCTGTTCGGCATCCTCGACCACCCACTCCAGCTCCTCGATTTCGGGCTCGCGCGTCCCGCCCGTCATGTCGCTGATTTCAATGCTGTCGGCGGTAATTCGCACCAGTTCGCCGTTGTGGACATACGCGACGCGCTGGGTGTATTTCACAATCGCCGGCGCGTCGCTGGCCAGGAAATTCTCCCCTTCGCCGAAGCCGACCACCAGCGGCGATTCGTTGCGCGCCGCGACGATTTCGCCGGGGTGTGCCGCGTGCAGCACCACAATCGCGTAAGCTCCTGTCACCTCGCCGAGCGCCGCCCGCACGGCCGCGAGCAGGTCGCCGTTGTAATGGCGCGCGATCAGGTGCGGTAGCACCTCGGTATCGGTTCCGGAGTTGAACTCGATGCCGGCCGCCTCCATCCTCGAGCGCAGGTCGGCGTAGTTTTCGAGCGTCCCGTTGTGGATGACGGCGATGTCACCGCTGGAATCAACTTGGGGATGCGCGTTGGCGTCAGACGGCTCGCCGTGGGTCGCCCAGCGGGTGTGGCCGATGCCGACCGTCGCCTTGAGCTTCGGCAGTGTTTCCTCCATCACCGAGATGCGCCCCTGCTTTTTGTGGATGGTAAGCCCCCCGTTTTCCTGCACCGCGATGCCGGCTGAATCATAGCCGCGGTATTCAAGCCGCTTGAGCGCCTCAATCAGGATTTGGGGTGCATCGCCGCTGCCGGCGTAGCCAACGATACCGCACATCAGGCAGCCTCCGCCGGGAACTCGCCGTCAATCGCGGCGCCGGCGCTCACGACGGCGCCGCGCGAGAGCACGCAGCCGCCCTGCAGCACCGCACGGTCGCCGATGCAGCAGCCGTCGCCGACCATTGCGCCGCGGTCGACCACGGAGTGCTGCGACTGCAGATACGTTGCTTCTTCGGGGCCGGGGAGCGCGACGACGTGCGAACCGAGTTCGCTCGCTTCGCCGACGACGCACGCCTGCAAGTGGGTGTAGCCGCCGACCGAGACCGAATCCATTACGAGCGTGTCGGCGATTTCGCAGTGCGCGCCGATTTCGACGCCGTCGCCGATGGAGGCCGACGGGCCCAGCACGCTCCCGGGGCCGATGTGGCAGCCGCTGCCAATCGCGAGCGGCCCCTGCAGGTAGCAGCCGGCGGCGATGCGGCTACCTTCGCCGATGGCGACCGCGCCGCGAATCATGACACCCGCTTCGCAGGTCCCCGCCAGCTCCTGCGGCAGGTAGCGCAGCGCGACTTGGTTGCCGCCGATCATGTCCCACGGGTAGACGATGTTGTGCCACGCCTCGGCCATCGCGACCGTCGGCTGCGTAGTGCCGTCGGTGAGCAGCGGCTGCAACGCCTTGCCGATGTGCCGATCCTTGCTTTTCGCAAGCTTGGCGACAGTCGCCGGCGCGAGCCGCGCGATGCCGGTGAAATGCAAACGCCCGATGGCGTCAGGTTCCTCAAAGCTGAGCCGCACCGCGTCACCCTCGAGCTCGAGCCCGCCCCACTTGGACCAGCGCAGCGCCTCGCTCGCGAGCAGCGCCTCGCCCTGCTCCTCGAGCAGCGCTACAAATCCCTGCGGCGCAACGTAGTTGTCGCCCGGCACGACCAGCAGTTCCTCGTCGGGGGCTGCCGCGGCGCCGAGCCGCAGTGCGTCGCGCGTACCGGTCAGCTGCTCCTGCCGCGCATATTCGACCGCAACGCCATGACGGCCGCCGTCGCCGAACAGGCTCATGACGCTCTCGGCGCCGTGCCCCACGACCAGCACCAGCTGCCGTACCCCCGCGTCGCGCAGCCCGGTGACAAGGTGCTCAAGGATGGTACGGTTGGCGAGCGACAGCATCCCCTTGGGGCGACTGGTGGTCCAGCCCCGCAGGCGTGCGGCTTCGCCGGCCGTCAGGATTACGGCACGCATGCGTCGCCGCACGTGGGGGAGTATATCATCCTTACGATTTGCAAATCGGCGGCCGCGCCGCGCCTGCCGGGGGTGCGCTTCATATCCGCCTCGGCGCTGGCGCACGGTGTTCGTGCTCGACAGCGTCGCGTTCTTCACCCGCCGCCACCCGCAAGGCGAGCTGCTGACGGTGCCCGGCGTCGAGCAGGAGCTCGTAAACCGGCGCAGCCGCGAATACCACGCGCAGCTCGGCGCGGCCGGGATGCAGGTCGCGTATGCTGACGCGCCGGCGCAGGAGCGCGTCGCCGCCGCCGCGCAGGAAACGGGCGACGCGGGCGTGCTCTCGCCCGTCGATGCGCAGCTGCTGGCGCTGGCGCTCGAGCGCGATGCGACGCTCATCACCGACGACTTCGCGATGCAAAACGTAGCCGCCGCCATGGGCATCGCGTGGCTGCCGGTTGAGACCGTCGGCATCGCTAAGCAGCTGCGCTGGCGCTGGACTTGCAGCGGATGCCGCCAGAAATGGGATGAACCGCACGGCGAGTGCCCGACTTGTGGCAGCGAGCTGCGGCGGACGCGGCGCTAGTCTGCCGCCACGAACCCGTCCCCGTCAAGCAGCGGCACCACGTCGAACGTGTCGAATGCCAGGCAGCACTCGAAGTCGCGCTCGAGTCCTACGGCCACGAGCGCGTCGTGGCTTGGCGAAGCGCGGCAGCGCTCGCGGATTTCGTCCTGTGTCAGCTCGAAGTCGCTGTCGCCGCTATCAAGCAGGTGTGCCAGCCAGCTTGCGCCGAGCCAGTCCTCGATGACCGGCTCGCCGAGCCGCCCCGAGCAGACCAGCGCGACGTCGCCGCCTCGCCCCCGTAAAAAGCGTGCAACGGCGCGGGCGTTGCAGAAACCGCTCATCAGCACGACCGGCGCGCTGGCAGCTGCGACGACCATGCGCGAGCCGTTGGTCGTCGACGAGAGCAGCGTCCGCCCATGCAGGTCGGCGGCCGCCATCTCGGTAGGTGACGACCCCAAGTCGTAGCCGTCGATGCGGCGGCATTCGCGCTCGCCCGACCGCAGCGCGTCAGGGTAGCGGTGCCGCACCTCCTCGAGATGCGCGCGGCTGGCGCACGGCACGATGCGCGCCGCACCGCCGGCGAGCGCAGTGGCGTATGTCGTGGAAGCGCGGATGACGTCGATGACCACGACCGCGTCGCCGTGCGCCGCCGCCGCTTCGGCGCCGGGCAGCCCCTGCTCGATGGCGATGCGCATCAGCGTCTCATTTCCCGGGTTTTCCCCGGCCGCTCGCGGCAAGGTGCCGCTCGCCGATGACGGTATAGAAGTCCTCTACAGTGTCTCCGCGCAGCCCGCGCCGCAGCGTCTCGACCGAAATCACGTCGGTCGGCGCGATGTTTCCGAGACTCGCTTCGGGGCCGAACTCGCGCAGGAAGAAGATTTGCTGCGACTTGCGCGGCGCCTCGAAGATGACGCGGGTGGGGTCGACGCCGGCGAGCGCTGCCTGCATGCGTTCGCGCTGCACTTCGCCGCCGGCGTCCATCAGCCCCACGCTAGCACCCGATTCGCGCGCCTCGACGATGACTTTCTCGGCGCCCGCCACCAGGAATTGCTTTAGCTGCGTGTTGTATTCGCCTGCTGCCAGGTCGCGCTCGGGGAGTTTGCGCCCGACTTCGCAGTATGGGACCAGCCCCGCCTCGCGCGCCTCCGCAATCAGCTCGCAGACGCGGTCTGGCGTGATGTCCAGGCTACCGCTCGAAATCTCGGTCGCGTCGGCGCCCATTACGCGCAGCTCGGCGAAGAGCTCGCCCGCCCGGCCCTGATGCTCGGAGAGCTCGAGCAGCGTCCCGCCGTTGCAGACCGAGATATCGTGCGAGCGCAACAGCTCCACCTTGCGCCGCACGACGTCGAGCGGCTGGAGTTGTGTCGTCGCCCAGCCCAGTTTCCACAGGTCGATGTAGTCTGCACAGATTTCTAGCAAATCCTCGGTGTAGCGGTAGCCGAGCCCGGTGTCAATGACCACCGTCAGCCCCGCGCTGCGCGGCTTCGCGCTGCGCTCTGGCATCGGCAGGAACTCGAACGCTTTCTCGCTCACGGTTCGTGCGACCGCCTCGAACTACTTAAAATCTTCAGAAATCACCCAGCGTCGCCTGCTGCCCCATCGGTAGGGGCGGTTGCAGGAATTTTTCGAGAGCGGTACCGACTCTCGCGCGTGAGAAGCCGTGACGTTCGCAGAGCAGTTCCATGACGCGTCCGCGTCGCGGCTCGCCCCACGTCGGCACGAACTCGACCGACGGGGGGTTCAGGAAGAGCTGCCGCAGCTCGTTCAGGTTGTCGACCTTGTGCCCCAGCTTCGCCAGTGCCGCCTCGGCGCTGCCGAGCTCGCGCAGTAGCTTCAGTCCTTTCTTCGGGCCGATGCCGTGGATGCCAGGGTTGAAGTCGGTTCCCATCAGGATGGCCATGTCGACCAGCTGCTCGTGTGACAGCTGCGTCGCTTCGATGGCGTCAGCGAGCGTCAGCTCCTCCGGGTTGACTTCAACCCATGCCTGCCGGCCGGGGAGTTTGCGGCGCCCCGAGACGGTCAGGTTGCGCAGCAGCCGCGGCGCCCCGAAGAGCAGCGTGTCGAAATCCTGCGAGACCGCCGCGTCGACCACGCCCGCCGCCATCATCGCCGCCGCCTGCGCTTCTCCCTCCGACGGCGCGGTGACCCACGGCAGGCCGAGCGCGTCAAGTAGCTCCTGCGCTTCGGCGACCATTTCGGGCGTTAGCTGTGAAGTCTGCTGCGCCTTGGTGCGCGCCTTCACCAGGTCGCCCGCGGCGAGCGCCGCTTCCCACTCCGCCTGAGCCTTGATTTTGCGGTCACGCCGCTCGTCGAGCACGCGCTTCTTGAGCGCGTGCGGCTTGCCGTCGAAAATCAGGCAGAAGCGTAGCCCCTCGGCAGCGAGCGCCGAGAGTCGGAAAAGCAGCCCCGAAAGGTGCGACGTCGTGTGACCATGGGCGTCGGCGAGTGGCATCCCGTCGCGCTGCCGGATGGACGCTAGGAACTGGTAGAGCAGGTTGTAGCCGTCGACCGCCAGCCGCTGTCCGCGCAGCTGCGCAATCTCGACCGGGCGCGCCGGGATAATCGAGCCCAGCTTGATGCCCATTTCAGCCCTTCACGACGCCGAGCGGTCGCATGCGCGCCACCTTGCGCGCCAGCCCTGCCTGATGGCATACTTCGACCACCTGCGAGACGTCCTTGTAGGCGCCCGGCGCCTCCTCCGCCGCGACGCGCGGGGAGCGGGCGCGCACGTAGATGCGCTGTTTCTGCCATAAATCCTTCAGCAGCCTCTTCGAGTCGAATTTGCGTGCAGCCGCCTTGCGCCACATCGCGCGGCCGGCGCCGTGACAGGCGGAGCCGAAGGTGTTGCGCATCGCGCCCTCGGCGCCAGCCAGCACCCATGACGCGCTGCCCATGTCGCCCGGCACCAGCACCGGCTGCCCGACATCGCGGTATTGCGCCGGGATTTCGTCCGAGCCGGGCGCGAACGCGCGCGTAGCGCCCTTGCGGTGGACGCACACTTCGCGGCCGCCGTGCTGCTCGAGCTTGGCGATGTTGTGCGCAACGTCGTAGACAGTCTCCAGCCCCAGTGCCTCGGCTTCGGTGCCGAAGACCTGCGTGAACGCCTGGCGGGTAAAGTGCGTAATCATCGAGCGGTTGGCCCAGGCGTAGTTGGCAGCGGCCGACATCGCGCCGACGTAGTTGCGCGCCGCTCGAGACTCGAGCGGCGCGCACGCCAGCTGCCGATCGGCGAGCTCGATACCCGCTTCTTTCGACGCGTCCATAACGCACTCGAGATGGTCCTGACACACCTGGTGGCCGCAACCGCGCGAGCCAGTGTGCATCATCACCGCAATCTGGCCTTCGCGCAGCCCGAACGCCTTGGCTGCCGCGTCGTCGAAGATTTCTTCGACCACCTGTAGTTCCAGGAAGTGGTTGCCGCTACCGAGCGAGCCGACCTGCTTGCGGCCGCGCTTGCGCGCGAAGTCCGAAACATGCTCCGGCTGCGCCACGTCGAGCGCACCCCGCTCCTCGAGCACGTCCACGTCGCGGTCCCAGAGATATCCCTCCTCGGCAGCCCACTGCGCGCCGCGCTCGAGCACGGAGTCCAGCTCGCGGTTCGAGAGCGCCAGTGTGCTCTTCGAACCAAGGCCTGCGGGAACGCGCTTGAAAAGCTCGTCGACCAGTTCCCTCTGCCGCGGCTGGACGTCGCCAAGTTCAAGGTCGGTGCGCAGCAGCCGCACGCCGCAGTTGATGTCGAAACCGACCCCACCCGGCGAAACGACGCCGCCTTCGCGAGCGTCGAAGGCGGCGACGCCGCCAATCGGGAAACCGTAGCCCCAGTGGATGTCCGGCATCGCCAGACTGGCGTCGACGATTCCCGGTAGCGTCGCGACGTTGGCGACCTGCTGCAGCGCCGAGTCCATCCCAGGATGCGCCAGCAGTTCGGGCGTCGAATATATGCGACCGGGGACGCGCATGTCGCCCTGCTGTGGCAGTTCGAAGACGCCTTCGCCGGCGGGACGCAGTTGCTCCCTCATGCCTTGGCCGGCTCGTATTTCGAAGGGCAACCCATCTGGATGAGTTCAGCGTGCAGCACCAGCTCACCCCCGATCTCGACCAGCGTGCCGGTAATCGTGGCGCCTTTGTTCTCGGCGAAAGTGTCGGGAATAATCACGCCTCCCAGATCGACGCGCAGCGTATAGTCGCCCTCGACCAGTTCGATGTCTTCGCGAGTCCAGTTGAGCACGACACCGTGGACCTGCACGCGTTCGCCCGCGTCGTATTCACCGCTGACTGCGGTCTCGACCGAAACGTAGTCAACCTGCTCGTCGACTGAGTAGTACGCGGCTGCGCCCGTCGCGACGAGAATCGCGAGCGCCAGCAGCCCCTTGGCCCAAGTTGGCAGCGGCCGCCGCGTGCGCCGTTCACTCTCCATCTTCCCCTCCATCGGGGGCGGCAGCAATATGGCTTTCCAGCTGCCGCCGCAGCTCCGCCTGCCGGCGGTGGAGCCAGCCGGCGTAAGCGGCGATGCCGAGCCAGAAGACGGTCATCCCGCCCCAGAGCCAGAGCAGGTCCTCTGCCGGGGGGACGCTGACGTCAATCTCGACGGTCGTGTTGGCGACGACGCTGCCGTCGCGCAGCAGCCGCAACTCGAGCGGGACGTTGAACGCCTCGCCGTGGAAGGTTGCGCCGGGGAACGAGAAGCTCGTCTCGCCATTAGCCGGCAGCGCCTTCGAGCGCGGCGCAGCTCCCGAAAATGCGGCCTCGACCATGTAGCCGTCGCCATTCTCGACCACAAGGTCAATGAACCACGCCTCGCCAGTGCGGAAGACTGGATCGTAACTCACCGCCACGCTGGCGTCCCCGTCGATGAGCGTCACGGTCTCGGCGGCCGCAGACGGCAGCAGCAGCAGTGCCAGCAGGAATGCGGCCGCGCGGGCGCCGCTCACGCGCCGCCCTCCAGCCGCGCCGCGAGCAGCTCCTCCTCGAGCCGCTCCAGCTCGAGCCGCGTGCGCAGCAGCGCGATGAAGAGCAGCAGGAAGCCCAGCAGACCGGCGTAGAGCACCAGCCGCATTTCGGGTGCCAGTGCATCTTGGTCGTCGGTGCCTATTATTACAGGATGGTCGGAGCGCAGGAAGCGCGACGAAAGATACGAGAGCGGCACCGAGATGACGCCGAGCATCCCGACGATGGCCGCACCGCGGCGCACCGCTTCCGAGTCGGGCTGCCGCCGCCAGGCGATATATGCCACGAGCAGCAGCCACATCGCCAGCGTCGTCGCCAGCCGCATGTCGCTGAAGAAGCGCATCACGATGTCGGGCCCCCACTCGGCTCGCATCCAGAAGGTCCCTGACGCGAGCGACATCGCGCCGAAGACGACGCCCAGCTCGGCGGCGCAGTGCGCCAGCCGGTCGCCTTGCGGGGTGCGCTTCCAGAGCCACCAGCCGCTACCGGCGACGACGAGCATAAACGCCAGATAGGCTATCAGCCCCGACGGGACGTGCAGGTAGAAGAGCCGCTGCGCGTTGGGCGCGGTGAAGAAGCGCGCCGGTGGCATGACCAGCAACCCCTGCCAGAGTGTCAGCAGCACCAGCACGAACCCCGTCGCGCCGAGCGCGCCGGTAATCGAGTGCGACTTCATCACGGCGCGCGACCCTGCACCGCTAATTAAGCTATTATTGGCCGTTTGCACTGGTTAATTTCCTGTTTGTATCGTCGTGAAACGGTAATGCTTAACAGTAATGATTATCACTAA
>PCCI01000005.1 GCA_002731655.1 Methanobacteriota archaeon | reverse complement strand
GGGGGCTTCGAATGGTTCGCTGTTGGCGATCCGCGGCGATCTGCGCCTGTTGGGGACATCGCTGACCCGTGAGGCGCCGTGGGTGCAGCGTCCGGAACCCATTGCACGAACGTCGCTTTCGGCTCCCTACACGGAAGTTGAGGTGGCGGCCATCAGGCGTGACGTCTTGCGCCAGTCGACGCCGCTGCGGGTTCAGGTGGGTCGTGCAATCGTTGCTCTCGGTCTCGGAGCCGGACTCGATGGCCGCTGGAACGTCCACGTCACCGGCACTGACGTCGTCGAAAACGACGGGTTGGTGACCATCACCGTCGGCGATCCTGCAGAGCGCCTAGTTGTCGTCCGCGACGAGTTCGCCGAAGACCTCCTCGCCCTCGCCGACGACGCGGGGACCGGTCGGCTGGTCGCGGGTTCGACGTCGAAGAACGCTGCAGCCAAGGCCGCAGGCAGGGTCGTCATCGACCAGGGCCATATCTCGTTGAGCGCCAAGCGGCTCCGTTCGTCATGGTTGCTGGCCCACCTTGCCAACCGAACTCCGCTAACGGCACTGCTCCAAGCAGCCGGGCTCCGGTCGTTCGCCTCGCTCTCAGATCTCGTGCCTTTCCTACACAACGCCGGTGATCCGGCCGAGTTTCTGAGGGGTGCCTGACGTGGGTGCCCCTGCCCGCCGGGCGAACCGGAGCCTGCCGCGCCAGCAACGAATCGACCTTCAGGCTTCGCGGGCTCCCACCAACCGGGAATGGTGTGACGCGGTCACCGACATCGGTGCCAGCGGCGTCATCGGCCCTGTCGAACGGCGTTTGAAACTCCGGGACCGCACCAGTTCTCGCCTATCGACCAAGGGCCTTCTGGTGGCGTTGAGCCTCGTCGCCTATGAAACCGGCCACCGTGCCTTGATTGTCCAGGTGGTCAAACTCCTCAACAGCTTCACCCCGAAGCGCCTCAATGAACTGGCGATGCCTCACTGGCCCAATAACTCCTCCGGATACGACCTGGTGCAACGCCGCGTCACCCAACTCACTGAAGCCCTCAACGAAGGCTGGGCCGAGGTCAACACCGAAACCGGAGAGATCTCTGACTTCGACATCGACTGGTACACCCGCTCGATCCAACGATCCACGGTTCCCGTGGAACTCGTCAAAGGAGCCGCTCTGGCAGTCGACGGCACCGACATGGAGTCCTGTGGCCAGTTCCACTCCGGCGAAACCGAGGTCGTCCACGACGGGGAAGCCCAGTACCCCAACGACGAAGACGAAACCGACAACCCCAAGAGCAAGACCGTCAAGCCCCGCCGCGCCAAGGTCCTCGGCATCGGACCCGACAACAGGAAGATCTACACACGAGACACCGACGCACGAGCCGGGCATCGGACTGCGACCAACACCCGCCCGACGAAGCTCTACGTGGGCCGTGAACTCCACCTCGGCGTCGCCGTTTCGGCGCTAGGTCACACCGACCGAATCGCCTACGCGAACCTCGGCCGTCCCGTCCCACAGGTCGTCATCACCAGCGCCCTGGTTCCAGCCGGCGCCCATCGGGCCAAAGCCGTCGTTGACGGCGTCATCGAAGCCCACCAGTCCGGCCTGTGTAGCGAGGTTCTCGTCGACGGCGGCTACTCGCTATCCAAACCCGAGCATTTCCACCAGCCCCTCAGGCAAGCCGGCATAGACCAGACGGTCCGAATCCTCACCCACCAACGCGGCCTACACGGCAGCATCGGCGACGCAGTCGTGATCGACGGTCAACCCTTTTCCGGGTACCTACCTACAGGCGAGCACCAACTCGAAATGCCGGCTCGCAACGCTGACTACGCATCCAGGCGAGCCTGCGTCGAGAGGTTCAACGAACGAGCCAAGCTTCGCTACACGGTCCACAGCCGCAACGCTGACGGAACCGTCCGCTACAAGTGTCCGTTCTGTGCTGGGCGCGCCCACAGTTCGAAGTTCCCGAGGACCATGAGGTCTAGGAATAAGAACTCCCGCCTCGTCCAAACCGACAAGAAAGCCAAGGTCTGCTGTACCGGCATCGTCACCGCTGACACTGACACCACCTTCCTCGACCAGAAGACCATCTTCGGCACCACCGCCTGGTGGAAGGCCTGGGGACGCCGCAACATCGTCGAATCAGCCAACGCTGCCTTCCACGGTGAGTTCGTCGATATCGGCCGCAACTACACCCGCTTCCTCAAGACCGCCAAGATCAAACTGTTCCTTGCCCACACCATCGCCGGATACAACCGCAGAACCGTCCACCAGTGGCTCCGACTCCAGAAACTCGTTGTTGACCGTGCCCCGGTGAAGACCAGGCGAAAGGCCCGCACAGGTCGCCGTCGCCGCTACGAAGATCTCCCAACCACGCCGGCAGACACCAGTTCCGACCCCTAAGTCGATCGGACCCCGTCGATTCCCGCCCCCCTTAACGGGGCGGTATCGACGCGCCCCATACTGGTAACTCACGTCAGGCAGCGAAGCTCAAGCCCCTAAACACGGCGCCTCGAGCCCACCAGGGTTCATGTACCCGCCGAAAACCNGAAAAGGCAGCGCCAAAAGCGCTGCCTTCTCNAAAACTGCGAACACGTGCACGCAAAAACTGCGAACACGCCNTNGTGGAGCTGGGGGGAATCGAACCCCCGTCCGTCAATGTGTGACCGAGCGCGNTACGACCATTCCCGAGATTGNGGCTTACGGCAGCCACACCGCCGGGTCGGGTGNGCCNCTAGGNCNCNGCCGCGGGGTCTTTCCCCCGGGTCAGCGGTCTTTCACGCCGTCAGCGGTCTNTCCCNGCTGTCTCCACCGCTTCTGTTGCCGGGTTGCGGTGGACCGACCCCGCGTNCCGTTGCCGGTCGCAGTGACTCTCAACTACCTGACNAGGTCAGGCGGCGAGAGCGAGATCGTCCGTGTTGGCGTCTCTTTGGTTGCCCCGTTTAGGGAGTCTGGGCAACTCCGGTCGCACGACACGCCCACTGCCATCGGCGTCGAAACCGATCAGCCCCGTGGTGTGTACGACAGCCCGAAAGGCTGCCGCAACGTGCAGTCTGATACTCAGTTGTCAAGGTTCTGCGCCTCAAGGCTACCGGTGAGGTGTGACAGGCAGCAGTCGGAGTAGGTGGAACATGGCCATAGCAGGTAAGAATCTGCCGATGGAAGACCACCGGGCAGCATCGTTTCAGTTCATACCGTCTGGTGGGGTGCCGCCGGTCGTGGAGAAGGCCGAGGGTTGCACGCTCTACTTTGATGGCGGTCGTGAGGTGATCGACGCCGGTGGCGGTGCCGTTGCGGTCAACATCGGCCATGGTCGGACTGAGGTGGCCGCAGCCGTGGCACACGCCACCCAGCGGGTCTCCTACGTGGTTCCCCCCTGGGTGACAGAGGAGCGGATCGCTCTCGTCGAGACTCTCAGGGAGCGGTGGCTGCCTCCCGAACTCAGTCAGGTGGCCCTCGTGAGCGGCGGATCGGAGTCTGTCGACTCGGCGATCCGTCTGGCGATCAGCCACCACACGTCGGCCGGACGGCCGGAGCGCTGGAAGGTCATCGGGCGGGAGACCTCCTACCACGGAACGACCATGACAACGCTGGCAGTCGGGGGGCATCGCTCACGGCGGAGCGGATTCGACCACATCCTTACCGACTTCCCCAAGATGCCGGTGGCTGATGCTGAGGGCCTCGAGAAGGTCATCGAGTCAGAAGACCCGGACACGATCGCAGCGGTGATCGCCGAACCGGTGATCGGAGCCGCCGCAGGTGCCGTGCTGCCGCCCGATGACTGGTGGACCGATGTAAGGGAAATCTGTGACGCCCACGGAATCCTGCTCATTGCCGACGAGGTAATGACAGGGTTCGGTCGCACCGGCAGGAAGTTCGGCATCGACCACTGGGGGGTTGTGCCCGACATCATGGTTGGCGGCAAGGGCCTCTCCGGTGGCTACGCACCCCTCGGGGGCGTGTTCGCCTCTGAGAAGGTGGTGGCCCCGATAGCCGAAGCCGACTCGGGAATGATGTTCTTCACCTTCTCAGCCCACTCGGCCGCATGTGCCGCTGGCGTGGCCGCCCTGAAGATTCTCGAAGACGAGGATCTGGTTTCGGCGAGCGCCACGAAGGGTGCTGAGTTCCTGGCCCTGTTGAGTCCCCTCGGCGAACACCCCCATGTCAGCGACGTTCGCGGCCTCGGCCTGATGATCGGCATCGAACTCGTCGAGGACAAGGAGTTGGGCCGGCCCTACAGCCCGACAACCGGAATGGCCGGACAGGTGGTCGGCGAGGCGTTGAGGCGTGGAGTGTGGGTCTATCCGGCTGGTGATGGCAACGCACCAGACGCGCTCCTGGTCGGGCCGCCCTTCACGATCACAACAGCCGAGATGGAGACGACGGTGAAGGTCGTTGGCGAGGCGATCTCAGCCGTCTGCGGAGACTGAGCATCTGAACGTTCAGCGGCGTCGCCTGCGGGCCATTGCCCGTTCGGCCTCGCGGTCGGCTTCCCTGCGAACAAGGGCCTGGCGCTTGTCATGCATGTCGCGACCCTTGGCCAACGCCACCTCGACCTTGGCACGCCCACCGCTGAAGTAGAGCGAGAGTGGGATCAGCGTCAGACCCTCTCGTTGCATCCGGTCTGTGATCCGGTGGATCTCCCTACGGTGCAACAGGAGCTTCTTGGGTCGGTCGGGGTCGTGGCCCATGGCCTCGCCGCCGCTCATCGCATATGGGGCTATGTGCAGGCCAACCAGCCACAGTTCGCCGGTTTCCTCCCTGGCGAACGCCTCTGAGATCTGCACCTTGGATTCGCGCAGGGACTTGACCTCGCTGCCCTTCAGCACGAGGCCGGCCTCCCAGGTGTCGAGCAGATCGTAGTTGCGTCGAGCCCGGCGGTTGCTGGCGACCACACGGTCGCTTGCGTCGCTCACAGGGGTGAGCGTACCGGCGACCCCGTGGGCGGTAGTCGGGGTTAGCCTCCCCGACGTGCCACAAGAGACCCTCGCCCTCACACCGGATGTCCACCGGGCGATGATCGAACTAGCTGTCGAGCATGATCCCGACGAGTCATGTGGCCTGTTCGCCGGACCACCAGGGGGCATGTATGTCGACATGTTCTTCCCGATTGCGAACGTGGCGCCACCTGAGAGACGCCCCAAGATCTACACACTGGATCCGACCGGGCACAAGAATGCCGAGAGTGCCGCCGATGCCGCCGGTATGTCCATCCTGGGCGTGATGCACAGTCACACGCATACCGTGGCCTACCCGTCGCCCACCGACGTTGCCGACGCCGCCGATGTCGACCCGTTGGGAGTCTTTACCTTCCTGATCGTGTCTCTCGAACACCCTGAGCCCTACATGCGGGCGTTTCGTATCAACGGTGATGTGATCGAAGAGGTACTGGTGGCGGTGGAACCCGGCTAGAATCCTGACTGAACTGGTCGTGATTGCGATCGGGCAGGCAGAGGACGAGCAGGGAACTGGGACAATGGCCGTCTACTCCTCGGTGATCGACCTCATCGGCGAAACGCCGATCGTCGACGTGAGCGTGCTCAGCCCCAGCCCCGACATCCGACTGCTCGCCAAGCTGGAGGGCCAGAACCCCGCCGGTTCGGTAAAGGACCGCATCGCCCGTGCCATGATCGCCGAGGCCGAGGCCGACGGAACCCTCACCCCGGGTCGCACGATCATCGAACCCTCATCGGGCAACACGGGCATCGCCCTGGCAATGATCGCCCGAATACGCGGCTACCCGATCAAGATCGTCCTACCCGAAAACGTGTCACCCGAGCGTCGCTCGATGCTCGAGGTCTTTGGTGCCGAGATCATCTCCTCGCCCGGCGACGAGGGTTCCAACGGTGCCGTGCGCATGGCCCAGGAACTCGCCGACCAGAACCCCGACTGGGTGTTCCTCTACCAGTACGGGAACGAGGCCAATCCCCGCGCCCACTACGAGACAACCGGCCCCGAGATTCTTCGCGACGTCCCCGACATCACCCACTTCGTGGCTGGCCTTGGAACCAGCGGCACGCTCATGGGCATCGGCAGTTACCTGAAGGAGAACCGGCCTGAGGTCCAGGTGCTGGCTGTCGAGCCGCCGGCCGGCGAGCAGGTCCAGGGGCTGCGCAGCCTCGAGGACGGCTTCATCCCCCCGGTATTTGAGAAGTGGGGCGGAAACGACCTTCTCGACGGAAAGCGGATCGTCAGGCCGAGGGAGTCCATCGAGTGCGCCCGTCGCCTCGCCGACAAGTGCGGCATCTTCGCAGGGCTCTCGGCTGGTGCGGCTCTCGCCGGATCCCTCCGGGTGGCCGAAAGGGTTGCCTCCGAGGGCGGCGAGGCGGTAATCGTGTTCCTCGTGAGCGATGCCGGCTGGAAGTACCTGTCTACCGGTGCGTGGACCGGCGACATTGACCAGGTCGCGGCCGACACCGAGTCCACCATCTACTTCTAGGCTGAGGCCTCGACAAGAACGCCATCCGCCCGGCGGATGGCCAGACAGGAGGCCCTGTGCGACCAGACGGACGCGTCAACGACGAGCTGCGCCCACTCAGCTTTGAACGGGACTTCACGGAGATGGCCGATGGTGCATGCCTGGTCAGCTTCGGCCGCACCCGGGTTCTCTGCACGGCATCCATTGGTGATGGTGTCCCGCGCTGGCTCAAGAACACTGGCCGGGGATGGGTCACCGCTGAGTACTCGATGCTTCCGGGCTCCAGCAACGAGCGGATCAGGCGTCGGGTGTCGGGCCGCGACCAGGAGATCCAGCGCCTTATCGGCAGGTCGCTGAGGGCGGTCGCAGACCTGGACCTCCTCGGAGAACGAGAGGTCACCGTCGACTGTGATGTCCTCCAGGCCGATGGTGGCACGCGTACCGCCTCGATCTGTGGCGGCTATCTGGCCCTCCACGACGCACTCACACGGCTGATCTCCTCCGGAGAAGTCACACAGCACCCCCTCACCGATGAGCTTGCGGCCATCTCGGTAGGCATCATCGAAGGCGAAGCCCGTCTTGACCTGCCCTACATCGAGGATTCCACCGCCGAGGTGGACTTCAACGTCGTCATGACCGGGTCGGGCAACTTTGTCGAGGTTCAGGGAACGGCCGAGGGAGAATCCTTTGACAGGTCCCAGCTGGACTCACTTGTCGACCTGGCCGCCGGAGGCATCGCCAGGATCGTGGAGATGCAGCGCGAAGTGCTGGCTGAGCCACCGGCTCAACGCTGAACTGAGCCATCCCGTGGAGCGACCCCGCCTGGTGCTGGCCAGCGCCAACCCTGACAAGGTCGCCGAGATGAAACTGCTGCTTGAAGGTGTTGCCGAGGTTCTCCCGCGCCCCGCTGGCCTTCCCGACGTTGTCGAGGACGGCGCCACCCTCGAGGAGAACGCACGCCTCAAGGCTGTTGCCGTGAGTAGCGCCACTGGTCTGGCAGCCGTCGCCGACGATACGGGGCTCTTCGTCGATGCCCTTGGCGGAGAACCCGGTGTTCGGTCAGCCCGTTTCGCCGGCGAGGATGCCGACTACGCCGACAACCTGGCGAAGCTGATGGCCGACCTGGACGGAGTAGTTCCCGCAATGAGGACCGCCCGTTTCAGGACCGTGGCGATTGTTCGCTACCCGGGCGGCAACGAACTCGTTGCCACCGGAACTGTCGAGGGCAGAATTGCCGAGACCCCGTCAGGTGAGGGGGGCTTCGGATACGACCCGGTCTTCGTCCCGTTCGAGGGCGACGGCGCCACGTTCGCCGAAATGGGAGACGACAAGCACTGGTTCTCCCACCGCGGACGGGCACTCAGGGCTCTTGTTGCAATGCTCGGCACCCAACCGGGATCAGAGCCCGGCTAGTTCAGCGAGATTGGTGCCTGCTCCCGGGCGTTTCCGAGGAACCGGTCGAACTCGGCGTCGGTAACCGGTTCAGAGAAGTGGAAACCCTGTGCCAGGTCGCAGCGGAGCCTCTGCAGATACTCCAGCTGGGACCGGGTCTCGACCCCCTCGGCGACAACCTGCAGCCCGAGCCCCTGGGCCAATGCAACCGTTCCGGTGACAATGGCCGTGTCGTCATCGTCGGTTCCGAGACCAGCAACGAACGACCTGTCGATTTTCACGAAGTCGATCGGGAAGCGCTTCAGATAGGCCAGCGACGAGAACCCCGTCCCAAAGTCGTCAAGGCCGATCCGGACCCCAAGTGAGGTGAGGTCGCCGAGAACCTTCTCGGTCACCGGGTTGGCGGCAATCAGGGCCGACTCGGTGAACTCAAGTGCCACCTGTTCCGGGGAGACGTCGTTGGCCTCGATGGCCGCACGTACCAGTTCGGGAAAGGTCGAATCCGCCAGCTGGCGTGCCGAGACGTTCACGGCGACGCTCAGGTTCTCTCCGCCCCGCTTGCCCCAGGACGAGAGCCGCTCCAGGGCAATGGCAACAACACGTCCGCCCAACTGTGCGATGAGACCGCTGTCCTCGGCAATGTCGATGAACTGATCAGGCATGAGCAACTCGCCTCCGGACCCACGGATCCTGGCGAGTGCCTCGGCACCGGTAACGGCACCGTCTGAGATCCGGACCACCGGTTGGAAGTGGACCTCGATGCGACCTTCGTCGAGGGCGAGGCGCAACTCCTGCTCGACGGAGTGGCGTCTGACCGCCTGGGCACGTAGGTGGTCGTCGAAGAGTTCGGCCCTGTCGCGTCCCTGGTCCTTTGCGCGGTACATGGCCGTGTCGGCATCGCGAAGCAGGTCGGCCGGCGCCTCCTGCCCATACCCGATGGCCACACCGATGCTCGTGGTAACCACAGTCGACTCGCTGCCGAGCTGCATAGGGCGGGACAGGGACGCCCGCACCCGCTCAGCTGCAACAAGGGCGTCGGTGGTGCGCAACATGTCGCCGATGAGAACAACGAACTCGTCACCACCAAGCCTGGCAACGGTGTCACCGGGACGAACCGTCTGGGAGAGCCGGTGGGCCGCCTCACGGAGCAGGTCATCGCCAGACCCGTGGCCGAGGGAGTCGTTGACAACCTTGAACCGGTCAAGGTCGAGGAACAACACGCCGACCATGCGGTCATGGCGTGCAGCCCTGTGAAGGGCATCAGCGAGGCGGTCCAGGAGGAAGGCGCGGTTGGGCAGCCCGGTCAACTCGTCGTGGAAAGCGCGTTCCTCCAGTTCGGCAGCCACCTCGACACGCTCGGTCACATCTCGGGCGTTCACTACGATTCCGTCAACTGCCGGATTGCCCAGAAGGTTGGTTGCGACGATCTCCATGTAGCGCCAGCCGCCGCCGGCATGGGCAACCCGGGCCTCAAAGGCCGGTGACATGCCCGGTGTCGCAAGGACCTCAGCGGTCCGCTCAGCCAGGCCGTCGTGGTCCTCGGGATGCACCAGGTCGACGACCGGCACACCCTCCAACTCGACCGCCTCACGGCCCAGCACATGGGCAACAGCCGGGCTGGCATAGACGATGTCGCCAGACTCGCTGACGACAAGCACAAGATCAGAGGCATGCTCCACCAGGGCAGCCAGGCGGATCTCGGAAGCCTCGACGCGCTGCTGGGCGGCATGCAGGTCCGTCAGGTCCCTTCCGACCATCGAGATCGCGTCAACCGCTCCGTCAGGGTCACGGTGGGACACGAGCAGGGCCGACATCGGTACCGTGCCGCCGGTCCGGCGGGCAAGACGCAGCTCGCCGCTCCAGGTTCCCGAGGTGCGAACCTCGGGAAGTGCGGTGGCAGCCAGACGGGCCTGTGACCAGCCGTCAAGGTGGTCCAGCAGGACCTTTCCAGACACGTCGCCACCGCCCAGGTGGCGGCGCATCGCATCGTTTGCCCACACGAGGCTTCGGCCCAGCGGGTCAAGGATCGCCACCAGGTCGGGGCTGGCTTCGAGAACCCTTGTCAGCTCGTGGGCACGGCGGGCCTCATCCACCTCATCGGTTATGTCGGAGATGCCCATCAGCGCTCCGCCTGAGTCGGGTTCTCCGCTGGCAATCGGAGTCGTCGTGAGGTCCACCCATCGGATGATGCCGGCACGGGTACTGAGCCTGAGACGGCCACGAAGAGCGGTCCCGTCTGAGAGGGACAGCGCCAGGTCGGTCACAAAGTTGTCGCGGCCATCGAGATCAACGCATTCGGTCCACTCTGAGGTGCCCTGGCTCTCAGGGGAGAAACCCGTCATCGCCACCCACCTGTGGTTGGCGTACCGGGGCTGGCCATCGGCGTCGAGAAGCGCCATGCCAACGGGGGCGGCATCGATCAGCGCACGCAGGGTGGGGTCGACCTCGTTCACGTGCGGACGGAGGGACTCGAACCCCCACGCCTCTCGGCGCCGGCACCTAAAGCCGGTGCGTCTACCAGTTCCGCCACGTCCGCAGGAACCCAGCCTACGTCGCACCCCGGCTCCGAGCCCCTATATGTGTCGGGGGCGTGGAGTGAGGTGGGGGTTGTGACGCTCAGCGCATCTCCCCACGCCGGGCAATCACCTGGTCGATGATGCCGTATTCACATGCCTCCTCGGCAGTGAACCAGCGGTCGCGGTCGCTGTCGGACTCGACGGTCTCGACGCTCTGGCCCGTGTGCTGGGCAATGCGTTCCTGGAGGAGCTTTTTGGTGACGGCCATCTGCTCAGCCTGAATTGCAATGTCGGAGGCGTCACCACGAACGCCGCCAAGGGGCTGGTGCATCATGATGCGCGCATGGGGGAGTGCGTAGCGCTTCTCGGGGGCACCGGCGCAGAGGAGGAACTGGCCCATCGAGGCGCCGAGACCCATGCAGATTGTTCCGACCTCGGGGCCCACGAACTGCATGGTGTCGTAGATGGCCATGCCAGCGGTCACCGATCCACCCGGGGAGTTGATGTAGAGCCAAATTGGCTTGTCGGGATCCTGGGCCTCGAGAAACAGCATCTGGGCGATCAGGAAGTTGGCAACGTCGTCGTTGACATCGGTGCCGAGAAAGACGATGCGGTCCTTGAGGAGACGGTTGAAGACGTCGAAGCGTGCGAGGTCTGGGCTGTCGGCCTCAGAGACCGGGTGCAGGGGTGTGTCCATGAGGGGGCAGGGTAGCGGCGCGGTGCGATCGCCCGGTGGCTCTATCGGTGTTGGGTTGCGTCCCCGGTCAGGCCCTGGCGGCCTCGGCCCGTTGCCTCAGGTCGGTGACGGCGTGTTCGAGGCCCGCGGGATCGCGGTAGAGGGCACTGCCCGATACCAGCACGTTTGCGCCGGCGGCAGCTGCTCCGGCGACTGTGTCTGGTCCGATGCCCCCGTCGACCTCGATGTCGCAGTCAAAGCCCTCGAGCAGGGAGGCCACCTCGGCGATCTTGGGCTCCATGGTGCCGATGTAGGCCTGGCCGCCGAAGCCCGGGTTGACGGTCATAACAAGCACCATGCCGAGCAGGTCGCGGACGTGGCTGATCACGTTGGCCGGGGTATGGGGGTTGAGGGCCACGCCGGGGGTGGCGCCCAGTTCAGCGATGTGGGCCAGCGTGCGGTGAAGGTGGGTACAGGCCTCAGCGTGCACGATCACGATGCCACAGCCGGCTTCGACATAGCGGTGGAGAAGGCGGTCGGGTTCGACGACCATCAGGTGGGCTTCGAACACCACGTCGACATGGGGTCGGATCGAGGCAATCACGTCGGGTCCGAACGTGAGGTTGGGCACGAACACACCGTCCATGACGTCCCACTGGATGCGGTCGACACCGGCATCCTGGAGAGCGACGCACTCCGCACCCAACTTCGAGTAGTCGGCGGGCAGGACAGATGGTGCGATCTCTACCGGTCTGGACACGGCGGCGACCCTACTCTGCGGCCTCGGTCGACCGGCGACGGAATCGGAGGCGCTGCGGATACGGGTAGAAGTCTGGCAGGTCACCAAGAGCCAACTGCTCCTGTACGCCTGTCCAGTAGTCGGCGGTGAACAGGTCGCCGTGCACCTCACAGAACCGGTCCCAGACCGATTCGGGAACGTCTCTGGGAAACCTCATGAAGGTCGGGAACTGCTCCGGGAAGACGTCGCCGGGCTCGACTGCGAACCAGGCCTGTGATGACATCTCCAGTTCGTGGTCGTCGGATTCGGGGATTACACGGAACCTGCACTCTTCGAGGAGCGACAGTTCGTCGTAGTCGTAGAACACGACGCTGCCGTGGCGGGTCACGCCGAAGTTCTTGGTGAACAGGTCGCCCGGGAACACGTTTGCGACTGCCAGGTCCTTGATTGCGGCTCCCCAGTCGAGCGCCGCCGCTTCGGCCTTGTCGGCCGACATCTCACGCAGGTAGAGGTTCAGCGGGTAGACCTGCCGCTCGGTGTAGACGTGCCTGATCACCACCTGGTCACCTCTTACGTGCACTGATCCGCTCGCCTCGGCGAGCAGTTGTTCGAGCAGCGCCGGGTCGAACCTGTCGCGGTCAAAGGAGAGGTTCTCGAACTCCTGGGCGTCGACCATCCGGCCGACCCGGTCATGGTTGTAGACGAGTTTGTAGCGGCGCATGACCGCATCTCTGGTCGTGTTCTTGGGTGGGTCGAAGTGGTCCTTGATGATCTTGAAGACCACGTTGAACGACACCAGCGTGAACACCGACATGACCATTCCCGGTGTCCCCCTTGCGAGCACGAACTTGTCGTTCGAGTTCTCCAGGTGCCGGTAGAGGGAGCGGTAGAGGCTGGTCTTGCCGTGCTGCGGGAAGCCGATGGCGGCGTGAAGCTCCGCCAGGGACTTCATTGGAAGAAGCGACTTGAGGAACCCGACGAGTTCGGCAGGATTCGGCCATTCCACGAAGAAGTAGGACCTGGTGAAGCTGAACAGGCGGCTGACCTGCAACTCGGTCAGGAGGAGGCTGTCGACCCTC
>PCCI01000004.1 GCA_002731655.1 Methanobacteriota archaeon | reverse complement strand
GGGCGCTGCCGCTTTCACGACAGCGGCGGCGTCAGACCGCTCGCCCAGGAACGCCAGCGTGACGTGATAGCTGCCGGCCGGCTGCGCCCCCAGCTCGCGCTCCAGCGGCCGCGCGTCGAAGCCGGGGCATTCCAGTGCTAGGAAGAGTCGCACGCCGGGGAATGGCCGTGCGGTTTAGCCTTTCTTTAACTGCTCTTGCAGCGCGTTAATCAGCGCGCTGGCGGTGCCCTCGCGGCCACCGGTGAGCGTTGCAAAGCTCTCGGCGCCGATGAGCGCGCACGTCGTCGCTTCGTCGAGCTTGGCGCGCCCCGCAAGGCGCTTGATGAAGCCGACCTGCTTTGGCGAAGCTGCGCGCGGCTGGCCCGCAGTGCGCTCCTGCAGAGCGTTAATCAGCGCGCTGGCGCTCCCCTCGCGGCCGCCGGTCAGCGCTGCGTAGCTCTCGGCGTCAACGAGCGCGCACGCCGCCGACTCGTCGAGCTTGGCGCGTTCCGTCAGGCGCTTGATGAATCCGACCTGTTTCTCGGAGGCGGGAACGTCCATTCCTTCGGTCAGCGGCTGCAGCTGTTCGATGAGTGCGCCGACCGCCTCGCCGTCCAGCTCCTCGATATCCTTGCCCGCCAGCAGCGGCTCTGCCGCCTCGCCCGCCTGCTGCGTGAGCGAACGCAGGTAGGCCAGCTGCCGCGGGGTTCCGCGCGACTTCTTGCTCTCGAGCGCGGCGGTGTGCAGCGCGCCGAAACGCTCGGCGAATTCGTGCCACGTCTGTGCCGCGGCGGCCTTGCCGCCTTCGACCTGGTCGAGCTGCACTTCCATTCCCGCTGTGAAAGCGGTCGAGAAAATTCCTTCGCTGGTGGTGCCGTAGCAAGGGGCGACCTGCTCCCACATCGTGCAGCCCGCGTCGGTCGCGTAAAGCCGCCCTTTTTCGTCGCGCGCATACTTGCGGTCGAGCAGCTTGCGGATGGTTTCGGCGTAGGTTGACGGGCGGCCGATTCCCTCCGCCTTCATCTTCGTCACCAGTCCGTGCTGCGTGTAGCGGCCGGGCGGCTTGGTAGCGTCCTCGACCAGCTCGCATCCGTCGAACGGTAACGTGTCGCCGACGGCAGCATCCGCCAGTGGTGACACCGGCGCTGCCGGCTTCAGCAGCCCGGCATACGCTGCTTCCCAGCCGGCGAAAGTGCGCCATTCGGTTTTCCCCGCGGCGGTCCAGCCGCCCGCCTCGCCCGCTAGCTTCAGCCGCTGCCATTGCGACGGCGACATCTGGCTGGCGGCGAAGCGCGCCCAGATGAGCGAGTAGAGCCGCGCTTGCTCCCGCTCGAGTCCCTGCGGCTCGCGCGCCTGCGGCCGCGTCGGCCGAATCGCTTCGTGGGCGTCCTGCACCCCCTTGCCGCCGTCACCGCCCCCGACGCCACGGCCGAGATGCGATGCGTCCCACTCGTGCTCGATGTAGGCGCGCACCTCCTTCCGCGCGTCAGCCGAAGTGCGGGTCGAGTCGGTCCGCATGTAGGTGATGTGTCCCGCCTCGTAGAGCTGCTGCGCCAGTCGCATCACGCGCGCCGGCCGCCAGCTCAAACGCTGGCCCGCGGCTGCGAGCAGCGTGTCGGTCGTAAATGGCGGCCGCGGCCGCTTCTGGAAGCCATCAACGCTAGCGGCGGTCAGCACCAAAGAACCGGCCGCTTCCATTGCGGTATAAGCCGATTCGGCATTCTTGCTGTCGCCGGTGCGGTCGCTCCGTTTCTTGCCCTTCGAGTCGCGCCAGTCATCGTCGAACTGCACGCGCAGTTCGACGCCGTCTGCAGTCAGGTGGACTTCCCAGTAGGGGATTGGCACGAACGCCTCGATTTCGCGCTCGCGCTCGACGACGAAGCCGAGCGTCGGCGTCTGCACGCGTCCCATCGAAGCGAGATTCCATGAGCGGCAGAAACGGGAGCCGCGGAAGCCAATCAGCCGGTCCATCAGCCGCCGAATCATTGCCGCTTCCACGAGCCCGATATCGACGTCCCCCGCCTCCTCGAGTGCGGCGGCAATTGCCGTTTTCGTAATCTCGTTGAACGTCACCCGCTTCACCGCACCCAGGCTACCGAGCAGCTCGGCCAGCCGCCAAGCAATGAACTCGCCCTCACGGTCGGGGTCAGTCGCAACCAGCACTTCGTTGACACCGCTCTTGCGACTGTCGGCGAGCAGTTTGCGGATGATGCTCTCCGCGCCCTTGGTGTAGCCCCATTCGGGCGCCGGCAGTTCGCCGTCGGCGGCAGCCCACATCGCTTTGCGCCCCTCCTTGCCCTCGTTCGGCAAATCTTGAACGTGGCCGCGGCAGGCGCGGACCAGGAAATCCTTGCCTAGATAGCGCTGGATGGTGCGCGCTTTGGCGCCCGATTCGACAACCAGCAGCCGGGTCACGCCGCCCCCGCGTTGCTCGCGGCTCATAAACGTTGCGACTCGCGCACGCGCACGGGGAGACTGCAAGTCTCCCTGCCCAAACCAGATTAACCGCCGGCCGCTAGCGAGCCATGGTGCTCGAAGCGTTGCAGCGGCCCGGCGTGCACATCGCGCTGGTCGGCGCATCGAACGACCCTGCCAAGTTTGGCAACCGCATCTTCCGCGACCTCGTCGCGAAGGGCTACGCGGTCTGGCCGGTCAACCCGCGCGAGCCGAAAATCGAAGGCGTCGCCGCGCACGCCGACCTCGAGTCGCTGCCCAGCAAGCCCGACATCGTCAACTTCGTCGTCCCGCCAAAGGTCGCGTTGGCGGTTGCGAAACAGGCGCTCGCGCTCGGCATCCGCCGGCTCTGGTTCCAGCCCGGCTCGGAGAGCGACGAGCTGAAGGCGTGGCTCGTTGAGCAGGAAGGCGTTAGCGCGCTGACCGATGCGTGCATCATGGTGCAGAGCGCAGGCTGATTCAGCCCGTAAGCGCCTTGCGGGCGGCCGTCGCGAGCGCCTCGAGCGCCTCGGCGGTGCGGTTGGCCGGCACTGCGCCCTGCGCGTGCGTCGGTGCGCCGCCGCCGCCGCCGCCTGCGGCCTTGGCGGCGGCGCCAGCCAGCGCGCCGCAGTCGACCGCGACCTTGCCGCCGCGCGCAGCCATGACGTGCCCCTTGCCGCCGCCGCGGGTCGCGAGCACCACCAGCGCATCGCCGCTAGTGCTGAGCCGGCGCGCCAGCTCCTGCATTTCGGCGAGCGGCGCGTCGCCGCAGTCATTTATATATAAATCGATGGAGCCGATGCGCTCCGCTGCGAGCTCCCCCGCCCGGCCTTCGGCGCGCTCTTTCTCGAGCGCCGCAACGCGCGAGCGCAATTCCTTGCGCTCGTCCATCAGCTTGCCGGCGGCGTCCACCACCTGCTCGAGCGGCACACCCAGCGTCGCGGCAGCCTGCTCCAGTAGCTCGCGCTCCGCTTGCGCGGCGGCGATCGCAGCTGTGCCAGCCGAGAATTCGATGCGTTCCACGCCGTCCTGGATGCGCTCGGTCCTCAAAACCTTGATGGCCAGCAGCGCGCCAGTGCGTGGAACGTGGGTGCCGGCGCACGCCTGCGCGTCGATTCCGGGGATTTCGACTACACGCACGTCGCGGTAGTTGGGTGCGCCGCCTTGGTAGAGAGTCGCTCCGTGGAGCGCGTCGGCCGCCTCGCGCGTCATGAACTTCGCTTGGATCGGGTGGTTGTCGTGGACGATGCGGTTCGCCTCGCGCTCGAGCGCCGCGACCGCGGCGCGCTCGAGCCGCTGGTGGTGGGTAATGTCGAGCCGCGCCGACTCGGTCGCTTTACGGGCGCCCGCCTGCCAGACGTGCGGCCCGAGCGTGCGCCGCGCCGCCGCGCCGATGACGTGTGTGGCGGTGTGGTGCTGCGAGAGCGCGTCGCGCCGGGTGCCGTCGACCGTCCCCTTTACGGCCGTCCCGACCGGCGGTACGTCGCCCTCGAGCGTGTGCAGCACCGCGTCGCCGCGCTTCCGGACCTCGCTGACGTGCGCCTCGCCGCCCTCCCAGCACAATGCTCCGGCATCGGCTGGCTGCCCGCCGCCCTCTGGGTAGAATAACGTGCGGTCCAGCGCGACGGTGTCGCCGTCGACCCAGGTCACGTTCGCGTCGAATTCGCGCGCGCCCATATCGTCGTAGAACGCCAGCTCGGTCGGCGGCACCTGCTCCGCTGCAGTCTTGGCGGTCGGCTTTTCCGCCGCCGCATGGCGCTCGGCGACGAGCGCCATGAAGCCGTCCGGCACCGCGACGGTTGCCCCTTGCTCGGCGGCGAACTCCGCCACCACTGCAGGCGGCAGCCCCTGCGAGTCGTAAAGCTCGACGAGCCGTTCGCCGGTAATCTCGCCCGCGCCGAGCGTCCGTTGCACCGTGCGCCGGCCGCGCTCGAGTGTTGCGTCGAATCGTTCGCTCTCGAGCGCGACCAGCTCCAGGATGTGGTCGCGCCGTCCCGCCAGCTCGGGGTAGGTCGGCGCAAGTTCTTCCAGGTGCTGGCCGACGACCTGCGGTAGCGCCTCGGGAATTCTCAAATCGCGCAGCAGGAGTAGCGTCCGCCGTAGCACCATCCGCGCCAGGTAGCCGGCGCGCACGTTGCTCGGGACGACGCCGTCGCCGAACATGAACGCCAACGTCCGTGAGTGGTCGGCGACCGCGAACGCCTTCTCGAGTGGCTCGATGGTGCTGCGCAGCTCCTCGAGCGTCAGCTCGTGGCCCGCCTCGCGGAGCCTGCCGAGTACCTGTTCGCGCAGGCTGGCAAGGTCGGCACCGTAATCTATCGAGAGCAGCCCGCAGACGCGGGCGTTCTCGGCAATCAGCGCGCCCGCCTGGCCGAGCTTGCCCGCAAGGCCCGCCTCACGCGTCAGCAATTCCACGGCGGCGGGGAAGACGGCCTCGTAGATTGTCCCGGTGCCTTGCGACGCCCAGACCATCCGTTCCAGCCCGTAGCCAGTATCAACGATGGAGCGCGACATGCGGCGGAAGCGGTCGCCCTCCAACTCGATGTCGCCTTGCGGGTCATCGACAAGGTCCATGAAGACCAGCGTCGCCAGTTCTAGGCCCCCAGCCAGCACCTCGAGCGCCTCACCGCCGTTGCCGCCGCCGACCCACGGGTTTTCCTTGTAGGTCAGCGCCGCAGCGGGGACGCCCAGTCCCGTGTAGAGTTCGTGGCAGAGCTCGACCGTGCGGTCTTGCCAGTATATTTGCTCGTCGTCGTCGGAGTTGAAGGCGTGGTGCGCCATCATCTCGAACGTCGTCAGGTGGCGCCCGCTGCGGCCGACCGACTCAAGGTCGTTGAGCCGGATGCAGGGCTGCGAAATCGTGAGTGGGTTGGCGGGCGGTCGCGCCAGCCCCGAAGTCACGTGCGGCTGGAATACCGCGATGGATGCAATCGTCAGGTAGATATCGTCGCGCCAGCGTGCCACTACCGGCGCGCGCTCGACCCGCTTATGGCCCCGCGCTTCGAAGAAGGCGAGAAACGCTTCGCGCATCTCCGCCAGCCCGAACGGCTGGTCGAAGAGTGGCGTGCCCAGGAACGAGTATTCGACGCAGGGCGCGTCGCCGCAGAGCGGCTGCTTTTCGAGCGCCCAGAAGTGGCTCCCGCAAGCGCGGCAGCGTTGGCGCTGGAAGCCGCCCTCGGAGAAAAATTCCAGTTGCAGTGCGCCGCCCATGTCGCGCCATCCCGGACGGGGTAAAAAGCCCGGACCGGCGCTGCACTGGAGGCCGCCTACCGGACCGACAATCGTTTATCGCCTGCGTCGGTCGTGACGCGATGGCAGCGGACCACGTGCCGTATGTGCCCGCGTCGCGGATCCTCCCGGAAATAACGCCGAAAGGCGTCGCACTGGCCGTAATCCTGGCGATGGTGCTGACGGCGGCCAACGTCTACTTGGGGCTCTACGTCGGGATGACCGTCTCCGCTTCGATTCCCGCGGCGGTACTCTCGATGGGTATGCTGCGCGCGATTGCCACCATCCTGCCGCGACAGGAGACCAACATCCTTGAGAACAACTGGGTCCAGACCGCCGTCTCGGCGGGCGAGTCGCTCGCGGCGGGAGTAATCTTCACGCTACCGGCGTTGGTCGTGCTCGGGACGTGGGACGATTTTGCCTTCTTCCCGGTATTCGTCACCGCCGCCGTCGGCGGCACCATCGGGGTGCTATTCTCAATCAGTTTGCGCCGCATCTTTATCATCCAGGAGCGGCTGCCCTATCCCGAAGGCGTAGCGTGCGCCGAAGTGCTCGTGGCGGGGGAAAAGGGCGGCGCGCAAGTCATGCCGATTATCGCCGGCATCGCTTTCGGTGCGGTCTACAAACTCGGTGCGGCGCTCGAAATCGTGGTTGACGGCGTACTGCGCAAAGTCTCGCTCGGCCTCTGGCGTAACGGCTGGCACGACCACTTCACGCTGCAGGGGCGGCTGCCGGAGTTCGGCACCGTCACTCAGTCGCGCACCACCTTCTTCTTCGGCATCGAGCTCTCGCCGGCGCTGCTCGCGGTCGGGTATATTGTCGGTCCGCTGATTGGGAGTTTCGTCTTCCTCGGCGGATTCCTCGGCGCGCTAGTAATCCTGCCACTCACCTCGGGGCTGCTGCTGCCGCCCGAAGGGATGTCGATTGGCGACTACGTCGGCTTCATCGAAATGCGCCGCCGCATGGTCGGGGTCGGGACGATGCTCGTTGGTGGACTCTATACGCTGGTGCTGATGCGCGGGCCGGTTATCAAGGGCATCCGCGACATGCTTGAGAAGGTCAACGTCAGTGAAGACCGCAGCGGGCTTTCGCGGACCGACCTCGACCTTGACCCGCAGGTGGTCAGCCGGCTCTCGCTGGCGATGGCGCTGCCGATGGCGCTGATGGTCTGGTGGGTCTCGGGGCTCATCCTGCCGGCGCTGCTGGCGCTGCTGATAATCTTCAGTGCCGGCTATCTCTTCGCGGCGATAGCGGGCTACATGGCCGGGCTGCTCGGGAGCAGTAATAACCCGATTTCGGGCGTGACTATTATTGTCGTAATCTTCACCGCTTCGCTCTTCACGCTGCTCAATTGGTTGGTCTACGACGGCGCCCGCACGCAGGAGCTCGTCGTTGCCACTATCGGCGTCGCCGCCTTCGTCTGCTGCGCCGGTGCGATTTCGGGTGACAACTTGCAGGACCTGAAGACGGGCAACATTGTTGGCGCCACTCCGTGGCGGCAGCAGATTGCGCAGCTGGTCGGCGTCCTCGCCGGTGCGCTGGTGATTCCGCTGGTGCTGAACCTGCTAATTTCAACCTACGAGCTCGGCAAGGACCTCGCGGCGCCGCAGGCGTTCCTGATGGCTGCGCTCGCGAGCGGCATCCTCGAAGGGACGATGGACTGGGCGATGGTGCTACTGGGCGCCGGCATTGCCTTCTGCCTGATTGCACTGCGCCACCACCGCGAAGAGTGGCGCGGGCTGCCGCTGCACCTGCTCTTCCTCTTCGTTGCGTATGGACTGTTCCTCGTCGGCGGCCTTGTCGAAGGGGCGTTGCCGGAGTTCGTCTTCATGGGCTCTCTCTTCGTCGCCGCCACGCTGGCGTGGATGTTCGAGCGCGGCAGTCTCGAGATTTCGGTCATGGCGGTCGCGGTCGGGATGTATCTCCCGATAATCATGTCGATTCCCATTTTTCTGGGTGGGATGATTCGGCTGACGGTCGACCGCCGGCTGGGGCTGGGCGACGTGAGTGATGCCGAGCGCGACAAGGCACACGGCCCCGGCGTGCTCTTCGCCTCAGGGTTGATTGCGGGCGAAGCGATTATGGGTGTGCTGCTGGCATTCTTCGCCGTTTCGGGCGTCTATCTTGGGCTGCTCAACAACCCCCTCTTCTTCCCGGGACTGATGCTCTTCGCCTTCGCCGGCTTCAGCGCCGGCTGGTTCACGCTGCGCGGCGCCGAGGACGACGTGATGGAAGCCGAGCTTGTTGACTGACTTGCGTGAGTTGCGGGTCATCCCGCTCGCGGAATTACAGCGAGACGAAGTGGGGGCATTTCTCGAGCGTGAGCGGAGCGGCTCGCGCCTCGGTCGGCTGCTCGAGCGCTGGCTGCGCGTGCCCCCGACGGTAAGAGTAGAACTAGACGACTTCGGCGCCGCCGCCTGGAAAACGATGCGCGGCGGCGTTCCCGTGCGGCAGGTCGGCGAGGAATTGCGCCGCGAGTTCGGCGATGCAGCGGAGCCGCTGTGGGAGCGGCTTGCCGAGTTCATCGCGCTGGCCGAGCGGGGCGGGTTGCTGCGACTCGAAGCGTTATAGAGTGCTTCAATCGCGGTCGAAGATATTTTTTATATCATGCCTCTTGCTTGGGTGAAAGCAGATGACAATTCCCATTCTGGCCGTAGACGACGACCACGCAGTCCGAATCTCACTTTCCGTAATGTTCCGGAAGTGGAGTGACTTGGAACTTGCGATCGNTNNANGCGCCGAGGCACCCGGTGAGCAGTAGGAGGGACGTAAACATGGTCCAAATCCGCATGCCGCGCCAGTCAGGTCTGTTATTTAACTCCGGCAGTGCGAACCGACTGGTTTAATTCACCCTGCGCTGGCGAGGGGTGGACCGGGAACAGGAGCGGCTGCTGCGCAACTTCCTGCTGGTGCGCAACTCGACGCGCCCTTCGCACCAGCAACTGGTGCAGCGGCACTTCGGCCAGCACGAGCGGCTGATTGACGAGGGCGAGCACGAATTCCCGCTCGAATTCGTCAAGTACCTGCACCTGCTGGTGCCCGACACGCTGCTGCAGAAGATTGCCGCCGAGGTGCTGGTTTCGCGCGAGGAGGGACTCGAGCGGGCGGGACTGCTCTCGGCCGAGCTGGAATACCGCACCCCCGAGCTAGGCGAGCTGGTCTATGACGAGTGGGTCGGCCATGAAGAACTGGAGGCGGAAATCGGCAAGCTGGAGCGCACCGAGCACGGACTGAACGCGGCACCGCTCCACCACTACTGCCGCGAGCACTCGACCAAGGGGCGGGTCTGGTCGCACTTGCACACCCACCTTGACCCGGACGACATCCGCATCTCGCGCGCCGACAAGGCGGCGCACCGGCTGGGGCCGCCGGCGTTCATCGCCGCCGCCAGCGAGGGCGGGGCGCTGGCGCTGGTGCCCTACCGCATGGATTCGCGCGGCTACGACTCCGGCGAGGATTTCGACTACCGCCATTTCGCTAACATCACGCTGGCGGTGCTGTGTGACCACCCCGACGCGCACGACTACTCGGTGCTGAACGAGTTCCAGCAGTCAATCGAAGAGGGGCTGGCGCGTGGTGGCTGACCGTAATTTTGTTATCCTTGGTCATCGCGCGCACACCGCGCCCGACTGGAAACTGGACGACCTGTGTGGTGGCGGAGGCCGGCTGGATGTGCTTATGCGCTGCGTCACTGCCGCGATGTGGGTCTCGCATGGTCTGCGTCGTGACACCGATGCCTGGCTGCTGCTATCCGGCCCGCCGGCCCCGCCTGTCGCAGTCCACTTTTGCGGCGCGAGCGTCCGCTACCTGAACCCTGACGAGCGCTCGACCGCGGCGCTGGTGCGCAACGGCCTCGTCAAGCTGCGCAACCGCGCCTCCGTGGAAGCGAGCCCCGGCGTGACGCTCCACCGCGTTGGGCTCGAAGAGTTGCTGGCGCGGCTGCCGCCCGCCGTGTTGCTCGACGAGACGGGCGACACCACGGAGTTCCCGGCAGCGCCGCTGACAATCGTGCTGGGCGACGACCGCGACCCGACCGGGGAGGAGCGCGCCGCGCTCGCGAGCGCGCCGCGCGTCCAGCTCGGCGACCGCAGCCTGCTCTCATCGGCGTGCAT
Organism: Methanobacteriota archaeon; assembly: GCA_002731655.1. Classification (GTDB taxonomy): domain Archaea; phylum Thermoplasmatota; class Poseidoniia; order MGIII; family CG-Epi1; genus UBA8886. The sequence goes on along the minus strand of PCCI01000004.1, from coordinate 6,122 downwards.
CACGCTCGCGCATCATCAGATGGACTCGGTATGAGCCGCTCCGTCGCTTCGGTTATCACCGCGCATCGGCAGATAGAGGGCGGTGGCTTCCCCGTCCGGCGTCCGTTCCCGACCGCGGGTATGGACCAGGTTGACCCGTTCCTGCTGCTGGACGAGATGGGGCCAGTCGAGTGGCCGCCGGGCGAGGCGATTGGTGCGCCGGACCACCCGCACCGCGGCTTCGAGACCGTGACTTACCTGCTAGAAGGCTACATGTNCCACCGCGACTCGTTCGGCCATGCCGGCGAATTGCGTGCGGGCGACGTGCAGTGGATGACCGCNGGTTCCGGACTGGTTCATTCCGAGATGCCGCATCCTGATTTCCAGAAGAGCGGTGGGACCATGCACGGCTTTCAGCTCTGGGTCAACCTGCCACGCGACCGCAAGCTAATGGAGCCACGCTATCAGGAAATCACCGCTGCCGAAATCCCACGCGCCGGAGGCGATGATGGCCTGGTGCAGGCGCGCGTTATTGCCGGTGAGTGCTTGGGCGTTAGCGCCCGCATCGAGACGGTCATTCCCATTACGTATCTGCACTTGACCATCGCTCCGGGCGGCGCACTCGAGCAGCCGCTGGCGCCGGAGTTGAACGCGATGGCCTACTGCTTCGGCGGTGCGGGTGAGTTCGGCTCNCAGCGCACCCCAGCCGGTGATGGGCAGCTGGTGTTTTTTGGTGATGGCGATGAGGCGTGCATTGCTGTCTCACCCAATGCGACAGAACCCTTGCAGGCTCTGCTGCTGGCAGGTGCGCCGCTCGGCGAGCCGGTCGCACGCTATGGGCCGTTCGTGATGAACACGCATGACGAGCTGGCGCAGGCGGTACAGGACTATCAGGCAGGCAAGATGGGTTGTATAGTGCCGGAACCGCAATAGCGCCCACCCCGCTGCCCCGGCATGCGTCCGTTAATCCGCGCGCTCCCATTCAATTTGGCACTGCTCGCCGGCACCTACATAATTGCCCTGANCGCCGTGCAGGTCGATGCACAGCTGGCGCTGCCAACAGTAAGGCATACTGCTGGGCTCGCTGTTGGCGCGCTGCTGGTGGCACTGGGCCTACGACTGCGGCTCTTGGCGACTATTGCTTACTACGACTACGAGCTAGTCGTCGTGCGGTTGCGGCCACAGCAGCAGTTAGTGACAAGTGGGATATTCGCGCACCTGCGGAATCCGCTGCTGCAGGGGTGGTGGATGCTACAGGCGGGCTGGGGAGTAGCGCTCGGGACGCCAGCGGGGTTGCTGCTGGCGCTGGCGCTCGGCATCGTGCTCGATTTCTGGGTCAAGTGGGAAGAGCTGACGCTGGCGGCCAAGTTCGGCGACGAATACGTCGCCTACCGCGCGCGGACGCCGCGCTGGGGCTGGCAGCGCTGACGCGGACGCCGGCGCTGGCTTAAGCAGCGCGACATCTGCCCTGGCGTGAAGCGCATCCTCGTCACCCGCTACGGCCCGCCCGAGGTGTTGCGGTTCGAGGAAGCAGAGACGCCCGCGCCGGCCGAGGGCGAAGTGCTGGTGCGGGTCGCGCGCGCCGGCATCAATTTTGCCGATTTACTGGCGCGCATGGGGCTCTACCCTGGCGCTCCCAAGCCGCCGTTTGTCCCGGGTTACGAGGTTGCCGGCACAGTCGCGGCGGTCGGTTCCGGCGTTGATGGCATTGTTGTGGGTGACCGCGTCGTCGCCGGTCGCTCGTTTGGCGGCTACGCGAGCCACGTAATCGCGCTACGGGCGACGATTATGCGGCTGCCCGATTCCGTGAGCTTCGACGCGGCGGCGGCGCTGCCGGTCAACTACCTGACGGCGTGGCTGGCGGTGGTGCATCCCGGCGCGCTGCAGCCGGGCGAGACGCTGCTCATCCACGGCGCCGCCGGCGGGGTGGGGGTCGCGGCAACGCAGCTGGCGCGCATCCGCGGTGCGGCGCGCATCTTCGGCACCGCGTCGCCGGCGAAGCACGACTGGCTGCGCGAGCAGGGGGTCGAGCCGGTCCCGCGCGACGACTTTCGCGCCGCCATCAAGGCCGCCACCGACGGGCGCGGGGTCGATCTNGTGCTCGACCCGGTCGGTGGCGACCACTTGCTGCAGGGCTATCGCTGCCTTGCTTCAGGTGGCCGCATCGTCACCTACGGCATCTCGGCGATGGCGCCCGGCCGCAAGCGCAGCCGGCTAGCGCAGCTGCGCGAGTGGTGGCGCACTCCGCGCTTCAACCCGCTCTGGATGATGGGCACCAACCGCGCAGTTATCGGCGTCCACCTTGGCCGCTACCGCGACGCCGAGCGGCTGCAGCAGGCGCAAACAGAACTTTTTGGCTGGCTGGAGTCGGGCGAAATCGCGCCGCGCATCGACTCGGTCTTCCCCGGCGCGGAAGCCGCGCAGGCGCACCAGCACATCCACGATCGGAAGAACATCGGCAAGGTGCTGCTGGATTTCGCGTAACCCTATAACCGGCCGGNCGCTNGCGCTCCATGGTGGAGCCAGACAGCGACGCTGCGGGCGAGGTGGAGCTACACCGTCGCACTAGCGCCGACGAAGCGGACAAACTCTTTCGCATCCTGTTCGCCGCAGTCCAGCTCGGGGCACCCGCTTCTAAGCGGCAGATTGCCGAGCAGGCAGGACTCTCGTCGCAGCTGGTTGACTACCACGTTCCGAAGCTGGTTGCCAGCGGACAGCTGCTGTTGCAGGGCGGCCGCTACCGCCCGCAGGCGTGCCTGACCGACAAGAACCTGTTCCGGCTGATGAAGTCGTCGCTCATCCGCCAGCAGCTCATCGAGCAGGTCGCGGCGGGGCTTGACTTCTCGCAGGCGGAGAAGGATGAAGGTGCGGTCATCGAGGAGAATATTCTGAGCCTGCTGCGGCTCTTTACGGTCGAGCTGAAGAGGGGGCGCTGAAATCGCCCGTTGCGCACCGTTCCGTGACCGTGGCACGGTTGTCGTGACAACCGCGCCAAGCACGAAACAAAAAATTTTTTTTGGCGCCGCTTTATATACNGCGAGCACCGCCGGAGAGTTATGCGCCGACGCCATATGCTGGGCAACCACCGCCTTACTATCTGCGGCTATCCAACCACTCAACAGGAGCGTCGCGTGATGCGCAAGACCCATTGGGAACAGGTTTCATGCAAGCACTGCCTTGCGATGCATGACAGCAATCCGGCTCTCGGGTTGGAGGTTCCGGCATGAGCGACCGACTCACGGTTTTCGGGACTCCCATGCAGCGACCGCGCGCGCTGAATCCACCGCCGGTTCCCGGTAGCGGCCCGTCGCCAATACTCGCGGTCGGCGTCGTGCTGACGCTCGTCGTCGCGGCGCTAATGGTCTACCAGCCACCGAGTGATACACCGAACGGGCTGACACAGGCCCAGAGTAAATTCCTGCAGGGTCTGGTTGAGGATCCGGGTCGGAGCTCTCCTCAGTTGATGGCATATGACTCATGTGGCGCGCTCGAGGAGGATCTGAAGACCAATCTTAAGGACGAGATGCGTGCCACTCTCGCTTCTAATCTGGAGGGGAATTACTATCGCGGTGGCGGTGGCGGTGGCGGCGTCTGGCTCGAGGACGATGTTATGGTCGCTGAGATGGATGACGGTGGCGGCGCACAGTCAGGTTCTGCGGACCAGTCCGGCGGCTCTTCGGAAAGTCCTACCAGTAATGGTGTGACTGGCAGCGAACGTGAGTTCTCCGGCACCAATAATCAGGAAGGTGGCGTCGATGAGGCGGATTTCGTCAAGACCGACGGCGACTATCTCTACGTGTTGTTCGGTGACAGTTACTACGATCATTCGCCTTCACCCTACTACGGCCACCTCGATGGCGGGAGGTTGCATATCCTCGCTGTGCCCGAGGTTGGTCAGGTGGAATACCTCAGTAACGCCACTGTGGACGGATGGCCGCGCGAGATGCTCTTCTCGGGCGATCGTATGGTCGTCTACTCCGACATTTCTGTCTGGGACCTGCAGTATGCCGAAGGAGAGCACCCGTTGCTCTCCCATCTGGTGCGCGATTCGGCCGAGAGTAAATATGACGAAGATATAGGTGACTACTACAACTCGAACGAGTATCGCGTACACNCTCTCTCCAAGCTGACCGTCTTCAACCTGAGCGATCGTTCCGACCCGCAGATAGAGCGCGAGCTCTACATGGAAGGCTGGTACGAGACTGCACGCGAGGTAGATGGAACGGTCCGTATGGTTAGCCATGGCTACCTAGACGTTCCTGGTNTGGTCTACTGGCCCGAGATGCCAGATGAATACTTGGATGTCTACTGGGACATAGTTGAGAGTGGCGAGGACAAGCCGCTGACAAATCATGCTCTGGACCTCTGGAAGGAAGCTATAAACGATACCATTGCACAGAACGAAGCAACAATCAACGCAACCGACTTGGACGAGTTGGTGCCCCGTATTTATGAGATGGCAGGCGAAGACGTAACAGTCCACAGCTTCACCGATACCACAGACTGCCAGGACTTTGTAGTTTCTGAGGATGGAACGGCACGCGGCGTCACAAGCATCATGACGCTCGATCTTGCTGAGAGTAACCTTTCTTTCGAGGCGGACCATGTCATGAGCAACTGGGCAACCATATACGCATCAGCCAATATGCTGGTCATTGCCGAGATGGCCAACGACTGGTGGTGGTTCTGGGACGAAGAGACCGACAGCTACGAAGAAGCTACCAACCTGCACGCCTTCGACATTTCGCAGCCTGGAGAGACCAGTTACATCGGCAGCGGGCGCGTCAATGGTACCATCCTGGACCAGTTCTCTCTCTCCGAGTACAATGGCTTCCTGCGTGTCGCGACGACGACTGGCAATTGGGGTCGCTGGTGGCTCACTGCCGACGACGACGAGTGGGTCGGCCCGGAGAACCACGTCTTCGTGCTTGAGCAGCTGACACACGGCGACGGCTCGACTAATCAGTCGACCGAGCTGAATGTAGTGGGCCACGTCGGTGGAATAGCTCCTGGTGAGCGCATCTGGTCTTCCCGCTTCGTTGGCGACCGCGGCTATCTGGTTACGTTCCGCAATATTGATCCGCTCTGGACGCTCGACCTGAGCGATCCGACTAATCCNCAGGTGATTGGNGAGCTNGAGGTCCCCGGAGTTTCGACCTATATCCATCCTCTAGATGAGAATCATCTGCTGACTATCGGTATCGGCGGCGATAAGAATGGCCTGAACTGGGGCAGCACGCAGCTCTCACTGTTCGATGTCACTGACTTCGCGAACCCGGTGCTTATGTCCAAGCTAGAGCTCTCGCCGGTCGCAGCGGACGAAAAGCACATGTGGGAATGGTCCCGGAGCGAGGCGACCTACGAGCACAAGGCATTTCAGTACTGGAATGGCAAACTCGCGATTCCGCTATCAACCTACAGTGAAACCTGGGATGTGGCCAGACAAAGCTACCGTTACGAGTATGTTTCTAAGTTGGTGCTGGTTGATGTCTCGACTGCAGATGAATGCCTCCTGCCGCTAGAAAATCCGGACCGGAAAGACTGCCTCCCTATCTATGACGGCTCAAGCATTGACCACTCGATGTTTTACAATGGCAAGGATGACTGGTACTGGAACCGCCCTGACATTGACATCCGCCGTACTGTCTTTATTGATGATTACGTCTATGCCATCTCGCAGCAGGGAGTGACAGTCCACAGGCTCGATACAATGGAGCTTTCGGCTTACGAAGGCTTGCCGGTGAGCCAGCCCTACATCTACTACGAGGATGAGCGACAAGAGGAAGAGGCCCCCGATCCGAACAATAAACAATCTGAGGACGGCGCTTCCGGTGGCGGCGAGACCACGACCTCTGGGTAGATGAGGCTCATCGGCAGAGCATGAGACAGGGCGCCATCCTCGCATCGATTTTTTTCCTTTCACTGCTACTACCAATTGGAATTAACTCCTCCACAGAGGCACAGGGATCCTCTGGCTCGCCGGTTGAACCCATTTGCAATGCCAATCGAAATACCACATGGACAGTGGGGCTCATCTATTGCGTTAATCGTGTGAATGAGGATTACACACTCTTCGCTCCGATGACATCCGAGAGCACATACCTCATTGACGCACATGGGCGAATGGTTCACTCGTGGACATC
>PCCI01000003.1 GCA_002731655.1 Methanobacteriota archaeon | reverse complement strand
TGGGTGCCGTTGCCCTGCACGGTCTCGTCTTCGCCGGTGGTGTTGGTGCCGAGGTCGCTGCCGCCCGGCGCCACTTGCGAACTGGTGGGCTCGAAGGTGACCCAGCCGAACTGGTCGAAGTAGACCTCGACCCAGGCGTGCGCGTTGCCGGCGGTAATCACGCGTACCGGCTCGCCCTCCCACTCGGTCAGCTCGCCTAGCGCGAAGCCGACAACGAACCGGCTCGGGAGGTCGTTGAGCCGCGCCAGTGCCACGAAAGCAGAGGCAAAGTTGGTGCACTTGCCGCGCCGAGTGTCGAACAGGAAGCGGTCAATCGGATCCTCACCCTCGGCGGAATCCTCCATGTTGAGGTCATACTGGTAATTCTCGCGCAGATGCCTGACGATGGCCTGCGCGATATCGTAGTCGGAATCGGCGCCTTCGGCTAGGACTGGTGCGAGGTCGTAGATGTCGTTGTCGCTGCCGGGCCGCTGTGGGAGGTCCGGCAACGCCAGGTACTGGGACCCGGGCGCACCGACGCTGGCATTCATGATTTCAGCGGGATAGCTGAACTCGGTGACGGTGAAGGTGTAGGCCTGGAACTGCCCGTCGGCGACGAAGCTCTGCTCAGAATCCATGCGCACCCCCTGCTCCCATGACGGTGCCATGGCGACCGAGGTGGCGTAGAGCGCGGTCGGGACGTGTCCGTTGGTCGGGGCGAGGAAGCTGATGGTGTAGCTCGTTTCGCTGCTTGTGACGCCGGGGTGATTTACTTCGTCGGTGAAATCGTAAGGCGACTGGCCGTTGTGCCAGAAGCCGGGGTCCGGGTCGTAGCTGGCGGAGGTGCGCCACTGCGCGCCGGTATACTCGTCGAAGGCGGCGGCGCGCCAGTAGCGCGGATTGTAGACCGGGTCGACAACGAAAATTGGCGCCGTCAGGTTCTGCTCGTTCATGCCGTAAAATCCGTCGACCGGTGCCGAGTCGCTGATGCCGTTTGGCGTCAGCATCTGCTCGAGGCAGTCGGTAATGCCGTCGCCATTGCTGTCGTGCTCGCGGTCGGCCTCATCGATAAACCCGTCGCCGTTGAAATCCTGATTACACTCCATAGAGTCGAGGATGCCGTCGCCGTCCATATCGTCGTCGAGGTAATTGGGAATTCCGTCGCCGTCCAGGTCGCCGTCGGGGCCAATCAGGTCTTCGATATTGGGCGGCACCAGCCCCGAGCCGGCCAGATCCTCTAGCATCTCGCGTTCGATGCCGTCGGGAATCCCGTCGCCGTCAGAGTCGAAATCAAACGGATCGAAACCCAGCTCCATTTCGTAGGAGTCGTTGAGCCCGTCGCCGTCGCTATCCATCTCGGGGAATGAAGGGTCGCGTTCCTGCGTCGCGGGGTTGGCGTGCTGCGCGCTCTGGATGTTCATCAGCGGGGTGTACGGCAGCGCCGTCAGCAGCAGGATTACGACAATCAGTGCCTGGTAGCGACCGCCCCGCATCGACTTGCAGATGTGGGGCTGCCCATAAAACAGTCCATGTGCAATGGCGCCCGAGCCGGGATTTGAACCCGAGTCCTCAGCTCGACAGGCTGAGATGATAGGCCAGGCTACACCACTCGAGCGCGACGCGGCACCTGAGAGGGGTGCTTAAAGTTTGTAGCCTCGCGACTACATCCCCATGTTCAACCGGAAAGCGGGGCCGCCGCTCTCCCCGCCGGCGAACCAGCGGTCATCGCCGAAATCCTCGTCGTCAGCCAGCGCCAGCAGCGAACCGACCGCTTCCTGCAGCAGCCGCACCTCGACCTGCAACTCGTGGATGGTCTGGTGAAGTTTGGCAATTTCATCAGGCTGTTCTGACATATTTTGGGACGGGTTTGCCTGCTACTTAACAGTATCCTCAGTCGTCCAGCGCAGTCATCAGCGCCGGGACGATTTCGAACAGGTCATGCACGATTCCGTAGTCGGCGACCTTGAAAATCGGTGCCTCGGCATCCTTGTTGATGGCGACGATACATTTCGAGCCGGACATGCCGCCCAAGTGCTGGATGGCGCCCGAAATCCCGACCGCCATGTAGAGCTCGGGCGTGACGGTCTTACCAGTCTGCCCGACCTGGTGCGAGTGCGGCACCCAGCCAGCGTCGACGATGGCGCGACTCGCTCCGCAAGCCGCGCCCAGCGCCGCGCCGAGCGGCCGAATCAGTTTGTCGTAATTCTCCGCCTCCTCGAGTCCGCGGCCGCCGCTAACGACAATCGCCGCCTCGGTCAGTTCGACCACGTCCGAGCCGGCTGATTCCATGCCGACCGTCATCGCGGGCGAGTCAGGAACCTCGCCGCCGAACTCCTCGACCGTGCCTGCGGTACCGTCGCCCGCCGGGAATGCGTTTGGCCGCAGGGTCGCGACGAAGGCACTGTTGGGCTCCAGCCGTGCCAGCACCTTGCCGGCGTAGTTAGGGCGAATCCACGCCCCGCCATCGTATTCGAGCGCGTCGGCGATGTAGCCCCATCCCAGCTCCGCCGCGAGCCGCGGGCCAAGGTCCTTTCCCATCGCGGTCGCTGCTATCACGACCGCGGTCGCGCCGGCGTCGCGCGCTACCTGCGCTGCGACCGCCGTGAATTGCAGCGCGTCGTAGCTCTCGAGCGCGCTGGCGCTGACGACGCGCGGTGCGGCGAGCTGGCTCGCCGCGCTGTTCGAACCGAAAACCAGCCCGACACTGTCGCCTAGCTGCGCCGCCAGCGCGGCCGCTTGCTGCGACGCCGGCTTGATGGCGGAGCCGTCGGCCTCGCCGATGATAATAACGCTCACAATACCTTCGCCTCCGTGCGCAGCTTGCCGAGCAGCGTCGCGACCTTCGCGGCGGGCGTCTCGCCGTCGATGATTTCGCCGCCACCGCGCGCCGGCGGGAGTGACGCCGTGGCGCAAGGCAGGTCGGAGCCCGCGGCAGCCGGGACGGGGCGGTTCTCGAACGGCTTCCGCTTCGAGAACATGATATCCTTCAGCGCCGGGAAGCGCACCTTGTTCAGGTCTTTCTGGCAAGTGACCAGCGCCGGCAGTGGCGTCTCGACCACCTGCAGCCCGCCCTCGACCTGCCGCCACGCCCTGAGCTTGCCATCAGCCAGTTCGAGCTTCGTGACCGACGCGACGTGCGGTATGCCCAATTTGTGCGCGACCATCGGCCCCGTCGCGCACTGGTAAAAGTCGATGCCCTGCATGCCGCAGAGCACGATGTCCGGTTCCAGCGCCTCCAGCGCCTCGGCCAGCGCCGCCGCGTTGGCGGCCGGCCGGTCGCCGCGGTAGCCCGGCTGGCGCAGCGCCAGCACCTCGTCGCAGCCGATGGCGAGCATCTTGCGCAGGTCAGTGTCGATACTGCTCGCCTCGGAGAAGAGTGCGACCAGCGTCACCTTGCCGCCGCCGGCCTCACGGAACTGCACCGCCTGCTCGACGGCGAACTCGTCGTAGGGGTTGACCATGTACTTGAAGCCCGATTCGTCGAGCACCCCGTCGCGTACTTCGAGTCGCGACTCGGTGTCGGGCACCATCTTCACCAGCACGGCGAGGTTCATGCGCCGCGCGCAGTCAGCCCGTTGTATTTGTTATCACGCCTCGAACTGCTTCGCCATGATTTCTGAAACGTCACGCACCACCATGTCGGAGCCGAGGCTCTTCATCCCGTCGGTGAGCATAGTCATGCAGAAGGGGCAGCCGGTGCCGACCTCATCGGCACCGGTGTCGAGCGCCTCCTGCGCGCGTATCAGGTTGACGCGCTTGTCGGCGTCCTCCTCGACCCACATCCGCGCCCCGCCGGCGCCGCAGCAGAACGTCTTGTCACGGCAGCGGTGCATTTCCATGATTTCGCCGCCGAGCGCTTGCCGCGGGGCTTCGTGGCTACCGTCGATGCGCCCCATATAGCACGGGTCGTGGTAGGTCAGCGTGGTTCCGCGGTCACTCACCTGTAGCTTGCCCTGCTCGCGCAGCTCGGCCAGCAGCTGGGTGTGGTGGACGACCTCGAAGTCGCCGCCGTAATCCCCATATTCCTTGCCGAGCGTGTGGAAGCAGTGAGGGCAGGCGGTGACAATTTTCTTTACGCCAGCCTCCTGCAGCGTCGCGATGTTCATCTCGGCCAGCATTTGGAACAGGAACTCGTTACCGCTGCGGCGGGCAAGGTCACCGTTGCACATCTCCGTCTCACCTTGGATTGAGAAATCGACGCCCGCCTGCTGCATCAGCCGCGCCAGTGTGCGTGATACCTTCTTGTTGCGGTTGTCGAACGACCCTGCGCAACCGACGTAGAAGAGATATTCGGCCGGTTCACCCACCTTGATATCGAGCCCCTCGGCCCAGTCGCCACGCGTGTGTGCGCCGAAACCCCACGGGTTGGAGTTGCGTTCAAGGTTCTCGAAGACGCCCTGCAATTCCTCCGGGAATTTTGCCGCCTCCATCACCAGGTGCCGCCGTGCGTCGGTCAGCTTCGGCACGTGCTCGATATGCACCGGACAGGCGTCAACGCAGGCGAAGCAGGTGGTACAGGCCCAGATGGCTTCCTCTGAGAAGCGGTCGATGATGCTCTCCTGCGGGGTTTCGCCCGCGAGCAGCTGCCGTCCGTGCTCTCGGCCGTAGTCCTTGACGTCGAAGATAATCTGCATTGGATTGAGCCCCTTGCCGCTCGCGAACGCCGGGCAGACGTCCTGGCAGCGAGCGCACGCCGTGCAGGCCCAGCCGTCAGAGAGCTGGCGCCAGCTGAAGTCCGTGTAGTTGCTGGCGCCCAGCACCAGGTTCTCGATGTCCAGCTCGCCAGTGCTCACCGCACGGCCATCCGTGGCCGTCTGTAGCGGCCGCTGCTTTCCGAGCGGGGCGTGGTCCTGGAACAGCACGTTGGGAATAGTCCCGAGTAAGTGCGAGTGCTTCGACTGCGGGATTTCAATCAGGAAGCCGCCAATCAGCAGCATGTGCAGCCAGTAGCTGGCGTCGACGACCGCCACGAGCGTGGCGGGCGCCATCCCCGCCATGTAGTCAGCAAAAAGCGCGCCAACCGGCTCCCAGCCGTCGCGCGCCTGCACATCGCCTGCGGGGCCGAGCATCGCCGCGCCCTCGAGCAGGAACGCAGTCACGACAATGCCCATGATGGCGAGCAGGATCAGCTCGCCCTCGATGCTTGCACCGCGTAGTTTTGAGGGCCGTAGCACTACGCGCCGGAAGAGCGCGATAGTGATGCCGGTACCCGCCATTAGGTATCCGATATCAACAATAAGGTTCCAGAAATCTTTTAAATTTCTTTCTTCGAGAAACTGAGCTAGCATTCCTCCCGTCCCTAAATCCAGGACGTCACTCACCAGCAGCAGGAAACCCCAGAAAATCAGCACGTGCGCGCCGCCCGCCAGGCGATCTTCGATCACCTTGCGCTGGCCGAGCCAGTCACGCAGGAATTCGCGCAGCCGCATCGGCCACGCGTTGAAGCGGTCGTCCGGCTTCCCGAGCCGGATGAGCTGCACGATGTAGCCCACCTGCCAGGCGTGCGCGCCGATTGCGATGGCAGCCCACGCCCCGAGCAGCCAGTACCACTCGATTCCGAAGTAGTCGTGGTAGGGGTCCATGGCCGTGCCGGTATGGTTCGCCGACCGTTAAAACCTTGTCAGTCCCGCGCCAGTTGCACCGTCACCGAGAGTTCCTGCCCATCCTCGACGCCCAGCCGGTCGCGCAGGTATTCTGGTGAAATTAGCTCGATGACCCGTCGGTAATGTGTGCGCTTGGGCGTAATCAGCGCACACTGCGATTCGCTGTAGTCGCCGTCGCTGACGCTGGCGGGGAAAAGCCAGGCGCGGCCGAAGGTACGCCCGTCCTCCTCGAAGCCGTTGACCAGCATCCCCTCGGCGGCGCGGATTGCCTCCAGTTCGGGCGTCCCCGCCTCGCCGACACGCAGGTTGAGCGTCCCTTTGTAGGGCGTCCAGCCCAGCAGCGCCTTGAATTGCGAAGTGTAGCCCTCGCGCGAAATGTAGTAGCTTCCCTCGCCGAGTCCGGTCTCGAGCACCCCCGTCAGACTGACCTCGGACTGCGCGTCGAAAATCAGGTTGTAGTCGGCGAACTCACGCCGCAGCAGGTCGCGCGCCGGCGGCAGCAGCGCCACCATCTGCCCGCCGCGCACCAGCCGCCTCTCGACCAATCCGCGGTCGGCCAACTCGAGCAGGTAGCGCGCGCCCGATTGCTGGCCGACCCCCAGCTCGACTGCCAGTTGGCCCGACGAGACGTGCACCGGCCGCCGCACCGCGCCGCGCAGCGCGAGCCACTTCAGCGCCGCCAGCAGCGCTGGCTTCATGCGCCATCCTTGAAGCGGCGCTCCAGCTCCGCCTTCTGCTCGGGCGTCAGGCTGTCCATCGCCTGGCGGGACTGTTCCATCATCTCCTGCATCACCAGCCCGTACATGACCGGCAGCGTCGCCGCGCTACTACTGCGAGCCTCGTATTCGTTGAGCGCGCAGTCCCGCTGCGCGCGCAACTTGGTGGCAGTCATTTCGCCCTCACCCAAGCCTTGACAGGCCTGGTCGACGACGTAGTATTTCTCGCCGTTGTAGCCCAGCGGATACGCCTGACAGTTGAGCGGCAGGTCGTCGTAGAGTCCGCACGCCTTGCCGTCAGCGTCGTAGACCGGGCAGCCTTGCTCATCGCCCTCGCGGGGCTTGAGCACCAGCCGCGGGAAGCCGGAGTCGGTTTCCAGCCCGAGGTGCGTCACCAGCCGCCCCAGCTCGCCGTTGGCCTGCCAGCGTAGCAGGTCCTGCAGTGTTACCGGGACTCCGTTGACGCTCGAGCAGTACTGCCCGCAACGGACGCAGTTGTAGATAAATTTAGGAGTTTCTATTTTCTCTTTGTCGGGCATACGACTACCAGTTTTGTGAGTAGGTTGTGTGTGGTTAATAACTATGTTCCTCTAATTTTAATATAGTAATGAGGTGCAAAACACGCCAGATTTTCGATTCTACGCGTAGGAGAATAGAATCCTTTTAATACCCCTTTTGTTAGCGGGGACGGTGTGATTACCATGCAANCAGCAAAATATCAAGCAATCGCTCTNGGCATGTTCCTTATGGTCGGTGCTTTCACCGGCTGTCTGGGAGATGACGANGANGACACAACGACNGANACNACNGTAACGAAAACNGCAGTGAAAATTGGGTTCCTGAACCCTCTNACTGGCCCTCTGGAGCCAGATGCACCTGGGTTCNCCTGGGCTGCGAATGAGGCTATCNCGGACCTAAACGCGGCTAGCNCCACGCACACNTACGAACTTGTAGAAGTTGACTCAGCNTGNGANGGAACTCCNGCTGCAGCTGGCGCTCAGACTCTAATTGANTCTGGTGTTGTGGCTGTTGCCGGTGCNGCTTGCTCCGGTGCATCGATGGGTGCCAATGCGGTACTATCCGCAGCTGGAATNCCCATGATTTCCTACGCGAGCACTAACCCAGGTCTCAGNGACGCTACAGCGTACCCACTGTTCTACCGTATTGTGCCTAGCGACGCCATTCAGGGCCCAGCTGGCGCTGACATGATGGCAGACGGCGGTGTCACAAACGGAAGCTTGGCTATCCTGCACATGACCAACGACTACGGATCAGGTCTAGCCGATTCANTAAAGGCTGCNTGGGAAGNNGACGGANACGCCCTTTGTGGTGCNGGNATGNNNGGTTATGAAGACACNNCAACGNANTTNNACTGCACTAGCTCAGAGNGTCGNCGATAACNCAGACTGCACTGCAGTTTACCTGTCGTCCTACATTACAGACGCAGCAGGAATTATTGAGGCTCTGAATGACAAGGGCTACACCGGTCAGATATATGNCGGTGACGGACCTGCTGGAATCGGCCTATACGAGAAGTTAACTGACNACTCGATGGCAGAAAATATGACNGTATCTGCACCCCGTGCAGGCTCAACATATGGCNCCTTCGAGGCTCGATACGACGCTGACAACGCAACAATCGGCAGCATCAAGACNTATGTCTTGACCACCTACGATGCTGTCACGATCATTGGCCAGGCTGCNGCAATGTCTGGCGCAATCAACGACAACATCAAGACGACAGGAACTGGCTTTGAGGGTTCATCTGGCCTTCTAACGTTCCTGGACAACGGTGACGTTGGTGGTGCTGGATACGACATCTGTACCTACGGTGGCGCAGATGAGTCGTACACGTGCGGCAAGTACTGGACCGCCATTGGCGGCGTCCAGGNTNCCTCATAAAGCCAACTGATCAAAACCAAACACGCAAAGCGCGCTGCAGTGGGCCTAGAATGGTCTACTGTGGCGTCCACCGCAGCCTNNTAACCGGGAGCGTTTGCGGGTTGCATAAAGCGCGCTGCAGTGGACTTGTAAANGGTCTACTGCGGNGTCAGAGTTTAGCATCTANGGCCCCTTCGGTTTTTATGGGGTAAGTGTTGTAGGGCNTGNCTATGACTGAAGTTGGTCTGAGAGAACNCTGGAATTNTCTTTCTCGAGGGACTCAAAGAATAGTAATAGCTCTAGCCATAAGTTTGGATGCCTGCTNGGGTTTGTTATACGATTTCGGCTCTCTTAACCTCATAGACACGCTATTGTTTGACAATCTGCCTACNGATCTGATTTGGCTTCTCCAAACCCTTCAATTGATAGGTNTGGGTTTTGTNGTAGTNAAAGTATTCTTTGATGATTTACCTGATTCNACAATTCGGACAATTCTAATTATTACCTCTCCTNTTTNACTTATAGTATATNTCNTGTTTTCTCTTCATGTGCTTCTTTTGGGGCAAGACTTGGTTGCCTNAGTAANCCTTGATTTAGGNTCATTAACGACTTCTACTCTAACTTGGTCATCNACTTATNTGGCCATTGCAGTAGGNTGTACCCTAACCTACAGTGTACAACGCTATGGAAATTTTGCNCAGAGTGAATTTTTCATGCTTGGTATGTATGTTGGTATTGCCTTAATGTGGACTGATTGGCTATTTCCACTCAGTGAGGCTNCTGCTGATGGAACTCTTGTATGGTCNCTTTTCCTCTACGTACTAATTGCCGCTTTCATATTGACNGGTTTTGCCGGGATTATCATCGATCGNCTTGTGTTCAANGGCTTTCGCGATCGTAAATCTTCATCAGACATCATGATGATTGCATCCCTTGGAGTGGCGATGGTTTTGAGAGCTCTTGTCTATCTTCGATTCGGTNCAAACTCGAAGCGCTTAGTTCCAGATGCAGANTGGATGNNTAGTGAGCAGCGTTGGGAAATTCCTACTATAACTACGAGATTTAGCTTAGGAACTTCCGATTGGCCTCTTTTTGAGTACGGTGTAACAAACTATGCCTACAACAATGGCTTTCTTCCTATAGTTGTTTTTAGTACGGTAATCTTGCTTTTTCTCCTTCTAACTCGCACTCGTCTGGGTCGTCGAATGCGCGCAGTTGCCGATAATCCTGAATTGGCAGCTAGTAGTGGAATCAATGTTGAGGGTGTGCAG
>PCCI01000002.1 GCA_002731655.1 Methanobacteriota archaeon | reverse complement strand
CGGAGGCGCTCGTCAGGGTTCATGGCTCTACTTCGCCACGCGGGGGAAGCGCGAGGCGCCTCCCCCCGTGAGGGCTCTGGGCCTTCAGACCCGGAGGTCATCAGGCCCGTTCTTTTCTACCAGGCCTAGAATATGAGACCCAACAGCCACTCGAAGGTATTACCATCTCCGGGGCCGATGTAGAACATCGCCAAGATGAATCCCAGTGTCCACATGACCGGATTGAGTTGCTCATGCTTGCCGGTACCCACCTTAATCACTACATAGGTGATTACACCCCAGGCAATCCCCTGTGCAATGGAGTAGGTGAATGGCATCAGTACCATCGTTATGAAAGCCGGTATTGCTATTTCATAATCTTCCCAGTTGATGTCAGCAGCCTGCCGCATCATCATGGCACCTATGACTACCAGTGCACATGCAGCCGCAAACGTCGGGATGGCAGCGAAGAGGCCTGAAAGGAAAAGTCCAGACAGCATCAGGATGCCGACTACAACCGCAGTCAGACCGGTTTTGCCTCCCTCTTCTACACCAGCTGCCGACTCGATGTAGGTAGTTGTCGTACTTGTACCCGCTAAGGCTCCAACAATAGTCGCAGATGCATCGGACATGAATGCTTCATCTGAGTTCATCAGTTCGTCATTTTCGTCCACATACCCTGCCTGCCGACCTACTGAATAGAGAGTTCCAGCAGTATCGAAGATATCAACGAACAGGAACGCTATCATCACAAGTAGGAAACTACTGACTGAAACGTCCTTACCACCAATATCGCCTAATGCATTTACTGCAGCACCCAAAGATTTCTCTGGCATACCAACGAAGCCAAATATTGACGTGGGCCACTCAGCCACATCGCTACCCCAACCAGCAGTCATTTGTGTTTGGGTACAGTTGTCTGTACAGCCCGGGGTATACGGATCGTCCGCCTTGACATCCCAGTGGTCGGCACTACCATATGCATTGTATGGGTCGTCAGCACCTACGGCCCAGCCGATGATCGATATGCCTAGAATTCCGATGATGATTGCACCAGGAATGCGTTTGACCATCATCACGGAAATGGCGAGAACTGCAATCATGCCCAGCAGCGCTCCTGAATCATATGAAAGCGCTCCCATATCCGCAAGCCCCACCAGCGTGACTGGGTGGTTAACGACCCACCCCATCTCCCTGAAACCGATGAGTGCTAGGAACATGCCGATTCCCGCTCCAGTGGCAATCTTGAGATCTTTTGGTATGGAGTTGATCATCTGAGTTCTCAAACCCACTTGGGGCAGCGAAATTATCAGGAAGATAACGCCCTCCACAAGAACTGCGGCAAGAGCAACTTGCCAAGCGATGCCCATAGCACCTACAACGGCGAAAGTGAAGTACGCATTCAGCCCCATACCTGGTGCCAATGCGAACGGCAAGTTCGCCCACAGCCCCATGACAACACACCCCACGAAGGCAGCCATGGCCGTCGCGAAGAGTACGTCATCGAAGGGCAGCCCCGCGAGTGCGAGCATGCTAGGATTGACGATTAGTATGTATGCCATTGTCAGGAATGTAGTGAATCCTGCCATGACCTCAGTCCGAACGCTGCTTCCTTTTTCCGTTATGCCGAAGTATTCATCCAGTTGTTGCATTACTTGTTGCATATTTTTCCCCTTAGAAACCAAGCTCTCGAGTCACCGACAAGGGGAGCCAGAGACCGACAGCACCGGTTTCTGGGATTCGGGACTTAGATTTCCCTACATAAGTGAATCGGGTGCCTAGCGATAGAGTTGGCATCTGCCAGAATCATACACTGCGGAATAGGTGGCGGAGTCGAACTTGGCCGCCGCTTCCGCCGACAACGGCTGCGCCGCCTCCCATTGCAGCAGCGTCACGCCGGCGCGCACTTCGTCGCTCAGCAGTACGTAGCCGACTGGCTGCAAGCCAGCGGCGGGCGTCCCGACCTCGCGCACGACTCCGGCCGCGGTGATGACGTCGGCGCCATTCTCCCACGACGCGTTCCGCTCGCCGAGGCCGAACACCAGCGAAGAGAGTCGGTGGTCGCTGACGATGAGCGCCCCCGGCTCGACCTGCCCCGTCCAGAGCACGCACCCCAGCTCCGCGTTGGTCGTACCTTCCTGAAAGCCGCCCATCACCGCCACTGGTGGGTAGGCGGTCAGCGCGCCGCAGAGCAGGATTGCGGCGAGGCTGGCGGCGAACCGCGGCCGATGCGGGGGCGTCTGCATCCGTAGCAGCGCCATGAAGCCGGCGCCGGCCATCAGCGCCAGCGGTGCCATCAGGTAGGGGGCGTGGCGATAGGCAATCAGTAGGTGCGACCCCGTCAGGCCGCCGACGGCTGCGAGACCCACAATCGGCAGCGCCCAGCCGTAGAGCAGCCAGCCGCCGCGCTGCGCCAGCACCAGCCCCGGCGCCGCCGCCAGCGCAAGCCAACCGAGCGGCGGTAGCAGGAATGGCACCGCATCGGGGCCGACGGGGATGGAGGTGCCGGGGACGTCGTAGACGATGCCGTAGCCGATAATCAGCAGCGACGTGAGGAACGCGCCGAGAAAGAGTCGGGCCGGCCGTCGTGGTGCCGGGAGCGACGGGAGCGGCAGGTGCGGCGCCAGCAGACGCATCGCGCCCAGCGCAACCAGCGGTGCGCCTAGCAGCACCCCCAACGGCAGCCCGGTATCGCCGAGGATAGCCGTGCGGAAGCCAGCGGCATAGCCGATCCAGTAGAGCGCGATGAGCGCTGCCGCGGTCGCCAGCGCGAAGTAGGGCGCGCGACGGCGGCTGCCGGCCGCCGCTTCCAGCGCCAGCATTCCGGTGCAGCCCGCTACGGCGAGCAGCAGCGTGAAGTGGTGCATCAGTAGCAGGCCCAGCAATAGTATGCTGAATGGAGGCGCCCAGCGCCGCGGCGCTGCCAGCACGCCAGCGAAGGCGTAGACCAGCAGTAGGCCAAGCGGGTCGGCGAGGCCGCCCGGCATCGCGTGAGAGTTGGCGTAGACTACCGGGAATGCGACCGCGTAGCAGCCGCAGCCGACCAGCGCCGCGTCGCTGCTGACGAAACGTCGGCCCGCCAGAAACAGTGCCGGCACCGCCAGCGCGCCCGCGGCGGGGATGAGCCAGAAGAGGGTCGCCGGCAGCGGCGTTCCGCAGAGCAGCGCTGCGCTGGCGGCCAATATCTGCATCCCCTGAAACCATGGATAGGCGCGACCCCAGCCGAGGTAGCCGTCCTGCAGCAGCGCGCCGTCACCAACGAGCGCCGCTGTGAGAAAGAGGTATTCGCCCGAATCGCTGCCCCACAGCGCCCAGCGCCACTGGTGCGAGAGCCGTAGCGCCAGCGCGCCCAGCGCGATGGCGCCGAGCAACAATGCCCGTTGCCGGTCAGCCACGCGCGCCCCCTGCCAGCCAGTTGCCCGTTTCGAAGAGTAGCACCAGCAGTGCGGTCGCCAGCAGCAGCCCGATGGTGCTCGGGTCTGGCGTTACGAACAACGCCAGCGCCAGCAGCAGTCCCCACGCCAGTTTGCGGGCTTGCGCGAGCCCGCCATCCCAGAGCCCCGCCCGGCGCGCCATGAACGCCAGCAGCGGCAGCTGCAGCGCGATACCGGCCCCGAGCGAGAGCGAGAGCAGCAGCCCGACGGTCTGCGCCAGTGAGAATTGCGCTTCTCCGGGGCCGCCGGCGAGCAGCGGCAGCAGCCGCGGCAGCACCAGCAGCCAGCCGAGCACCGTGCCGCCGGCGAACAGCGCCAGCGAGAGCGGGATGGCGCGCTGCGCGAAGGCACGCTCGCGCGCTTTCAGCCCCGGACGCGCGAAGCGGTAGGTCTGCAACAGCGCCAGCGGCAGCGCGCCGAGGCAGCCCGCTAACGCCGCGAGGTCGAGTCGCACGCGTAAGAACTCCGCCGGCGCGTAGAGGCTCACGCTCCCTGTCAGGCCGTGGTAGTCAAGCATCGCCCGCAGGATGGCGTCGCTCCCGGCGAAAGTCGTGGCGAGTAGCAGCCCAAAGAGCAGCAGCGGCCCCAGCAGCGCGCCGCGCAATTCGCGCAGGTGCGTCGGCAGCGGCTGAGGGCGGTCCGCGGGCACGCGTCGCGAGCGCAGCGCCCGCCTAATAAGCACAGAGCGCCGCTTTAATCCGGGGCTGCATCCCGCCGCATGCGCGTCCTGCAGGGCTGCGTTCGCTACCCGCCGGCGCCGGGCGGGGCCGAGACGCACGTCGCCGCGCTCGCCGAGGGGCTGCAACAGCGCGGCCACGACGTCGCGGTGCATACGACTGACCTCTGGAGCGAGACGCCCTTCACGCGCCGCGAGATGCCGTCGCAGGTCAACGGCGTTCCCGTGACGCGTCACCGCGCGCGCAGTCCGGGCGGTGAGGCGCACTACGTCCTCGCGCCGGGGATGGTCTCGGCCTTCCTCGCGGCGGAAACGGACATAGTCCACACTCATTCCTACGGCTATTTCCAGAACAGCACCGCGCTGCTGCGCCGCCGGCTACGTGAGACGCCGTGGGTCATCACGCCCCACTTCCACCCCACGTGGTCAATGTGGGGCGGCGCACGCCGGCTCGGGCTGCGGCGGGTCTACGACGCAACCGTCGGCCGCGAAACGCTGGCAGCGGCTGACGCAGTCGTCTGCGTCAGCCGCCACGAGAGCGAACTGCTGCTGGCCGAGGTCGGTTGCGACCCCGCCAAGATTCGCGTAATTCCCAACGGTATCCACTGGGAAACCTGGCGCGAGCCACCGACCGGCGCGCGGTTTCGCAAGGCGTTCCCGCAGCTGGGCGAGCGGCTAGTGCTCTACGCTGGGCGGCTCGCGACCAACAAGGGGCTGCCCGACCTCGTCACCGCCGCCGCCAGCTTCCCCGAGGCGGAGCTGCTGCTGGTAGGTCAGGACATGGGCCCCGGCAAAGCACTGGACGCGCAGGCCGCCGCCGCAGGCATCACGCTGCACCGGCTGGGGTATCTCGACGACGATATCTACCGCTCCGCCTTCGGCGCCGCCGAGTTGCTGGCACTGCCGTCGGACTACGAGGCGTTCGGCATCGTGCTGCTAGAGGCGGCGGCGGCCGGGCTGCCGGTGGTCGCGACGCGCGTAGGTGGCGTGCCCGATGCGGTCGCCGAGGGTGAGACCGGGCTGCTGGTCGAATACGGTGACCCCGCTGCCCTCGGCACGGCGATTGCATCGCTTCTCTCGGACGCGACTGCGGCAGCCGCGCTGGGTGCAGCGGGACGCGAGCGGGTCGCGCGCGACTTCACCTGGGAGAGCATCGTGGGTCGGATTGAGGCGCTTTACGCGGAGCTGCGCTAGCGCTCCGACACACTTAAATAAAATCAGGCTTCCATCTAGGTGTGGCTCCCGACCGCGTAACTTTCCGCTTCCCGATTGATTCACAGTTCCGGGTCGACTGGGATGATTTCCGCCAGAAGGCCAAGGACGCTGGCAAGACCACGGCGCAGTTGTTGCAGGAGCTGGTGATGGAGCACCTCGATGACGAGGCTCATGGTGAGGAGTCAGACCTGCGGGTGCTGATTGAATCCGAAGAGCCGCAGGTGCGCAAGGTGCGCAAGGTGCGCAAGCGGACGCCGGTGGTCCCATTCAATCCGAAACTGGACGTAGGCGCGTTGCGGCCCGAGGACACGCCCAAGTTCCGTATCCTGACGCTGTTCCGTTCGCTGAACAAGGATGACGGCGTCGACCCTGACGAGCTGCTGGCCGAGGCGACCCGGCTTGAGATACCCAACCCACAGCGCGAAATGCAGAAGCTGGTGCGGCGTGGTATTCTATATATCCACGATGGAATGTGTCGCGCGGCGACTTAGATGCAGGCACCTCCAACCCGTTACCTCTGGTTCTTCCTCATCATGCTGATAGCGCTGTCGGCCAGCTTCGGCTATGGGCTGGCGGCGCTCTTCCTCGGGATGGCATTTGTCCCGGCTTTGCTCTACCTGAACTGGTTCCGCAACTTCGAGAAGCACGACCCCGAGCCGTGGGGGGCGCTCTATCAGGCGTTCTTCTGGGGTGCTATCACCGGCATCATCCTGGCAGGTGTGGTCAATTCCATACTGATAGTGATGGTCGCGCTGGCGACGACCGTGATTGTGGCCGAAATCGCAGGCGCGGTAATTATTGCCCCGTTCGTCGAGGAATTCCTGAAGGCGATGGGGCTGATGCGCGCCGGCGTCAAGGAGGAGGTGGACGAGGTCGAGGACGGACTGATTTACGGCGCCGCCTGCGGCCTTGGGTTCGCCGCCACCGAGAACCTGATGTACGGCTGGAGTGTTGTCGGTGAAGGCGTGGCGGTGACGGCGGCGGTAATCGTGATGCGCACCTTCTCGGCGACGCTGATACACGCCAGCGCCACCTCCTTCACGGGTCACGGCCTCAGCCAGTACCTAGTTCACGGCGCCTCGTGGAAGGTGGTGGCAAAATACTACTTGATGGCGGTGGGGCTCCACGCTTTCTGGAACGGGATGATGACGTTAACCTACTATGAATTCCTGCCGGGAATCGGCTTCATTTTCGCGCTGGTCGTGGCGATTGGGGCGCTCCAGTTCAGCCGCAGCAAGATTATGGAGCTCGACGAAAAGCGGGTTGAACTCACCTACCAGCAGAAACTCGACCAGCAGCCCGGAGCGGGCGATTGGTGGTCGCAAAATGATGCTAAATGGGAGGGGCGCGGCGTCACTTGGAGCGACCGCGAGGCGTCGCGCCAGCAGGAGCACTTACAACACGAGCGGGAACATGCCCAGCGGCAGGCACAGGCAGAACGGCAGCAGGCACAGCGCCGTGCGGCTACCCCGCCTCGCCGTGAGCCGGACCGGGAAGGGGATGGCTGGGCGACCTACCAGCAGAAACGTTGAGTAGTTGGAGCCGCGAAATCCGTAAGGGCGCCATCCAGATCTGCCTGCTGGCGGCGTTGCCGAGCTGGTTTATCCGGCGCGAAGCGGTCTGGCTGTAAGATAATCTTTTATCGGCGGCAGCCTGCGCAGCCTCGCGGGCCTGTAGCTTAGCTAGGTAGAGCGTCCGGCTCTTAACCGGACGGCCATGGGTTCGAATCCCTTCAGGCCCGCCATGTGCTCTAGGTAAAGTGCAGCGGATAGAGTCGCGTGATACGACCACTGGGCTCGACGCGAATGAGCGCCTGCCGGGTGAGTGCGGTGACGTGGTAGTTGACCTTCTGCCGGCTCATATCGAGCCGCGTCGCAATCATCGACTGGGTGATTCCCGGCTCTTCCTTGATGAGCATCACAATCTGCTGCTGCACTTCGCCGGTCACCAGCGGGCGGGAGGCGACGCCCGCCCGCTCGGCGCGGCAAGGGTAGAAGAGTCGCTGGCGGCCGGCGCGGAACGATTCGATGACCGAATGGTTCTCGAGGACGTTGAGGTGGTGCGACAGGGTCCCGTTGTGCAGGTCGAAATGGTCGCGCAGGTGGGTGAAGTTGGCACCGGGATGAACGTAGATGTAGCGCATCAGCCTCTGCCGCGTCGGATCGTCCGCCAGCGTGTCACGGCGCAGCCGAGTATAGAGCGGCAGGAGAAGCTTGAAGCCAAGATAGCGGCTGTTTTCCGAGGAGGCAGTGTAGAATGCCAGTCCCAGGAACGAGAGCAGCGCCAGCATGTTCAGTGCAGGGCGCGGCAGCTCGAGCGCAGGCGGCTCCGTGGCCGCGTCCCCGTCGCTAGCGACGACGCGGAAGTCCTGCTCCGCAATGGTTGAGTAGAGCAATTGATCCTGTTGGTAAACTTTGAGGCGCAGCTGGTAGAGGCCTCCTTGCTGTGGAGTGTGGTTGAAGCTGGCACTGAATTCCTCGCCGTGCCCGAGCTCCTCAATATTGCGACTCCAGATGTTGCTCTCGCTGCCCGACGGTGCCAGCAGGATAATTTCCGCCCGTAGCCCATTGGCCGGGAAGCCATCGTTGAGTAGCGTCAGCTTGCCCCGGATTTCCTGCCCCGCGAGTAATGAGTGCCGGTCAAGCCGGACTTCCGAAGCTTCGAAAACGGGTTCACGGTAATCAAATAGCAGAGTCACAGATTCGCTGATTCCGACGCCGGGGAGCCTCACCGTGACGGTAACCGGGCTGCTGCCGGGCTGCGGAATGCTGGCGTGGGGGGCGATGGTGACTGGGATGGTTGCGACTGTCCCGGGAGCAATGAGCGCCGTGGACGGACCGGAAACCGAGGCTAGGAACAACGGAGAATAGTGGTATTCAAGCATGAATTCTTCACTATAGAAACCGCTGTTGCCGATTGCCAGTTCAATCTGCATGGGCGCCGGGTCAAGCAGTTCAGCCGTATAGACCTGCCATTCGTCGCCAGTATCGACCACGGCCAGCTCGCTACCGATGGAAATGCCGTAGGTGTCAAGGCTCAGGGCAGCTACGATTTCGGCCCCAGAGGCGATAATCACGGGCAGGTTTTCCGTCTCGACTTCCAGGATGTGGTATATTCCGTGCGAGTCGAGCAGGGTGAAGGGTACTCCGAGCGCGGGAACCGCTTCGTCGTTGCCCTTCAGCAGGACGGCACAATTACGCGCGTCGGGGCTCTCGAAATCGGCGATAGCCGCTGCCGAATGGCCAATGTAGAATTCCAGCGTAGATGTAACGCCCGTGCTGGTTTCGAGACGCAGTTCGGCGCGGTAGATTCCCGGCTCCGCGAGCGTGGGGGCGAATGTGATTGATTTCTGCTCGCCGGAAGTGAGGGCAACTGATTGGAGTCCTTCATCAATCACAACCTCATTTTCGTAAATCAGGAAATGGGCAGAGATATTCCCCAGTTCTTCATCCAGCAATCCGAAGTTGGTAAGGCTGGCGTCGAGGCTGCTACCACCGTCAAGGGGCATGAAGTGGTATCCGGGAACGCTGGCCCGGAGGTCGTGCCAGCGCTTGACACCTAAAAGCGAAGTCTGGCCAATCTCCCAGCCGCAACCGTCGTCACAACTGGCGTAGAAACGTAGGTATATTTCGTCCGTTTCCGGCAGCGCAATTATGAAATTATCACTGCTGCTACTCACCGTCAGGAGTGGAGTCCAAGCTGCGGAATAACGGTCTTCCGGGAGGTAGTCGGTTGAATAGCCCAGGCGCAGTTCGCCCGTGCCGGCGCTGGCATCTGAGGAAAGTTCCAGCCATGGCTCGCGCAGGTGCCCGAGAGCTATCGGCCCGATGACTGCGCCGGCGACGAAAGGCTCCGGCGAGTCCGAGATACGGAGGCCGTCGTCCCATTCCCAGAAGCCGTTGCCGGTATTCGAGTCGTAGTCCACCCGGTCGAACTGCTGTAGGTTCAGGCTGGCAACTACTTCCCGGAACCGGAGGGTGCTGGTGCTTGTCTCGGTCCACTCTGAGGTGGAATTGGAAATAGTGGTTGTGAGGCTGAAACTGTAGTCGCCCGAAGTGGGTACTGTGAAATTGAAATAGATTATTTGACTTATATATCTATCGAGGGAAATCGACTGCACTTCAGGTATGCCTTGGACAGTTGTCTGGTGGTCAATGCTGGTGACGCTGAATTTAAGGTCGTAGTCAAGGCTTTCATCCTGGTGGTTATGTATAATATATTCTAATTGATTTTCTTCATTTGCGTTTAAATGATTGTATTTTAGTAACTGCGTATATTCAGCTTCCGAACCTGGGAGGAACACAAGGACACCCAGAAAGAGGGCCCCAACCAAGGCATACCGGCAGGATATCCTTGTGCTCATCGACCATTCATGGGACTCGTGTATTAATAACTTCCTTACAATTCTTTGACAATCGGGGTGAATAATTTTGATTTATAATTATTATCTATAGATTATATCATTGATAATACGTTAATTGATTAATTAATTGATTAATTATGAAATGAGTTCATCCGTCAAGTATCTGCCCTAGAAATTGCTGCATCCACTCCGTCTTCGGCGCGTCGAGCATTGAGGGTGGTCCTTCCTCGACTACTGCACCGTGGTCCATGTAGAGAATCCAGTCACTTACTTCGCGCGCGAAACCGATTTCGTGGGTGACGATGATCATGGTCATCCCTTCGTTGACCAGCGCCTTGATGGACTCAAGCACCGACCCTGAAGTTCTACGAAGCCGAGGCGGACTCGGGCGTAAGTGTCGTCGGCTCGTTCGGCGCCGAGGACTTCGGTATTGGCGTCCCGCTGGGTGAGAGCGAACTGCTCGACGCGATTAACATGGCGCTGGGCGAAGTCATCAGCTCGGGTGATTATGACGCCATCTTTGCCGTCAGCTTCGGTAACGAGATTGTGGTGCTGACCGACGATACTGACGCAAGTACCGCGACCGCGTACCCGTCCCCCACCGCAGGTGGCAAGCTGGATGGCATTCTGCAGGACAACGGCACCATCGTCTTTGGTTCCGACACCACTTACCCACCTTTCGAATCACTCGATGCTGACGGGAATTGTGTTGGCTTCGACTGTGACATTGCTGACGCCATCGCGGGCAAACTAGCAGCCCACTACGGTCTGGACAACTTCAGCGCTACCATGAAGACCAAGACCTGGCCGGAGCTGACCGCCTTCATCTACGACGACTACGACGCGACACTCTCGGCAATGACCAAGACCGTGCAGCGCGCAGAGCAAACCCAGTTCACGCGCGCCTACTACTCAAGCAAGCAGGGCATCCTCGGCACCTCCGACTCCCCTGCTATCACCGGTGTTGACGACCTCAACACGCTGGTAGAGCACGAGCACGAGGATGGGGGCCTGCCGGGTCTCTCGCTGCTCGTCTCGGCTGGCGCACTGGGCGCTATCGCGCTCCGCCGCCGCCACTAGACCAAGAACGCACCAAGGAACCCGCCGCCATCCGCGGCGGGTTCCAAGCTGCATCATGCATGCGCCAGTGAATGCCTTCCTGAAAGGCTAGAGGCTAATTTCGAGCAGGTCCCCGGGCGCATTCGCGAAGTCCTGATCCAGCCCAAGATAAATCTCGGTGGTGCGAATACTGCTGTGGCCGAGGCTCAGCTGCACCTGCCGCAGGTCGGCGCCAGCCTTGTAGGCCAGCTGCGCGTAAGTGCGCCGCAGGTCATGCGGCAGTACCTGCTTTCCAAGGATGTCTCGGCTGCGGCGGGCGACAATGTCGCGGACGCCCTGCGGAGTTATGCGTGCTGAGCCCGGCGTCCCGTTTCTGCGGATGGAGAAGAAGATAAACGCACCGGGCCGCAGCTCCGCTGAGTCTGCAATCCATTCCTCAAGGCATTTCCCGGCCCAGGCCGGGATCGCGACGGTGCGCTGCCGGTCGCCCTTGCCGCGGATGTCGGCGATGACCGGCCGGCCCTGCGCTTCCTGCAGCTGCTCGAGTCGCAGGCCGCAGAGTTCAAACCGTCGCAGCCCACAACCCGCCAGCAGCGCCAGGATGGCGCGGTCGCGTACGTCGTGGATGCGGTCGCGCGGCAGGCCCTGTAGCAGTTCCTGCACTTCCGCGAGCGTGAGCCAGGTGCGTAGGCGCTGGCCTCGCGGACGCCGGAACCGGATTTCGAGCAGGTCCCGGTATGTTTTTTCGTTAATCGTCCCGAGCCGCCGGAGGTCCTTGAACAGCTGCCGCAGCACAGATAGGGTCGTCGCGATGGTCCCGCGCGCTTTACCGCTGTTTTCGAGGTAGAGCAGGTATTCCCTCACGGTCGCGGCGTTCAGCGCCGCGTGGCCGGCGGCCGAATACCAGGCGAGGAATTTTTCGAGCGCACTGCGGTAGGACTGGTGGCTGTTTTGGTTCTGGAGCCGGTTTGTGACTGAATTAACCATTTCACGCAGCGCAGGTGCAGTTTCACTGGCAGTTTCCATGTTACTTGTTATAATGTCTATAAAAGAAAGTAATATATAAAGTAATCGTTTTTTGCAGGTATGAACAGATCTCTGGCAAACGTAGAAACCCCTAGGGTGTGTGCAAAAACCAGGGGTTTGTGAATATTAGTATAATCTATAATATATTGCATTTTACTATAATTGATTAAATAATAGTAATTATTAAATAATAGCAAAACTATTAATTATAGTATTTCTATTAATATTATATGTTTTAGTATATTCTATTATATTATAATTATTAATTAAATTAAATAAAGTAGTATTTTTGGCTTGCGAATAATTCTATTTTTTTCCTCGCCCATCTATCGCAGCTACTACTATAGCTAGACCTGCAATAAATCTTCTATCGAGAGGGTGGTTAGGTGGAATATTGACCACCAACTTCTTGATGAAAGGATTGAACATCTGCCTCATTGTTACAGGTTCGGTACTGTCTCTAATCTCAATGTGAAATTTCTTTGGCAAGATTAATCCTAATAGTATTCGTCTGGCCAGAGCCTGGCCCATGCTATCCTCAATCAAGATTCCAAACTCCTTGCCTGTAGCATCTAGAAGGTGCCATTTGGTTCTAAGTATGGATGCCCAGAATTTGCGCCTTACCGTACCTAAAACCTCATCAGTNCCGGAGTCAATTACGTCATAGCCGCCCCAGGCATCAACCAATTGTTTTTGTTTGATCTTTAACCATTCATGACTTTTCGATGGATCCGAATATATTCGAATATCTTCCTTTATTTTGAAACGTTTTTGTTCGCAGTAACCATATCGTTTCTGATTTACATCCTCAAACCAGAATTTGTTACCAAATATTCTCCAGAATTTCTCCCGAATCATATATTGATTCAGTTCTAGCACTCTCGTCATGGGTTTTGACCATCTTTCTCGTCGTTTCTGATATAATCTTTTTTCTCAGACCAAGCGCTTTCTTTGTCATCCCAGCCGGTTCCGGGTTCGTGTGTACTAACATCCCCGCCAGGCGCCGCAGCCCATTGATTGGGGTCGTCTTCTTGCATGGTGAATGCCATGATTATGCCACCCAGCAACACAATGCTACCACAGCAGCAGACTCCAAATGAGGCTACGAAGCCAATTATCGCAGCAATGAAACCACCTATAATTCCTTCCACGTCATAAACTTCTATTTTAGTACCATTAGTGTTCCATGTGTATGTACCGTCCGGACAACCTTCCTTGCAGATGTATCCTACATGTATCAATCCATCTTCCTCGGTGTCATCGTCGAACACACATTCAGTGCCGAAAAAATTTGTCCCATTGGTGTTCTCCAAAGTAAAATTACGTACCAGTTCACAATCCGCAGTCGTGAGATTTACACGTTCACCTTCGTTACTTGAAGATCTTCCATTCGCATATTCACCTTCCATAACAACGACTAGGTAATTGTCATCTTTGTTCCAACCTTCGAGCTCCATCTCGGAATCCGCACCCCTATACAGGAGATATTCCTCACCTGACGAGCTTTCAAGATCTTCAATTGAATCTCCAGATTTAAGCCATATAGCTACACCACCGATAATGAGCAGGACGCCAACCGCTATGACTGCTATCGCAATTTTATTCATAGTTTCCGATTGCTTGTCCTTTATATGCGTTTCTTGCAATAATTTTTTTGATTATTACTAGTATTCATAGAAGCCTCTGCCGCTCTTGCGGCCTAGGTGCCCTGCCTCAACTTTCTCACGAAGCAGTGGGCAAGGCCGGTACTTGTCATCATCGAAGCCGCTGTGTAGTACCTCCATGATTGAGAGGCAGGTATCGAGCCCAATGTAGTCAGCGAGCGCAAGTGGCCCCATGGGGTGGTTCATCCCCAGTTTCATTACTGTGTCTATAGCCTCGGCTTCGGCAACTCCTTCCATCAGCGCGAAACACGCCTCGTTGAGCATTGGCAGAAGGATCCGGTTGGCGACGAAACCCGGGAAGTCGTTTGCTTCGACCGGTGTTTTCCCCATCTCGCGCGCTAGCGCCATTACAGTTGCACAGGTGGCGTCCGAAGTTTCGCGCCCACGAATTACCTCGACCAGCTCCATCAGCGGTACTGGGTTCATGAAGTGCATTCCGATAAACTCTGTGGGGCGACCGCTTGCCTTGCCAAGTTCGGTGATAGAGATACTGCTGGTGTTGGAAGCCAGGATTGTCCCGGGCGGGCAGAGTTTGCCCAGTGTGGCGAAGAGGCCTTCTTTCAGGCTTTGATCCTCGATAATCGCCTCGATGACTATGTCTGCCTTCGCAAGTGCCCCTTGCTCTACGCTTGGCGTGATGCGCCCCTCAATTGCATCTGCTTCGCCGGCGGGCAGTTTTCCCTTCGCGACAAACTTCTCGAGGCTGCCATGAATTGTTGCCATCCCGCGCTCGACGAATTCCGACGCGATATCCTGCAGGATAACGCTACGCCCGGTCGCCGCAGCTACCTGTGCAATTCCGGCACCCATCTGCCCGGCACCGACAACGCCGACAGTGCTAATTGCCATTTTTTACCAGCCAGGCCATGATTGCGTTCTGGACATGCATCCGGTTCTCCGCCTGGTCGAAGACAATTGAGTAATCGGCCTCCATCACCGCGTCGGTTACCTCGTGCCCCCGCTCGGCGGGCAGGCAGTGCATGAATAACGTCTCCCGGCCGGTGGCGGCTATCAGTGCTGAGTTAACTTGGTAGGGTGCAAAGACTTTCTCTCGCGCTTCAGCCTCGTCTTTCTGCCCCATCGAGGCCCAGACATCAGTGTAGATTACATCGGCGTCTGCAACAGCCGTCTGGGGATCGTGCAGCACTTTGATAGTTGAAATCCCCGCTTTACGTGCTTCAGCTACAGTATCTGCATCTGGCTCGTAGCCTTGCGGGCAGCAGCAGCTGAAATGGAGTGGGATGCGCATCGCCAGCCGCAGCCATGAGTGAACGATGTTATTTCCGTCGCCGAGGTATACAACCTTGACTATCTCTTTTTTTGGTAGGTGTTCCTGAATAGTGAAGATATCTGCCATAATCTGACAGGGGTGGTTGTAGTCAGTGAGGCCGTTGATGACTGGGATAGTCGAGTGCTCAGCCAGTTCCAAGATGTGCGCATGGTCGAACAGTCGCGCCATTATCAGGTCGTTGTAGCGGCTGAACAGTCGCGCGACATCTTTGATAGCTTCACGCTTACCAATGCCTATGTCGTTCGGCCCCAGAAAGAGTGCATGCCCTCCCATCCAGGTGAAGCCGGTTTCGAAGGAAACCCGTGTCCGTGCTGAGGGCTTCGCGAAAATCATCGCTAGTGTTTGTCCGGTAAACGGTCTGTAATCATCCCGTGCGTNGAATTTTGCNTTCAGCTCAGTCGCCANTTGNAATATTNCCCTAATATCGTNCGCCTNGAAATCAGAGATGTGCAGAAAGTGCCGAGNCATTCANCTTCCCCGGGGCCGGCAAGGGTGGCCGCGAGGCATACTAGTCNCGGTCGATGCGNGGNGCGAGCAAGAAGGCGACTTCGCCCTGTGCGCCGGTCANATCATCGACCGCCAAGTCAGCAGTGATGCGTACTGGCAGNTCGCTGCCCAGCTGGATTGTGAGCACCCGGTCGCGAGCGAGTGAGTTTACCATCAGTGTGAAGTATTCCAGCGAGAAAAGTGAGGTNTGGTCCTCNTTGGAGTCCAGNTTCTCGAGNTGTTTCTTNCCCAGCTCGAGGTCGACNCGGTTCTGGTTGTCCCCCTCNCAGACTANCCCGAAGNTCTTTTTGGTAGTCGAAAGCGCGATGTGGTCGGANACTGCCTTTGATGCNCNCAGNCCCTGCAGCACTTCCTCAACCACTACNTTGACTGTGGCCGGCAGGTCGAGCGCCGGCACTTTGGGGTCCGGCATTCCCGTTGTTTCAAGCAGCGGCATTGCGCGCGTAAGGTTGCCAATGGTGACTACTAGNCGGTTCAGCTCAGTGTCCTGTTCCAGATCAACCATGTCACCTGCCCTGGCGATGGCGAGCACTGCACTGAACTTGTCGATATCGAGCCCCAGNTCAGCCTCGTCAGCTTCGTAGGAGTCGAAGGCGGCNTTGCTGAGCTTCGCTTCTACCATCGCTACGTGGGATGGGTCGACCGCCTTGATGGTCAGCCCAGATTTATCGATAGTGAGCTTTGCCTCGTCGACCAGCGCACTGATGGTTCCGACGAACTCTTTCAGTTGCTCTGCTGAAATTCTGGCCTTAATCACGGTTACACCGCCGGCTTAGTGGTGAACTGTATTTAATTCTTCTTCGGAGTTTTGACGATAACAGAACTATCAAATACCCCCCCTAGGTTTAACTGNTGCTTTTCCCGGTTTGGNAGTAACTTTGTCCGAAAAAGAACTCAAGAAGGGCACCACCACAGTAGGGATGGTGTGCCACGATGGTGTGGTCATGGCGACCGAGATGCGCGCAACGATGGGACATCTCATAGCGCACAAGAACACGCAGAAGCTCTTTCGCATCAGTGATCATATTGCTTTGACGGTTGCAGGCCTTGTCGGTGATGCACAGATGCTGGCGCGCTGGCTTTCAGCGGAGGTGAAGCTCTATGAGCTCAAACGCAAACAGCCAATGGCCGTGCAAGCCGCCTCGACGCTGATGGCCAACATTATGAACGGTCGGCGCTACATGCCATTCTGGGTTCAGCTGCTTATCGGTGGAGTGGATCGAGCGGGCGGGCACGTCTACTCTCTAGATGCAGCCGGTGGTTCGATACCAGACACATTTACCACAACTGGTTCTGGCTCCCCCTTCGTTTATGGAGTCCTTGAGGACCACTTCCGTGAGGGTCTTAGTGTTGCTGAAGGGAGAGAACTCGCAATCCGGGCACTTACCGTGGCTATGAAGCGTGACTCGGCGTCTGGCGACGGCATCTCGCTTTGTACTATCGATTCGAGCGGTTATACCGCGATGGACGCGGCAGCCGTCACAAAAATTCAGGCTAAGCTGGCTGCCTGAGGCAGCCTTCACACACGCCGAGAGGAAGGTCAACATGGCCGTAGAAGACGTCATCAAGGAGGTCCGCGAAGCTGCAAAGAGTGTCATTTCTGACACCATCGAGTTTACCGACGTGCGCGTGGAAGCTTCCAATGTAGTTCTCTACACCAAGAATGTAGACGTGTTTGCTGAGAACAGTGATGTGGTGCGCAAACTGGCGCAAAAAGTGCGCAAGCGTATACTCGTTCGCGCTGACCCGTCAGTGCGACTGCCGAGCAAGGAGGCGGAAGAGAAGCTGCGCGAAGTAATCCCCAGCGAGGCCGAAATTAGCAGTGTGCGTTTCGACGAAATTAATGGCGACGTTTACATAGAAGCAGTGAACCCAGGCCGTGCCATTGGCAAGTTCGGCGCTGTGCTTAACGAGGTGCGCCGTGCAGTCGGCTGGAACCCGATTGTCATCCGTGACGCTCCGATGGAGTCGAAAACGTTGCGCGAAATCCGCAACTTCGTCCTTGAGCCAAAGGTGGCCAAAAAGCGGAGAGATTTTATGACTCGCGTCGGCCGCAAGGTGTTCCGCGATACCATCGAGGGTGAACAGTATGTCCGCCTCACTGCGCTGGGCGGTTACCGCGAGGTGGGCCGTTCCTGTCACCTACTAATGACCAAGGACAGCAAGGTGCTAGTTGATTGCGGCTTCAATCCCGGTAACGAAAAGGAACCTAGCCCGTTCCTGAACGCACCGGAGGTGACACCTCTCGATGGTCTTGACGCCGTGGTGTTGACACACGCACACCTAGACCACTCAGCACTGCTGCCGATGTTATTTGTTTATGGCTACGATGGCCCCGTCTACTGCACCCCACCCACACGCGACCTTGCAGCGCTTCTACAGACAGACTACATCAAGATTCAGAACGCCGAAGCCAAAAAAGTCCCATATTCCAGCAAGCACATCCGGCAGCAGGTGCAGAACTGTATCCCGCTCAACTTCGGTGACACAACCGACATCGCTCCCGACCTGAAGCTTACCCTACACAACTCCGGTCACATCCTTGGCTCTGCGAGTGCCCACTTCCACGTCGGCGAGGGGCAGCATAATATGGTATTTTCAGGTGACATCAAGTTCGAGAACACCTGGCTCTTCGACCGTGCCGTCAACCGCTTCCCGCGCATGGAATCACTCATCATGGAAGCAACTTACGGTGGTTTCAAGGACTTTCAGCCGTCGCGCGAGGAGGGGATGCGAAAACTGACTGAAATCATCAACCGCACGGTTGAGAAAAAGGGCAAGATTCTCATCCCTGTCTTCGCCGTAGGTAGGTCCCAGGAGGTGATGCTGGTACTCGAGAAAGCTCATCGCGAGGGCAAGCTGGGTGATATGGACGTCTTCCTAGATGGGATGATCTGGGAAGCAACCGCGCTCCACGCCGCCTACCCCGAATACTTGAATAACAATTTGCGCAACAAGATTTACCAGAATCGAGGCAACCCGTTTCGCGATGATATGTTCCGCAAGGTGGACTCACCCGATATGCGGCAGGAAATCTGTTCTCGGGAGGAGCCTACCATTGTCCTCGCCACATCTGGCATGGTTAATGGAGGGCCGGTGATGGAATATTTACGTCACTGGGCGCCCGACAAGAGGAATACTATGGTTTTCGTTGGCTATCAAGCATCCGGCACACTTGGACAGCGCTTACAGCAGGGGGCGCATGAAATTCACCTGCACGACCGTAATAATGGTGGAATGGTGCCGGTGAAAGTGGAGATGAACATGGAGACGTGTGAAGGGTTTTCGGGGCACAGCGACAAGCGACAACTGATGCGCTACCTACGCACTATTCGTCCGCGACCCAAGCTTGTCCTTTTGAACCACGGCGACCCTCAGAAATGCCTGCAGTTCGCCACCGATATCCGCCGCAAGGCACGTATGGAGGTGCGTGTCCCGCACAACTTGGAAACCATACGGTTCACTTGATATGGAGGAAGNCCGAATCCTACAGGCTGTCGCTGAGCTGGAGAAGTGGGAGTCACGCCGNGAACGCGTCCGCCAGCGGATAGAACAAGGTGANGGCGACGCATCGGAGATGGANCGCGTTGAGGAACAGATTACNCACTATGAACGGCTGCTGGCGGACATGAAACGCGAGAGTCTGGGTGGCAGTGATATCTCTCGCACCATCGCCCGAACCGGCAATCCTTAAACGCGCCGGCAAGTGACGCGACCGTGGTGAGGTGGCAGAGAGGCTATGCGTACGCCTGCAGAGCGTATCTACGTCGGTTCAAATCCGGCCCTCACCACCACCATCTACCTCGAAGGTTTCAGGTCTTTCAGCACTAGCTGTAGCTCTTCACGCCCCCTGTAGCGATTTCGTTCTAGCCTGAAGGCGATGTCAATTTTGTTACCAGGNATCAGTGTTTCAGCACGTTCACCCATGCCCCAGCCAATTGCGTTTGGGCAGCGTGCCAGCGAGACTCGCAAGTGATCATTATCGCGCCCCATCGTATGCGCAGTCTGCACCTCCTGACCGAGTAGCGCAAAGGTGGGTGCTAGGTTCCCCTGTCCGAAAGGAGCAAGTCGCTCGACCTGTTCCAGAAAATGCAGGTCAAGGCGTTTTCGATCCAGCGGTGCTGCGATTTCCAGAAGTGGCTGTCGCATTTCCTCAGTGAGTCGCTCAGCAGCGTCTGNTTGCAGCGCTTCGCGCAGTTTTTCGAGGTTGCCTGTCGGAAGATGGCAACCGGCTGCCATGGCATGGCCACCACCGCCGTCGAGGAGAACTTTGTTGCGATCGATTGCAGCACTCAGATCGTAACCTGGAATTGAGCGCGCCGAGCCACCTGCAGTATTGCCGTCTACTTGCAGAACCAGCGTCGGCCGGTGGAAGCGACGCATGATATGCGACGCGACTAGTCCCATTACGCCGGCATGCATCTTAGGGTGCCAGATGACGATAAAATCCGCTCCTTTTTCAGCTTCAGCCAGTTCAAGTGCCAGTTCCTCGCAGCGCCGGGTCTCTGCCTGCCGTTTTGTGTTAAGTTGACCTAGTCTATCCGCGAGCGGACGTGCCGTCGTCAGGTTCGGCGCCAGCAATAATTCTAGTGCAATGTCAGCGCCTTCCATCCGTCCAGCGGCGTTTATGCGTGGAGCGAGTCTGAAGCCGATGTCGATCGGGTCGATGTCGCGTTTAGCGCGTGCCTGCTCGATGAGTGCCTGAACTCCAGCCCGTTTGGAAGAAGCAACACGCGAAAGCCCCTGCGCTACCAGTGCGCGGTTCTCGTCAATCAATGGCATCATGTCTGCTACGGTACCAAGTGTTACCAGATCCAGTGCTTCCTGCAGGAATGAACGGGCCTCGTCAGAGGAAAGGATGCGTGGTGCCAGTGCGCAGCAGAGTTTGTAAGCGACACCGACACCAGCAATTCCCTGAAAGGGATATTCGTTATCCTTGCGATTTGGGTTCACGACGGCGCAGGCGGGAGGCAGTTCGCCTTCCTGCTTGTGGTGGTCTGTGACTATGACCTCCATGCCCAGGACGTTGGCCTTTTCGATAGCTTCAGTAGCCGCGATACCGTTGTCAACTGTTACAATCAGCCGGCTCCCACGCGCATGCACTTTCTCCACACCATCGGATGTGAGGCCGTAGCCGTCGTCAATACGGTGCGGCACATGGTAGTCGACTTGCAACCCCGCCTTCTGCAGCAGTGTATAGAGCAGAACAGTCGAAGTGACACCGTCGCAGTCGTAGTCACCGAAGACCGTTACAGGCTGCTGCCAAGTCAGTGCCCATTCCAGCTTTGTTACGGCGGCTTCCATATCGAGAAGCGCAAATGGGTCATGCAGCTGTGCCAGTGATGGCTGCATGAACGTGTCACGTTCCGCTCCCGTCAGGCCACGCTGCAGCAGTAGCAGTTCAACAATATCTGCCGGAGGCTCATCGCTGAGGAAGTGCCACTGCGGCCGCAGCACCCTACATTTCCTCCGGCGCAACCACTCCTAGCATTCCAAGCACGTCGGCAAGCACTTGGCGTGTTCCGTCTACTAGTCCCAGCCGGAATTCCTGCTCGGGAGCGCCAATTACCATGCAGTCGCGGTAGAAACCGTTGAATGCCGCAGCGAGGCTGTGCGCGAAGGCGGGGAGCAGGTGCATTTTCCGCTCTTTTGCAGCACGCGTAACGGTCGAGGGCCAGCGAGCAAGCTGCCGCAGCAACTCCTCTTCAGTGGTGTGGAGTTCGTCTGGAGGGTTTCCACCTGCATCTCCGTCGGTACGGCGCAGGATGGCACAGCAGCGCGCGTGCGAATACATCGCAAACGGCGCTGAATCGCCCTCAAAACTCAGTGCTTCTTCCCAACGGAACGTGAATCCCTTTTCAGCCTGCACGCGCAGGATGTTGTAGCGCAGTGCGCCGGTGCCAATAATGGCGGCCAGTTCCTTCCGCTTCTTCGCGGGCATATCACCTCGTCGCTGCTCCAGTTCTGCTAGTGCCCGTTGCTGTGCCTCATCGAGCATGTCGTCAAGGTAGACGACGCGCCCGGCACGGGTCGACATCTTCCCGCCAGGCAGGCTGACGAAGGCATAGAACTGTGCGTCCGGAGCAGGTGCTCCGAGCTCGCCCAGTGCGATGCCGAGCAGCCGTGACTGTAGCTTGTGGTCTTCACCAAGGATGTTGATGGCAACGTCGCAGCGGTCGAATTTGTCTAGGTGGTATGCTACGTCGCGCGTTGTGTAGAGGCTGAGTCCGCTCTTGCGAGTGAAGAAGAATTTCTGGTTGCGTCCNGCTATGCCATGGTCTGTGAGATCNAGATACTTAGCACCNTCNTCNTCTCCNCANAGTGGTGATTTTGCAAGTGCCGNGACAACNTCATNCACCATNCCACCAGTNACTAGCTTAGATTCGTTGAAGAACGCCTCGGCCTCGACGCCCATCCGAGACAGTGAAATACGCATGCCCNCGAGCATTTTCTCAGCGGCGCCAGCAACNTCCTTTATCGCTTTCTTNTCACCCTGTTCGCACGCCTCCATTAGCTCGTAGATTGCCNTCTTGGCAGTGGGGTCGTTCTCGAGTGCTGTGCTTGCCTGCTGGTAGCATTTAACTAGCGCGTGGTCCACTTTTTCATTATCACCTGAGGGGAAGTGGCTTAGCCCGTAGGCAAGCGTTGCTGCCTGGCGCCCCATGTCGTTGACGTAGTACTCTGTGGCCACTTCGTCACCAGCATAGTGCAGCAGCCGTGCCAGCGTGTCACCGATAATCGGATTGCGCGCACGACCCATATGGAATGGCCCTGTGGCGTTGGCTGATGTGTGCTCTATGAGCACCCGTTTCCCGCTCGGTGCGCCGCGGCCAAAATCACCGGAAGCTATCTGTGTGAGTAGGCCAGATGCAAGCGAGCGCCAGTCTAGGGTGATGTTGCAGTAGCCTCCCTCGGCAGATGCACTGAGCCCGTGGTCGGCGAGTACAGTGGCCAGTTCTTTTGCCAATTCTGGAGGCGAGCGCTTCAGTTGTTTTGCAGCAGGGAAGCAGATGACTGCCAAGTCGCCCTGGAGTGGGTAATGGTCGTACGGCAGCTCTGGCCAGTCCAGTTCCTTCAGCGCGGAAGCGACCAGCTGCTGCGCTTCTGCGAGCGCTTCTGTGTGAGTCACGTGCCCCTATTCAGGTGCTGGTAAAACGCTTAACCGATGAAAACAAATGTT
>PCCI01000001.1 GCA_002731655.1 Methanobacteriota archaeon | reverse complement strand
GTCGTGCGGCGACGAGCCGCGAAAGCTCCTCCATGCGCGGCGATGCGATACTGGCAGCCATCGGGCGGCGACTGGTAGGTGAATAAAAACTGCTGGGCAGGCTGGTTTACCGTAGTTCTTGTGGAGTATGAGGTCAACGCTAAATACGCCTCTAAAATAGCCTGAGATAGTGTTCGAATTTCTGGAAGGATTGACTGCGGTTCAACAAGCGTTAGCTGCCGGACTTTTCACCTGGGGTATGACTGCTGCTGGTGCCGGGCTGGTCTTTTTTTTCAAGGAGGTAGACAGGAAGATTCTGGATGCGATGCTGGGTTTTGCAGCAGGCGTAATGATTGCGGCCAGTTTCTGGTCATTGCTGGCGCCGGCGATTGAACACTCGGACGGCACAGTCCTGAATGGTATCCTTCCCGTACTGGTTGGTTTCCTGCTTGGAGGCGTTTGCATGCGACTAATCGACAGGTTTCTCCCCCACCTTCATCCCGGGGCGCCTCCTGAAGAAACTGAGGGAATTAAGACCACATGGCACAGGAGTATGCTTCTTGTTTCAGCAATTACGCTTCACAATATACCGGAGGGACTGGCAGTTGGCGTTGCATTCGGTGCAGCAGCCACAGGAGACAGTTTTGGTGCCGCCATTGCCTTGGCAATAGGCATAGGCTTACAGAACTTTCCAGAGGGAGCTGCAGTTTCCCTACCCCTAAGGAGAGAGGGTCTTTCAAGGAAAAAGAGCTTCTGGTGGGGCCAGCTATCTGCTCTGGTAGAACCAATTGCCGCAGTTCTGGGCGCTGCCGTGGTAGTGTACATGGATCCGCTCCTTCCATATGCACTCGCATTTGCTGCTGGCGCGATGATTTTCGTGGTGGTCGAAGAACTGGTACCTGAGGCACATCGAGGGGGTCATGGAGACATAGCCACAATGGGTGTGATGTTGGGTTTCTCTGTTATGATGGTACTTGATGTCGCGTTTAGTGGCTAGAATTTAGGGTGAATATGGCTAGAGAACTTTTGTGGCTGGATTTGGAGATGACGGGACTCGATTCAAATTATCACGATATCGTCGAGATTGCGACTGTCATCACTGATGCGCACCTAGAGGTAATAGCGGAGGGGCCGGACCTGATAGTGCATGCGCACGAGGAACGGCTGGAGCGGATGGGCGACTACGTCCACGAGATGCATCAGCGCTCGGGACTGCTCGACGAAATTCGTGCTTCGGTGCTTACACTGGCGGAAGCGGAGGAACAGACGCTGAGTTTCATCGACTCGCACTTGCCGCAGGACTACCGGCCACCAATGTGCGGCAACTCCATTGGCACTGACCGGCGATTTCTGGAAGTGCAGATGCCTAAACTGGAGAACCGCTGCCACTATCGCGTCGTTGATGTTTCGAGTATCAAAGAACTGGCGTGGCGCTGGTACCCGAAGGCAATGAAACAGGCTCCCTCCAAGCTCGAGGCGCACCGCGCACGGGGTGACATCCTAGAGTCAATCGCCGAGCTCAAGTTCTACCGCGCGCAGTTCATGCAGCCGCCGGAGAGCGCGTGAAGCGCGTAGTCGTCACTGGCGCCAACGGCCACGTCGGATATTCGGTCGCGAAGCTGCTGGTCGCGCGCGACTACGACGTGCGCGCGACGGTGCGCGACGCCAGCGACCCCGCCAAAACAGCGCATCTCGAAGCCATGGGCGTTGAAATCGTGCAGGCGGACCTGATGCGTCCGGAGACGCTCGCGCCGGTGATGGAGGGGCGCGACGGGCTGTTCCAGGTCGCTGCAGTCTACCGCAGCTGGGCGCGCGACCCGCAGCGCGAAATCATTGAACCGTCGATAACCGGTGGCATCAACGTGCTGCGCGCTGCGCACGCGGCGGGCGTCGGGCGCGTGGTCTTCACGTCGTCGACCGCTGCCGTCGGCCGGGCGGGACCGGATGGCGCACCGCTTAGCGAAGCGGACTGGAACGACGCGTCGCGCCATCCCTACTCCTACGCGAAAACGGAAGCGGAGCACCGCGCCTGGGCCTTCGCCGAGGAGAGTGGGCTCGACCTGCTGGTCATCAACCCGACGGCAGTCATCGGCCCCGACTTCCACCGTCACACGCCTTCGACCGTGCCGTATCGCATGCTGCTGCGCGGCGAGCTGCGCCGCATTCCGCCCATCACCTACGGGCTGGTCGACGCGCGCGACGTCGCGCAGGGGCACGTGCTCGCCTACGAAACGCGGCAGGCGCGCGGCCGCCACATTCTCTGTACCGAATGCCTGCCGGCCGCCGAGCTGGTCGCGCTGGTACGCGACATCGACCCCACGATTGCGGTGCCGACCCGCCAAGCGGCGCTCTGGCAGGTGCGCGCGCTGGCGCGGCTCGAGCAGTTCCGCAGCTGGTTTGGGCGCGAGCCGCGGCTGACGCCGGAAACCGTGCGTGAATACCTGGGCAAGCCGACCAATTACGATACGAGCAAGGCTCGCCGCGAGCTGGGATGGCGCCCGCGCCCCATCCGGCAGACCGTTCGCGACACGCTGGAATGGGTGCGTGACCACCCCGAGCTTCTCTGACGACCGATATTTAAAACAGGCGCGACATCATAACTCGTTTCCAGAACGGCACCTACGCACGTTCACTCGAGCCATCCTTCAAGGAATATCTCCCGCAGGACCATCTGCTTCCAGCAGCGCTGCCGTCCAGCCATTTTGAAAGACGCCTTGCGGATCAAGTGTATTGCAGACGGTGCGAAAAGCATTGAACTTGGGGTAGAGGGATGTCAGCTCGTTGNCCTCCAGTGGGCAGACTTTTCCCCAGTGCGGACGAGCATGGAACAGTCGTGACATGCTTCGGGCCATGAAGCTCGCGAACAGGGAAAAACCAGCACGNCGTGCTGGTCTCGCGTAGCTGATGAAGCTCAGCGCGTACCAGTCCTCCCCCGCACCGCTGGCCATCGAGATCAGGGTGTCATCGGGAAGCACCCGCCGCACGCAGATGGGAAAGTGGTGGCAGTACTGGTCGTGAAGCTCGGCTAGTGCCTCTTGCATGCCGAGCCCCTCGATTCGCTGCTGGTTGTCTGCGGACAACGTTGACTCCCTTCCGCCAGCGACCTTGATGGTTTCTTGGGCAAACCTGAGCGCGTCCACCAGTTTGTCTCGGCGCACGAACACCTCAATCTCGATGTGGCGGAAGGCATCGTGCCTCATCACCAGCATGGACGAGGAGCGGTCCGTGACCCTCCAGTTGCGAATCAGGAAGGCCGGGATGATGCGACGAAAGGCNAGCCGNATCANGCGCCGNCTTCGCNCCACGCGNTCCAGGAANAGGATNTGCAGNATCANGCCGTAGTCCATNNNNCCNAGCCAGTAGAGCCGGTACANNCTAGCGAGGCGGGAACGNGGCNGGTCATNCTCACGCCGGTGCTGGATGAANTAGGACCAGCGCCAGGGNANGAGGTAGAACTGCTGGAGCGGNAATGACGCNTCGGCNTCCAGGACGTCCGACAGCCGACGGGACTCGGTGAAGTGCTCCTGCACGTNGTACTGTNCGCGGCAGCGAATCNTCACGGNCAGGATGATNCCGAGCGANCCCAGTGAGCAGCGNGCTGCCTGCAGNGGTTCNCCGGCGCTCAGCTCCTCGATGNTNGCCTGNCCGNTGGAAGCGTCATAGCGCGCCAGCCGCACCCCCACCACATAGTGCGACATGCTGTTGCGTCCCGAACCGTGAGTGCCGGTGGAGATCGCCCCGGCGATTGTCTGGGCCGTGATCAGGCCCAGCGAATGCAGGGTGGCGCCATCGCGATCGAGCTCTTTGAGGAGGCGTTTGATCTGGCATCCGGCCCCAACCGTGGCAACGAGCTGGTCGCCGTCGGGCCGGAGCCGGACGTCGTTCAATCGTCGCAGGTCCAGCAGCACGCCGTCGCCGAGAACTGTCTCGCTCCAGCTATGCAATCTGCCGACGGCGCGGATGCGCTGGCCGCGGTGTCTGTCGAGAATCTGTAGGACTTCCTGCTCGTCGGCTGGGGTGTAGGCCGCCGATGGCTGAAGCACCTGGTTGCGGCCGAAGTTCTTGCGTTGCACGCTATGCGACCCCTTTATGTGCTGCGTATAAGCGGATTGCGCTTATTAGCGCGCCACGCTGGCGCCCCGTGCAATTTCCCTCCAGCCTCGAGACGACGCGTGGCCGCATTATCGCGGTGGCGCTGGTGCTGCTGCTGCTCGTCAGCGGCGCGGCCGCCTGGGTCTGGTGGCCGTTCGGGGAGCCGGAGGTGGAGTTCATNGCCTTCGACTACCAGCGCGCCTACGAGGANATCGAGGCGNTGNNTNCCAACGGNCCGCGNTTNGCCGGCGGCGANGNNGAGNNGNTGGGCGCCGAATATGTNGCCAGNCAGTTTACCGCGGCNGGGCTGGCGCGCGTCACAGTCCACCCCGTGCCGTGGANGCTCTACGAGCCGGTNGGGACGCAGGANNTNACCATCGCCCGNGAGGAGCAGNTCCTNGGAGTGACGGTCGACCGNGACGAGCAGCAGCTGTCGCACCTCGAGGATTTCACNGTGCTCGCCTTCTCGGGCTCGCTCGACGACTCNGACATNGAGGCGATCTTNGTCGGCAATGGTGACGACGCCAACTATTCCGCTGCCGGNCCNGTCTCCGGCCGGGCGGTTCTGGTCGCCAACGACGGNGCGCTCAGCTACAGCGCGCTCTATCTNCAGGCGCTCG
Organism: Methanobacteriota archaeon; assembly: GCA_002731655.1. Classification (GTDB taxonomy): domain Archaea; phylum Thermoplasmatota; class Poseidoniia; order MGIII; family CG-Epi1; genus UBA8886. Next base: position 20,284 of record PCCI01000001.1, on the reverse strand, counting down.
ACAATGGCGCGGCAGTCTCACTGATTTACGANGTNGGGCGNGANTGGCCGATTGGCAAGGCGTCCTACGGGGCTGACGCGCGCGGCCACATGATCCCATTTCCCGAAGCGTATCCAGAATATGCCGACCAGTTAATCCCGCACCTGATGCTCTCCCAGACGGCAGGCCAGCAATTACAGGACTGGATTGACGCTGCCGAAGAGGACGACGACGTGTCGGCGCTCGTCGATCTGGATATAAATGTCGTAATCGAGCTGCGCGAAACGCGTGTCGTCACCGGCGACATCGTTGGCAAGTCGTCGCAAATCGTGATGCTCGGTGCGCACATGGACACGCATTACGTCGGCGACGGCGCGGTCGACAACACCGTCGGCACCGCCGAAATAATCGAGATGGCGCGCCAGTTCGTGCAGGCGGGCGAACTGGAATACACTGTGCGCTTTGCGACATGGGGCGCCGAGGAGCTGGGACTGCTCGGTTCGTACGGCTACTTCCTGCAGAACGAGGCCGCCCTGCAGAGCGACTTGCGGCTCTACCTGAACTTTGACATGACNCANGCCGACCTCGGGGAGAGCGGCGACNGCATCCCGTTCGAGGTNAACAACCCCGACCTGAAAGCGGAAATCGAGAAAGTCATGGAGTTGTGGCGCGAGCGGTTCCCCGCGCTGGCAGCTGACTACCAGACGCCGGTTAGCTACGCGGCCGTGGCGGGACCGTCCGACCACCGCACTTTCGCGATGGAGGGCTTTACGACCGCCACCGGCTACGGTTCGGGTTCGGCCGAATACCACACGCCGTATGATACCATCGAGCAAATCAACGCCGAGTCGCTACAGATTGCACCGCAGATTCTCGGCAGCTACGGCCTGCACGTTGCNCGCCACGGCCTCTAGGNGGGCAGNCNCGTCANAATCAGTCGCGACTTGATGCGATTGACGNNATNGTCGCTCACGATTTCCAGCCCGCANGNCTGCAAAAGTTCCGGAAGGTCGAAGTGCTGCCCCAGCCCCAGCTTCCGCCGCACCGGATTCCACGCGCGCCAGAGCTTCCCGGGGTCGTCCTTGTAATGGTTGACCACCACCAGTTTGCCGCCGGGTTGGGTAACGCGCATCATCTCGCACAGCACCACTTCCGGCTCCGCCACGACGGCGATCGCGTGCGCCACTACCGCATGGTCGAACGTGTCGTCGTCGAATTCCAGCTTGTGCGCGTCCATCTGGTGCAGCGTCACCTCCGCGGCTACCTCGCCCTTGTCGAGCCGCTTCTGCGCCTTCTTCAGCATCGCCGCGCTGAAGTCGAGCGCGTCGACCCTGACACCGGCCACGTAGTGGCGCAGCGAAATGCCGGTGCCGACCCCCACTTCCAGCACCCGCTCGCCCGGCTGTGCGTCGAGCGCCTCGACCATCCGTGTATGCCCCTCGGCGAAACTGGGCGCGAAAACGCGGTCGTAAACCGGCGCATAAATCTTGTAGGCGATGTTGGTATCCTTGCGCGCAGCCACGTCGGGGGAATGCTCCAGCAACTTAAGCCCTTGCCGCGAGCCCGGCCGCAATCGCGGTCCCCACCAGCGCCAGCAGTTGTAGCGGCCCGGCCGCCAGCCACGCCACGACGATGTAGAGCGCCGCACAAGCGGCGCTCAGGATGCGCAGCAGCCAGCGCATGTTCGCTTCTCGGTCAGTGTGCTGCGTCGGTATATGCAGGCCGACGAACCAGGCACCGATGACCCCCGCCAGCAGCACCGTCGCCTGCCCGTAGCCCGGGTCGCCCAGCCGCGTCAACGCGTAGACTGCGTAAGTCACGGCAGTCCACATCATTGCAATCGTGTAGACCTTCGAGCGGAACGGCATTCCCAGCCCGGCGCGGTAGTCGCGGACGTAGCGGCCGAAGATCGGGTGGTACAGCAGCCAGTTGTAGAACTTCTCCGAGCCACGTGCATAGAACGCCGCCGCCAACACGTAGAACGAGACGGTCGGCAGCCCCGGCACATACGCGCCGATGGTGCCAATAGCGACGCAGGCGTGGCCCAGCATCATCCAGACACCGCGCGCCAGTGGATTGTGCGCCAGCCTGAGTCCCTCTCGTGGCATGCAGGCCGCCCCTGCAGCGAGTCTATAAACCGTTGCGCGCGCAGCCGGTGGTGTCGGAAACCACCGCGGCGCGCCGAGTCAACCCTAAAAGACCCCCCTCCCTGCGCCAGCCGTGGACCACGTCGTCACCATACAGGACCTCGCTGATGACGAAATCATGTCCATCCTCGACCGCGCGCGCGAGCTGCTGCCGGTAGCGCGCGGCGAAGAGCGCAGCGACGCGTTCGTCGGAAAAATCCTCGCCACCTGCTTCTTCGAACCGTCGACCCGTACGCGGCTCTCCTTCGAGACCGCGATGCACCGGCTGGGCGGCAATGTTATCGGCTTCGCCGACTCCCGGACGACTTCGCACCTGAAAGGCGAGACGCTGGCTGACGCGGTGCGGATGGTCGCCGGCTACGCTGACGCCATCGTCCTGCGCCACCCGCAGGAAGGCTCGGCGCGGCTGGCGGCCGAAATATCCGATGTCCCAGTCATCAACGGCGGTGACGGTGCCGGTCAACACCCGACGCAGACTCTGCTCGACCTCTTCACGATACGCGAGGAGCTGGGCAAACTGGAGGGGCTGACGGTCGGCCTGCTGGGGGACTTGCGCTACGGCCGCACGGTCCACTCGCTTGCGGCGGCGCTGGCGCGTTACGATGCTACGATGCATTTCATCGCTCCTGAAAGCCTAGCGATGCCACGCCGCGTGACCGCGGGGCTGCCTGACGACTGGAGCGCGCACACGGCGCTCGACGGAGTGCTGCCGGAGCTGGACCTGCTCTACGTCACCCGCATCCAGAAGGAGCGCTTCCCCGACCCGGAGGACTATGTCCGTGTCGCCGGCGCCTATACCATCTCGGCCGAGACGCTGCGCGACGCGAAACCGGGGCTGCGGGTGCTGCACCCACTGCCGCGCGTCGGCGAGATTGCGACCGACGTCGACGAGACCGACCACGCCGCCTACTTCCGCCAGGCGTTCAACGGCGTCCCGGTGCGGATGGCGCTGCTGGAAATGCTGCTCGGGGGCGGCTGATGGCGGACAACCTGCTCAAGGTACAGCCGATTCGCAACGGCACCGTGATTGACCACCTGCGCGCCGGTGCCGGACTTAAGATTCTCGACATCCTCGACGTGGCGAGCACCGGTAACACGGTCAGCCTGCTGATTAACGTCCCCAGCTCCAAGCAGGGGCGCAAGGACATAATCAAGATTGAGGACCGCGAACTGACTGAGAGCGAGACCGAGCGCATCGCGTTGCTCTCGCCCAGCGCTCATGTCAATATCATTCGCAACTACTCGGTTGCCGAGAAGACGGCGGTCGAAATTCCCGAAGAGGTGGCGGGCGTTGCGCGCTGCCCCAACACCAACTGCATTTCCAACAACGAGCGCGGCGCCACCAGCCGACTGCTGCTGCGCAGCCGCGAGCCGCTCCAGCTGGCGTGCGCTTACTGCGCGCGACTGGTCGCCGGGGAAGAGTTGCAGTTCCTCTAGGCGACGACCCGCGTTCCTGCTTCGCCCGCGAGCGCAGCCATCACGTCCCCGGTCGCGGTAATGATGACCATTTCGCCGCCGCGCTCGATAAAGTCGAGCGCGGCACGCACCTTGGGCCCCATCGAGCCGGCCGGAAATTCGCCCGCATCGTAGTGGCTGCGCAGCTCACCGATGCCCACTTCGCCCAGCGGCCGCCGGTCAGGGCCGACCCAGGCGTGCTCGACGTCGGTGGCGATAATCAGGTGCGTCGCGTTCAGCTGCTGCGCCAGCATCCCCGCCACCGAATCCTTGTCAATTACGCCCTCGACGCCGCGCCAGCGGTTGCCATCACGGACCACCGGTGTCCCGCCGCCCCCGGCGGTGATGCAGAGCATCCGGTTCTCAAACAGCGAGCGGATGATATCCAGTTCGAGCACCCGCAGCGGCGCGGGCGAAACGACCAGCCGGCGCACCCCCCGCTCACCTTTGGCCAGCGCCCAGCCGCGCGCTTCCAGCTCGGCGCGGCATTTCACTGGATACCATGGGCCGACCGGCTTGCACGGCTCGCCCAGTTCGGGCGCGACTTCAACCTGCGCCAGCATGGTCATGACGCTGCGGCTGCCGCCCGCGCCAGCGATGATTTCGCGCACCGTGCGCTCGAGCAGGTAACCGAGCCCGCCCTGCGTGTCGGAAACAAGGTGGTCGAGCGGACGCTCGGGGGTTTCAGGGCGCCCCGCTTCGGCGCGCAGCAGCGCGTGCCCTACCTGCGGGCCATTGCCGTGCGTCAGCAGCAGCCGGTCGCGGCCCGCCAGCAATTCCGCCAGCGGAGCCAGCGAAGCATGCGCGCGCCGCAGTTCGCCTTCGACACTGCCGTCGTCGCCGGACTGCTGGAGGGCGTTACCACCCAGCGCCAGCACGGCGCGCATTCAGAACCTGTCGTCGTAGTCGCCGGCGCGTAGCTTGGCCTGGAATGCCTTGGGGTCCTGCCCCTCGCAGGTCAGCCCCATCGACTTGGCGACGCCGAGGATTTCGGAGGTCATCGCCTTCAGGTCACCACCCGTAAGGGCAGGCCCCTTCTGCTTGGCAACGGTCATTGCTTGCTCGAGGGTCATGTCGGCTGCGACGACGGTTCCCGCTTCGCCCGACCCCTTGGCGAGGCCGAGAACCTGCTTGACCAGCGATGCCGCGGGGGGCGTGCCGACCGAGATGCTGAACGACTTGTCGTCAGCAACCTTGACCTTGACTGGCACTTTCATGCCTGCCATTGCCTTTGTTTTAGCGTTAATCTCGTCGATAACGGCCTTGACGTTGACGCCGCTCGGGCCGAGTGCCGGCCCGAGCGGTGGTCCCGCGTTGGCCTTGCCCGCTTCGACTAGGGCTTCGACGGTCTCGCCCATCAGTTCGGCTCCTTCTCGAGCACGCGGACGTGGTCGCCGCGGACGGTAATCGGGATAGGGACCATTGCCTCGAACAGCTCGACAGTAACCTCTTCCTTGCCCTCGTCGATGCGCTGGACGCGCGCCTTCTCGCCCTTGAACGGCCCGGCGATGACTTCGACGATGTTGCCCTCAGCGATGCCGGTTACGGCCGGCGGCGGGGTCAGGTGCGGCTTCAGCTCCTCTAGGGTGCTGGTGCCGAAGGAGTCGGGCTGCTTGGAGCGGCCGTAGCCGATGCCCTTGACCATCACCATGCCGCGGGCGTGCGTCAGCCCTTTCAGGTTGTCGCGCAGCAGCTCGGGGCTGTCGGTCTCGACAAACACGAAGCCGCGCAGTTTGGAGGGCGCCAGGATTGACCAGACCGGCGCGCCGCTGCGGCGAACGCGGTCAGCCAGCCGTTCGCCGGCGGTCTGCTCGCGCCCGATGGCGGTCTTCATGATGTAGATGCTCGCCTCTGCGGAAGGCGTTTCAGGCTCTGTTTCGTCTTCGAAGGTTGCCATGGTTAATCTTAGATTCCCAGTACGTCGCTGATTATGGGGGGGACTTTCAGCCAGATGTAGTAGACTATGAAACCGATAAGGCCGACAATGCCGATGCCGATGCCGACAATCCACGAACTCTTGACGAACTCGTCGTAGGTCGGCTTGCGCGCCAGCCTCAGCACGCGGCCGAACCGGCCGCGGCCAATGCGTCGGAAGCGGTCCTCGAGACCCTGTTGCGTATTCCAGATTCGCTCGATGTAGCTCATTGCACGAAGTCTATCCCGTAGCGCGCTACCAGTTCATCTTCGACTCCTTCTGGAGGACCAAGTATCTGGGATGATTTCACACCAGTTACTACAAGCATCACACGAATGGAATGCTCGAGAGAAGAATCGATGGAAGCTCCCCAGATGATTCGGGCCTCCTTATTAATCTTGGCATTCACTTCGCGCACCACCGCGTGCGCCTCGTGCAGCGTCATGTCATCGCCGCCGGTGACGTTGATGAGCGCGCCCGAAGCCTGGCTGATATCGACTTCCAGCAGTGGCGACGAGAAGGCGCTCTGCACTGCCTCGGCCGCGCGGTCCGTGCCCTGCGCCTCGCCGGTGCCAATCATCGCCACACCGCCCGACTCCATGATTGAGCGCAGGTCGGCGAAATCGATGTTGACCAGCCCGCTGCGGGTGGTGATTTCGGACATGCAGCGAATCGCCCCACCCAGGATGGCGTCGGCCTTGCGGAACGCCTCGTTGAGCGGCAGCTGCGCGATGTCCTCCTGCAGCAGTTTGTCGTTGGGAATCACGATAACGGTGTCGGCCACCTTGCGCAGCCGCTCCAGCCCCTGCTGCGCGTTCTTGGCGCGCCGGGCGCCTTCGTTGCTGAACGGCAGCGTCACGATGGCGATGGTGAGCGCCTGCTTTTCCTTGGCAAATCGTGCTATCACCGGCAGCGCGCCGGTGCCGGTGCCGCCGCCGAGGCCGCCGGTCAGGAAGACGATGTCCGCCTCGTGGCAGGCGTTGAGCAGGTCATCGCGCGCCTCTTCGGCGGCGCCCTCGCCCAGATGGGGCTCGGCGCCAGCGCCGAGCCCCTTGGTGAGCTGCTTGCCGATGAGCATGCGGTGCGGCACGCGCGCCGCGAGCAGGTGCTGCGCGTCGGTGTTCAGCGCCAGCATCTCGACACCGTCAATGCCTTCACGGTAGAGTCGCTCGAGGGTATTGTTGCCGGCGCCGCCAGCGCCGATAATCAGGATGTTGGTGTTGAGGTTCGCGACCAGCTCCTGCAGCTCGCGCTCGTTGGCTTCGCCGCTGAAGCCGTTGTTCGCCTCAAGTCGCTCCTGTTTCACCTCGGTTGCGGGCTCCTGCGGTTCCTCTTCCGCCGGCGCCTCTGCCGGGCTTTCATCCTCAGGCATGTTCGGCTGGACTTTACTCCTTTATTTAAAGCTCGAGCCTTTCGGCCACCTATAAATACTGCAGGTTTCTCCAAGTAGCGTCATGACCCCCCGTCGTCGAGTGCTAGTGCTGGGAACTGCCCTGCTGGTCATCCTACAGCCGCTCATGGCGGGCGCAATGACCCACTCGCCGGCCGGCGGCGGCGGCGGCGGGAACGATTACGGCTCCGCCGCGGTGATGGAGGAGCTCTTCGGGGCGCTCGAACTGCACCGGCAGGAGCAGGCAGCGCAGGTGGGCGAGGAGCTGGCGCTGCTGCGGCAGCTGCATGACGGCAAGCTAGTCAACTTCTCGTTGCTAGAGGATCAGCGGCAGGCGCTCGCCGAACTCAACGCGACCGAGGAGGTGAATGCGTCGGTCGACATCACAGAGGCAAGCTGGAACTATGCCAATCGCGGTTTCACGCCGATTATCGTAGACGACCCGCAGCCGCAGCAAGCCCGTATCATGGAGGCAATCCTTGAAAACGAGGAAATGTGGCCGGAGAGCACGCTTGGCACGGCGGCGTCGCTGTTCCTCCAGACCTACCTGATCTACTGGGCCTACGACGCTAACGGGGACGGTAATATTTCCGCAGAAGAGGAGGGCATCGAGGAGATGAATTTGGTCGGCTCGCTATTCGGAGCTTCGACATCACTCCTGTCTGCCTGGGTTAACGTCAGCTTTCCTGACGATCCTTTCGTGAAGCCATTGCTCCTGGGCATAATCAGTGGCCTCGATGAGAGCGACATCTCCTGGGCCAACATTGATGTCACCGGTGACGGCAACGACGACGTCCGCAGCCGGCTGGTGCCGATTATTGGGAACCTGATAGAGCAGTCGGACGCCAACCCCTTCGACGGCGACGTTCAGCTGGGGGCCGAAGGCGGCCTTTCATTCGAGTTCGAAAAGTGCACACAATTAACCCTCGAGGAGGGGGGGTGCGCGACATGGGTGGAGGGCGTGGAACTGGACCAGCCACTGGAAATAGCGGTGATTCGCGGCGCGACCTATGCCGGCAATAATGGCGAGGACCTGACCTATGTCTGGGCCGTGGACACGCAATTCCAGGACGTACCTGATACCTACGATTGGGAAGGTACCACCGATGATTTTGCAATCTATCTTAACGCGAGTGGAATCAACCCTGGTGACCTGAGCAGCCTGAACGCACCCTATAACCTGCGCTACCACATCAATGCCAACCTGTCCAACTCGTCCGACAACGGTGTTGAGGAGCTGACGATTACCCCCGGCTACATCAAGTACAACTGGTCGCGCGGTGGCACTCCGGAAGAACCCCTGCCAGCGATGGAGGAGATGTCTTTCGTCAAGCTCGACATCTCCAATCCACGTGGCAAGATTCCGGCCGAGCTGGAACTACGTATTATCTCCGATGATGAGGATGGCGTCGATCGCGATGCACTCGAGCTGTATGCCAAACTGGTTGAGCGGGACGACCCGCTCGAGCAGGACGCCAGTTTCAATCTGGACTTCCAGTATTATGAGTACAACGTCGCCCCGCGCGATGGGAGCGACCCGTTCCTGTCGCATATAATCGCCGAGTTGGAGGGAATTCCGAGCTGCGACCGTGGCTTGCTTCCGGGGGAACCGTTCGCCTGCCTCAGCGACCGTCCTGGCACCTCGCTCTGGCTGGAGGTGCGTAACGAATCGACCGATGAGCAGAACCGCACCGTGGTCGAGTTCAGCTCTACGCAGCGTCTCAAGTCATTCGTTTACGGCGACTATGAGTATCTTTCCTCCACTGATGCGGGAGCGGCGTGGGGCGAGCATGACTACCGCATCTTCACCGGCGTGTTGATGCAGGACCTGCCGCAGCATGTCCTGCTCGAAGGGTCATTCATGCTCTTCGACGACGACTCCCTGCCACCGGTACAGGACCTTGGTAATTTGGTGGGAGACTTCCTGAACAACATGATGTTCGCGTTGGCTGACAAGCTGGTGACCATCGGTCGCATCCTGCGCTCCATCCCGCAGGCAGTACTCGGCGTCACTGTGGGTGAGGGCGCCGGCGAGGTACGGCTCACGATGCGTACCCGCTCCGGCGACAAGGCCTGGCTCGGGAAGCTCGAGTTCTGGATTACCAGCCACGCTTGGCTGACGCTGCCTGCGGGTGACGACTACCTCACCATCTACAATGAGACCGCTTGGCTGGCGGCTAATTCACCTGCGCCGGGCCGTGCCGCCATTTCCGGCGAGAACCTAGACTACAGCTTCAGTGGCCGCTTGACAGGGATAGGTGACGCCTACTACAATTCCTCCAGCAGCTACCGTACGGTCGAGATTTCGGTGCAGCCAGACCACGACCTGCCGCTGCGGGTCTATTTCGAGGGCATTGACACGGTGGGTGCGACGACACAATGGGCTAACATTACCTTCAGCGACATCCCGACCGAAATTAGCCTTAACATGCAGGGCGGCGCCATGAGCTACAGTGGCGGCCCGGCAGGTGACCCGTTCGGTGATCGGGTGATGGAATCCATTACTTTCACCAGTCAGGCTGATGGAATTTACACCCGCTTCGAACTGGAGCACTTGCCGGGAGATGCAGAAATAGCGGTCGACGGCAACGATATGCGGTTGCTGACAGATAGCTGGTTCAATTTCAGCTTCGTCATCACCAACCAGACCGCAGACGACGTCGCGACGGCGCAGGTGTGGGACGAGTCGCTCTTCGACGGCAATTGGGTACTGCTCTACCGCGACCGCGTCGGCGCCCCCGATGAGTTGGCATCACTGGCGGGGCGACTCGGCTGGCTCCAGTCGCTGCGGCTCGACAGTGCGGGCGACATGGCCGACTTCCAGATTCAGCACCGGCAGCCGACGCAGTTCAAGGTGGGAGCGGTCGACCTGACCGACTATGAATCGCCCACTGCCGGACTCAATGCTTACGTGATGGTCGACCCGCTGCCGGTCAACCTGACCGTGCGGGTGCCGCTGCTCGACGCGAGCGACCTGCCGGCGGGCGTTGGCAACCTCAGCTCGCTGGGCGACATGGCGCGGCTGATTGAGGCGCTCTCCGACTTGGGTGAGGCGATGGTGCAGCTGGTCTCGGACCTGTCCCTGAACCTGATTTCCAACGTCGAATCGTTCGAGACCGTAGCGCGCTTCATCTACTCGGTCGAGGAGGAAGTCGCCATCACGGCCTGGATCGACAAGGGCAACGTCTCGCTGCTGGAGGAGCCACCGCGCTGGGTGCAGGGGCTCTGGTCCGACCAGCTGGACGTGGGCGACGAGGAGGTTCTCGCGGCGCGCTTGCTACTACCGGGGCTGCCACGGTTGGTCGACGCTGACTACCTCTCGCGCGGCGACGAATTACGGCTGCTGCTCGACCTGAAGCAGTACAACCATGAGATGAGCGCCGACTACCTCTTCTTTCGCGAGCATGGTATTTTCGGCCCGCAGTTCACAGCCTACATCGCTGCGATTCCGCAATCACTCGACCTAGTGATTGATGCCAACCTGACCATCAACGCCACAGTCGAGAACTTTACCCTCGCCGGCTCAATCGATTTCGAGAGCAGCCAGCCAGTCGGTCCCATTTATATACGCGTCGAGGAGGAAGGCGAGCGTCCCTACTCGCTCGAAATTCTTCTTCCACAGCTACCGCGTGACCTCTCCCTCGAGCTGGATATCAGGGCCGACCGGATGGTCCTCAACCTGACCGCCAGCGAGGCGGTGGACCACGTCGTCTTTGCGGCCGAACTGGGCGATACGGCGCGCCTCGAGAGCGAATGGGTCAATGGGCTCTCGCTGGTGCGCTCCGCGGAGGGCGATATGAGCGTCAAGACTTACCTACGCGGCATCTCGCCGCAGCTCTCAATCGAATACCGTGACCGGCCTGACGGGACCTCGTTGGGGCTCGCCGCGACTGATTTCAACGCCGGCGGCGAGATGGAGGAGCTGGTCGCGCAGGTGGCGGGCGTCGACAACAAGTCGCTCGACCTGCGGCTGGGCGACCTGCCTTCGAACCTGGACGCGACCGCGCTGCTGGTGGTCGATACCGACGACGCGGGCGACCCTGTTAGCGCCAACCTGACGATTACCACCGACCAGTCGCTCGGCACGGTCTACGGCCGCGTGACCGACACGGTGCGCGAGATGGACATCGAAATAGCGTTGCCGGAACTGCCTGAGTCGCTCTCGCTGGGCGCGACACTGGGTGACATTGTCGGCGTCGAGTTCGTGTCGCTGGTGTCGATTCCGCGCGTGACGCTGGCGGCTGATGTCGGCAGCGTCCCGGAGCCGGCGTACTGGACCCATGGTGCGGTGCTGCGGCAGGCGGACGACAATGTCTCGCTACGCTTCCACCTGACCGGCCTGCCGCAGGCGGCGTCGCTGCAGCTGGCGACCGGCGAGCCCGACGTTATCAGCCTCGACCTGCAGGGCTGGTCGCCCGAGCGCGACTGGGTCTGGCTCGATATCGATCGCGGGGCTGCCGGCACCGGGCTGCGGCTGTTCCTCGACGGCATCCCGGCCGGCAGCGACCTGGTCGGGACCTTCAGCTTCGGCAAGAACCTCGCTGCCGGGGTCGACAGCGACTCGGTTTTCGACATCTCCGCCTCGAAGGGGTTGGGGCGTGCCTATTTCCGGTCGCACAACCAGACCGGCCGCTCCGTCAACGAAATCATCCTCTCCGAGGTGCCGCACGAATTGCGCGCCAAGGTGCTGGTGGGGCGCGAGGTGCGGTTCAACTTCCATTCGTCCTCCGGGCAGGAGCTGTTGATGGCGCGTTCGACCAGCGACCGCTACGGCGGCTGGCGCACCGCGACCGCGCTGGTGCATGACGTCCCCGCCTTCTTCGACATACGGATTGAGCCCAACTACGATTTCGACATGGACCTGCCGTTTATGTTCCAGGGCTTCCCCAATGTCGCTGTGCAGGCCTCCGAGCCGGGGCTGGACGTGGTGCTGCAACTCGACCCGGGTTACACCGGTGGCCACAGCGGCACATGGCTCGACGCGACCGACTTGGGCAACAACACCCGGCTCTACCTCGATGGCTATGCGTACGTGATTGACGCGCCGAACGGCATCGGCGAGGCGTTCCTGCGCAGCACCAATTCGCCGGCGACGCCGCAATTCACGCTGCACTACCTCGAGCTCCACGCCGCCGGGGTCGAGCACGTACGTATTACGCCGCACGAGCTGTTCGGTGTCTACCCGGTCTTTGAGCTGAGCGAGGCGCGCGGTGGCGAACTGGGTCTCGCGATTGCGGGCGAGCTGCGCTTGGGGCCGCTGACGCTCGACACCGCCGCGATGCTGCTCGACATACGGCTGCGTGAGGTAGGCGGACTGCCGCTCATTCCGGGCTGGCTCGAATACCAGCGCGGAGGACTCGACACCGAGCTCGGCGCAGGTGAGCGGCACTACATCCTGCCCGAGCCCGGCACTAGCCTCTTCGCATCTCTGGGGGCGAGCCTCTGAACCGCGAACAGCAGCGGCTGCTGACGCGCATCAGCGCGGTGGGCGCTATCCTGCTGCTGCTCTGGGCTGGCTGGGCGTACGCCATCCCGCGCACCGAGTTGGGGGTCGAGACGGTCTACCACCACTCCTATTCGGGCAACTTCATCCAGTGTCGCGTCACCAATGAGGGGACCCTCGCCTTCTCGGGNCTGGAGATTGAATTGTCGGTNTGGAACGACACCCTGCTCGTCGAGCAACAGTCATGGCGCCCGGGCGCGCTGGCGGCGCACCAGTCGGTGAAGCTGCCGTCGCTGGTNTACCACGAGCCGTCGGCCTTCGACTACCAGCTATTNCTGACCATCCGCTTTAGCGACGGGAATGGNCCACACGAGTTGCGCTGGGCGTACGAGATTGCCGAATACGGTAACCTCGCCTGGAGCGAAACTTACCGTCAGGTCTGAAAAGGCTTTTTTGCTGNCCCCGGCTGGGGNTTTTCCCGGACCCAACCCCGGACTTAACACCGATGAGCAAGGAAGTCATCTCGGCCTCCGAGATGGAGCGGTATGGATACTGCCCCCTCTCGTGGTGGCTGGGNCGCACAGGCGTCGACGCCGAAGGCAGCGAAGTCGCGAGTGGTCTTGAGAAGCATCAGGAAATTGGCGACTCACTCAAGACGCTGCTCCACGAGGAGCACAAGTCGCGCGAGACCTCCAGCACGCTGCTGGCGGTCGTGCTCTACATCGGGATACTGGTGCTGGCGGCGCTCTTCATCCTCTGGCGTATTGGCTCCAACGAGGGCAACATCATGCTCATCGTGAGCCTGTTTTTCATGCTGGGNGCATCGTTCCTGCTCTACCGGCTGCTACAGTCGACCGAGCGTGTCGACAAACTGCGCGACGATTACAAGCTGGGCGAGGGCGAAATCGANGCGCCNGACGACCTGACNGCGAAGTCGCCGGTNCTCAAGTCAGATAAACACAACCTCGCCGGGCGGCCCGACTACATCCTGCACGAGGNCGGCATGCGCATCCCGGTCGAGGTCAAGACCGGCCGCCGCCCGCGGGCGCCTTTCTTCAGCCACGTGCTGCAGGCAGGCGCTTACTGCCTGCTGGTTGAGGAGATGTACGGCAAGTCCCCGCCCGGCGGGCAGCTGCGCTATGGCCTCGAGACCGAGCCGCACACGGTCGAGTGGGAGCCGAAGCTGAAAGCCATCGTGCTCGAGAAGCTGGAAGAGATGAACGACGCGCTGGCGGGACAGAGCGAGGTTCACCGCAACCACAACCGCCCCGGCAAGTGCCAGAACTGCTCGCGCCGCAGGGGTTGCTCCGAGCGACTCGACAAGCCACCGGCGGGCGGCAACACTTAAACCACTACGCCGCTTTGGGAGGCTCCACATGATTCCAGTCAAGCTAGCTATCTCAGGTCAGCCGGGAACCGGCAAGACCGGGATGGTGTTGAAAATAGCCGAAATGGTGAGCGACCNCTTCAGCATCGGCGGCTTCACCACCCACGCCATCGATGAGGATGGCGTGATGGTCGGCATTATGCTGCGNGACTACATTACCGGTGAAGAGGAGCTGGCCGCCTCGGTGCGCTGGGACGTCAAGCCGCGCGTGCCNGGACGCACCCCGGAGGCGACGCCGCTCGGCATCCGGCTCGACACGGTCAAGCGCATCGCGGTCAAATCGGTGCTGCGCGCTATCGAGGAGAACGACCTGATTCTCATCGACGAAGTGGGCAAGTTGGTTTCGGAGTCGAAGGAATTCGCCGAGGCGCTGGACGACGCGCTCGAGTGTGGCAAGCCGATGCTGATTACGATGCACAAGCGGTCGCGCAACCCGCTGCTCCAGTCCATCCGCAAGCGGGATGACCTGCGCACGCTCGAGGTGACGCGCATCAACTCCGGCCTGCTGCCGTCGAAGGCGGTGCGCATCCTCAAGACCGGAATGGTGTGAAACTACAGCGCGAAGGAGCGGTCGAGTTCGAGGCCGAAGCGTCGGGCCCCGGCTCCGGNCCNGGNNNGGCGGGCGGCGTCTTCTACAATCCNGCNATGGCGNTCGCGCGCGACCTGCACATCGCGCTCTGGCGCAAGCTGGCGCCAGCCGGGACAACGCTCGATGGCCTTGCGGCGTCGGGGGTGCGTGGCTTGCGGCTGATGGCCGAGGCTGGCGCCGCCGTCGAGTTCTGCGACTGCTCGCCGCTCGCGGTAGCGGCCATCCGTGCCAACCTGTCGCGCAACTCGCTCGCGGCGGAAGTGCACGAGGGCGACCTGCTCGAAGTGCTCGAGGGTCGTGAATTCGGCGCGCTCGATATCGACCCCTTTGGGACGCCGGCGCGCTTTCTCCCCGCCGCCGTGCGGGCGGTCGCCGAGCGCGGTGTGCTGGGGGTGGCGGCGACCGACACCGCCGTGCTCTGCGGTGCGCAGCCCCGGGCGTGTGAGCGGCGCTACGGCGCGCTGCCGCTGGCGGGAGTGGCCGCCAAGGAAATCGGCCTGCGCGTCCTGCTTGGCGCCATTGCGCGCGAAGCGGCCGCGACGGGGTGTGCCGTCACACCGCTGCTCTGCTATGTCGAGGGGCATCACTTGCGGGCGTGGGTGCGGCTGGTTCCGGGCAAGTCGCCGCCGCTGCGCTGGCTCTCGCGCGAGATGGCGCTGTACGACGAGCCTGCGCGTGGCCGTGCAGGGCCGCTCTGGGCTGGCGCGCTCGGGGAGTCGGATGCGTTCCCCGACGCGGCGGAGGTGCCGGGCGACGCGGCATCGCCGCGTCGCCGCCGCCTGGAGCGGCTGCTGACGACGCTGCGCGCGGAGCTGCCGGGACCGCCGGGGCTGTGGGACATGAACGAAATGGCGCGCGCGGTCGGTAGGGGCGAGACGCCCGCCCGCGAGCGCATCGTGGTCGCCTTGCGGGAGCGCGGCTGGTTTGCGTCGTCGAGCATCTTCCACCCGCTCGGCATCCGCACCGACGCGCCGTCTGACGAGCAGGCCGCCGCGGTGCAATCCTTATAAACGGCAGGCAGGTCCGCGCCAACCCGGCAGCCAGCTTCGCCATGCGGGCAGGTTGCTACGGACGGAAACATGATTGAAGTCACGCAGGTCAGCAAGTCGAAAAACGAGCTGGAAATCACAGTCCACGGCGCCAATGAGACACTGCTGGGGCCACTGCTCAACCGCACGTTGGCTGACCCGCAGGTGGACTACGCCTCCTACTACATGGGGCACATCCTACTGGACGACCCCCGTTTCTACGTCCGCACCAAGAAGGGTACCCCCAAAGCGGCCATCAACCGCGCGATGGAGTCCATCCTCGCCGACATCGCCGCCATCCAGAAGAAGCTCGCCAAAGAGGCATGAGCCTCCCGGAGCCGGGGCGCGAGCCGTTTCTCTCCAGCGCTGACGGAATAGCCGGCCGGCTGCGCGCGACCCCCGAGGACTTCGCCGTCGTCGAGCGCGAGCTGTTGCCGCCCGAGGCGGCCGACGGCCGCCACACGATTGTGCGCGTCACGGCGCGCAATTGCGAGACCAACCAGCTGCTGCGCGACCTCGCCCGCGCGCTCGGCATCCAGCCGCGCGCGATTGGCTTCGCCGGTACCAAGGACAAGCGCGCCGTCACGACGCAGCTGATGAGCGTGCGCGCCAGCCCCGAAGCGCTGGCGGCGGTCGCGCTGGCGGGCATCACGCTCGAGCCGCTCTACCGCACGGTGAAGCCGCTGCGGCTGGGGCAGCTGCGCGGCAACCGCTTCGCCCTGCGGGTCGCCGACGCGGTCGAGTCGGAAGCGCGCGTTCCCGTGATTCTGGCGGAGCTGGCGGGGCGTTTTCCGAATTACTTCGGTGTCCAGCGCTTCGGCGCGTCACGGCCGGTGACGCACCTGGTCGGCGAAGCGCTGCTGCGGGGCGACTGGCAGCGCGCGGTCGAGACCTACATCGGTGCGCCAGCGACGGAAGCGGCCGACGCGAGTGAAGCGCGCGCCGCTGCCGAGGCGGCGCGCGCTCACTACCGTGATACTGGCGACCTGACGGTAACGCTCGAGGCGTTACCGGGGCATCTGCTGTTCGAGCGGCAGCTGGTCGGCCATTTGCTACGCCAGCCCGACGACTGGCAGGGGGCGCTGCAGCGGCTGCCGCCGAACCTGCAGCAGATGTTCATCCACGCCGCGCAGTCGGCGCTCTTCAACGCCATGGTCGCGCAGCGCCTAGCGCAAGGGCTGCCGCTCGACCGCCCCGAGGAGGGTGACATCGTGCTGCCGGCCGACCGGCACGGCGGCCCCGACCAGCGCGCGCCGATTGCAGTCACCGCGCGCAACCAGCCCAAGCTCGTGAAGCGCTGCGCCGAAGGTAAGGCGTGGGTCACCGCGCTGCTCCCCGGTTTCAGCGCACCCTACGCCGAAGGCCCGCAAGGCGATATCGAGCGACGCATCGTCGCCGAAAGCGACATCGCCCGCGAGCGATACGCGCTGCCGGAGGCGCCGCGGCTCGCTTCCGACGGGCTGCGGCGCCCTATCCACGCGACGGCGCAGGCGCTGGAGTGGAGTCTGGACAACGGCGTGCCGGAGTTCCGCTTCGCGCTCGACAAGGGCACCTACGCCACCAGCTTCATGCGCGAAATCATGAAAGCTAGGGATTTGCGCGCATACTGATATAGCCCGGAAAACGTGCGCGCGATATGGCCGAAGGCAATCCCACCCAGACGGCGCTCGTCGCCGGAGGGCTGGCAGTCGTGCTGCTGCTGAACGTATTCTTCAGCAGCTCGCTGCAATCCGATATAAGAAACGTTAAGTCAACCGCCGACATCAATGAGATTGATTTGGCGATGATGAACGCCGAACTTGAGGTAACATTCGAAATCCTCGACGCCGACCTCGTGCTTATCGAGGTTCTCGACGCCCGTATCGACGCGCTCGAGAACGAAAGCGCGGACAATACGACCGACGCGCAAATCGCAGAGCTACAGGAGGAAATCGATGCAATCATCGATATCCTCGACGCTGACCTGCTGCTGATGGAGGCGCTGGAGGCGAACCTGAGCGCGGTCGCAGCCGACCTTAACGCAGCCGAAGCCAGTATCGCCACCGTGGCTGCTGACCTCGACGCGGCTGAAGCCAACCTCGGAAACGTAACGGCCGACATAGCCTCAGTCGAGATGCAACTCGCTGCGCTTGAGACCCGCGTCGCCACACTCGAAACCTCGGTCACTAACATCAACACCATGCTTGCCGAGCACGCGGCCGACATCGCGGCGCTGGAGACGGCGCTCGAGAATGCCACCTCCTGCCAGCTGGTGCCGTATGGCAACTGCGCTGGTGCAGACTTGGAGGGTGCTGATTTGAGTGGAATGGACCTGACCGGGATTAACCTGCGCAGCGCCAACCTGGAGGATACAAACCTCTCAGGGGCGCAGTTGAACGAGAGCCTGTTGATGAACACCAAGGCCGAAGGGGCGAAATTCTCCTCTGCTAACCTGACGGGAGTGGATCTGACGGATGCCAAACTGCAGGGTGTAGAACTGAATGATGCTTGGCTGGATGGCGCGCATTTGGCGGGTGCCGACCTTAGGGGTGCAGACTTGAGCGGTGCATATCTACAGTATGCGGACTTGGGATATGCTAATCTGGAAAGTGCGAACTTGGGTTTTGCCGACCTGCAGTATGCGAACCTAGCGAGTGCCAACCTAGCAAATGCGGACCTGTTCAACGCCAATTTAGCGTATGCGGACCTGGCGAGTGCTAACTTGGAGAATGTGCACCTAGCGGGTGCCGTTCTGCGGTATGCAGACCTGACGGGTGCCGACCTGACGAATGCGGACTTGAGGTTTCCCATGGNNCTGCGGTATGCGGACATGACGGACGCCAACTTGCAGTATGCTGACCTGGAGGGTGCCAATCTGGAGGATGTGCATCTAGGGAATGCCAGCCTGCAGTATGCAAATCTGCGGAATGCCAATTTAGAGGGTACGTACCTGCAGGATGCCAACTTGGAAGATGCGTATCTGGAGGATGCCAACCTGCGGTATGCGAACCTGAGAGATACCGACTTACAAAATGCCAATCTGGAGGGTGCAGATCTGAGGAATGCCGACCTGCGGTATGCGAACCTGACGGATGCCTACCTGAAGTCTGCGGACCTGCGGTATGCGAATCTGGAAGATGCCAACCTGTGGTACGCGGACCTGACGGATGCCAACCTGCAGTATGCGGACCTGACGGATGCCAACCTGCAGTATGCGGACCTGGAGGATGCCGACCTGCAGTATGCGGACCTGAAGGATGTGAAACTGAGAAATGCCTACCTATGGGATGCGATTCTGAAAAATGCCGATTTGACGAATGCCGACCTGCAGTATGCNNACCTGCAGAATGCCCACTTTGAGTTTGCGCATCTGGGGNATGCCAATTTTGAGGACGCCAACGTCGGCCCCGGCACCGAGTTCAGCAATTCATACTGGCACCAGACTATCTGGACCGATGGCGTGCGCTACGACTCNAACCAAGCGTGAGCGAGCCCGAATACCCNGTCAGAGTCGGCGACGAGACCTTCGGGCCGATGCCGGTCTCGCGGCTGCGCGCCGACCTCGAAAGAGGCGAGCTGTCGCACGCGGCACACCTCTGGGACGGCAGCCGCTGGGTGCCGGCAGCGGTGTTGCTGGCGCTGCCGAGTGAAGGAAGTGTTAGCGAAGACGACTGGAGCGGCGAACGCGGCCACTGGGCTGGCGTGCCGGAGGACGAGCGGCCGCCGCTGCCTGCTTCGCGCGCCTGGCCAACTGTCGACCGTCCGGGGCGATGGCTAATGCTCTACGGTGACGTGCTGGTGCTCGACGGCGGGACGGCGACCGCGTGGGAGCTGCTGGACCAGTTCGCGGGACGGGCGACCACCGGCGGTATCCCAGTCGATGGGTTGGTCAACGTCACGCTTGCACCAGTGGGCGGCGCGGAAGGTGGGCCGGTTGCAATCGAGGCCTGTGGCATAGAAGGCATGTACGAGGTTTTCACGCTGCGCTGCCGGCTCTCGGCCGCCGACGCGACAGAGCTACGGCGCGAGCTGGAGCGCGACGAAGTACGGGTCGTTGCTGGCTGAACTGGACTAGAAGTGCGGCTGCAACTTCGCCATTATCTGCGGTTTGGGCAGGGCACCGACCATCTGGTCGATTTTCTCACCGTCCTTGAAGAGCATCATGGTCGGGATGGACATGATGCCGTGTTTTGACGCGACTGCCTGGTTCTCGTCGGTGTTCACCTTGACGATGGTCACCTTATCGCCGTGCTCGCCGGCGATTTCGTCCAGCACCGGCGCCACCATGCGGCAGGGGCCGCACCAGGGTGCCCAGAAGTCGACCAGCACCAGCTTGTTGTCGGTGATGGTTGACTCGAACGTGTCGTCTGTTACTTCGATTGCGTTGCCCATATAATTCACTCCATTATCGGGTCCCTCTGGACCGCGGTGGGCGCGCCACTTTGGGGGTAGTTAAACGCTTTTGCGCTGGTCAGCCGGAGATGACCTGCCAGCTGCGGGCAATAGCCTGCGAGACGCGCTGCGGCGCGAGCGCTTCGCGCACCTTCAGCGCCGGTACGATGCCGCGCTCGGCGAGCGAATGCGAGCAGGCAAACACTGCGCCGCCCAGCTCGCTGATGACCTGCAGTGTCGACTGTGCTTCCGCGAGCGGCGCGCCGGTCGCCTCGTCGCTATCGCCGCCGGCCAGCCACGCGACCGCGTCGCCCTGCAGCAGCACCGCGACGCCATGGTCGCCCGAGCCGGCCTGCGACTCCGCCAGGCGTAGCAATTCCAGCGCGTGTGCTGTGTTGGCAGGCCCGCTTAGCAACAGATAGAGAACGCCTTTGGAAGCCATTAATTCTGGACTATTATCTTGGCTGCTAGATCTCTGTCCAAAGACAATGAGGCATTCTCCGTTTCGACATCATAGCATTTGTCGTTAACCTTCTTGACCATAATCGTACGACCTGGAGACAGGCCGGCCTGTTCCAAA
>PCCI01000032.1 GCA_002731655.1 Methanobacteriota archaeon | reverse complement strand
TCACCCGGGCCGAAGCCGACGAGATGATCGCCAACATGCAAGCCCGCTTCGCCGAGCACCTCAAGGGCGCCGACCGTGATGCCAGGCCCCTGAAGGCCGACCTCGCCGAGCGCAGGGCCGCCTAGTTCGATCGGGACAGTGCGGGAATCCAATGCCTGCCTGGAGACGTTCGGCTACCCCTGCTGAACGGCGCTGGACGGGCCAAACTCGATGATCGACGGCCCCCTCGTACTGGTCGTCGAGGACGACCCGAACATCGCCGACCTGGTTGACCTATACCTCCGGAAGAATGACTTCCGGACCATTCGGGCTGTCGACGGCGCCACCGGACTCGCGGCGGTGCGTGATCGAAGGCCCGACCTGGTACTCCTCGACATCGGACTGCCGGGCGATCTGGACGGCTTCGACGTCTGCCAGCAACTCCGTGCCTCTTCGGAGGTGCCGGTGATCTTCATGACTGCTCGGGACGACGAGGTCGACCGGGTAATGGGGCTGAAGCTCGGTGCAGACGACTACGTCTCGAAGCCTTTCAGCCCGCGCGAACTCGTCGCCCGGGTTGAAGCCGTCCTCCGACGTTCCTCGGCGGACAAGCCTGACGGTCCGAGAAGACACGAGGTCGGCGATCTCGTAGTAGACGAGATGGCGCATGAAGCCAGCGTCGGCGGACAATCGGTGGAACTGACCCGACGCGAATATGACCTCCTCCTCGCACTGGTCGAACATCGCGGCCTGACCCTGTCCCGCAGGCAATTGCTGGACCTGGCCTGGGGCACAGACTGGATCGGGGACGAACGCACCGTGGACGTCCATGTCCGACAACTGCGTGCGAAATTCGATCACCACCTCGACCTCCGCACCGTTCGTGGCACCGGTTACCGAATGGCCTGACCATGCGCCGCCGTCTCCTCACCACGTTGCTGATCGTCGTCACCGCCGGCCTTCTGTCCTCCGGTCTGGGTACCTTCCTGATCGCCCGAAGCAACGCCGGAAGCCAAGCCGAACAGCTTGCGATAGAACGAGCGCAAGACCTCGCAGACGCCCTGACAGAACGCACTCCGAGGTCGCTCGTGGACGCCCTGGACACCCTCCTTTTCCCCCAGGATCGGCTCAGGGACATGAGCGGCTCCTTCGGCGTCCGCCAGATCGGTGTGCTCTACGTGCAATTCGATTCGTCCACGGGAATCTCCAGCAAAGTCATCTCGCAACTGCCTGAGGGTGTCGAAATCGATGACATCGATCCAGTTCGCCTCTTCGAAACCGGTTCGGTGGGAGGCCGCCGCGACGACATCGCATTCGGTGCAGCGATCAGCCGCTTCGGGAGAGGTCCGAGGGTCGGAGGCGAGGCACAACATGTGGTCTTCGTCGTAAGCGTCGAGATCTCCACCGACCTCGGACCGGCCGCCGGTTGGTTCCTGTTGGCCTCGGCCGGAACCCTCCTGCTGGCGATCGGGGCATCGACCTGGCTGAGCCGTTCTCTCAGCCGTCCGGTGGCCGATGCCGCCGAGGCTGCCCGCGGGATCGCAGGCGGCGACCTGGGTGTCCGCCTGGCGATGCCCGAGGATGAACGGTCCGACGAGATGGCCGATCTGGCTCGAGCGATCAACGAGATGGCCGCCGGTCTCGAGCGTTCTCGAGGTTTGGAGCGCCGGTTCCTGCTCTCGGTCTCACACGACCTCCGCACGCCCCTCACATCCATCTCCGGCTATGCCGAAGCCCTCGCGGATGGCACAGCCGACGACTCGGCTGCGGCCGGTCGGATCATCGGAACCGAGGCGGAACGCCTGAACCGTCTGGTCCGCGACCTGCTCGACCTCGCGCGGCTCGAGGCCCACCGCTTCGAACTCGACCTCGTCCCGCTCGACCTGGTCGAGTCGACGCGTCACGCCGTCGAAGCCCTCTCCCCGACGGCGGGTGACGTTGACCTCATGGCCGACCTCCCTGGCGTCCCGGTCCGGGCCACCGCCGACGCCGACCGATGGGCCCAGGTAGTCGGGAACCTGGTCGACAACGGGCTTCGCCATGCCGACACGTCTCTCGTGGTCTCGCTCCGAGAGGAGGAAGGTCGGGCGGTGCTCCGTGTGGTGGACGACGGCCAGGGGATCTTCGAGGCGGACCTCCCCCACATCTTCGAGCGGCTCTACGTGGCCCGCTCCACGCCGACAGACAGGGAGTCGGGGTCGGGACTGGGGCTGGCCATCGTCCGCGAGTTGGTCGATGCCATGAACGGCGAGGTCCACGCCGAGTCTCCGCCGGGAATGGGCGCCACGCTCGTCGTGTCGCTCCCCTTGGCCTGAACGACCCAGGGTGATGGCTGTACGAAGCACCCCGTCGTGAACTTCTCGGCGATGTCGGCCCTCGGCCCTCGGCCCTCCCCTGCCGGGACGGGCCGGCGTTGGGTGGCCTTGCCCTGTGCGATCCGAACGCGGGAGCCTTCCCGGTGCCGGGCGTTGACCTCGTCGGGCATCCGTGCGGCGAGTTGGTCGAGGCGGAGCCGGTGGACCTGGGGGACGATGTGGTCCTCGTCGGCGATGCCATCGATGACGGCATCGGTGAAGGAGTTCTTCTTCTCGAGTCGGTGAATGGAGATGATCTCCAGGTCGTCGCGTTCTTCGCATAGCACCGGTCGGTCATACCGGCGAGCCTGCTCCGGACGCCGCGTTTCGAACGTGGGTGGTCTACGCCATGTTGCGCAGTTGCAGGCGCCCCATGGGTTCGCCGGCAACCGCGTCAGGAGCGCAGGAGGCGCTCGATCGCTGTGACCGCCTCCTCGATCTTGGCGTCACCGGCCTCGTCACCCTCTCGGACGGCGTTGCGGACGCAGTGGCGGATGTGCTCGTCGAGCAGGCCGACGCCGACTCCCTGCAGTGCCTTGGTCACCGAGGAGATCTGGGTCAGCACGTCGATGCAGTAGGTGTCCTGGTCGACGAGGCGTTGGAGGCCGCGGACCTGGCCCTCGATGCGGCGGAGCCGGGTGAGGTAGTCGTCCTTCGAGAGTGAGTAGCCAGCCATAGGGATAGGGGGTACCCTATCACCCATGCCCATGGCGGACACGCCCCTGACGACCGAGCTTCCCATCGAGGGCATGACCTGTGCGGCGTGTGCCGCCCGGATCGGTCGTGGCCTCACCGGGCTCGAGGGCGTCGAGGACGCCAACGTCAACTACGCGACGGCGCGGGCGGTCGTGTCCTACGACCCGGCCCTGGTGACCCTGGCGGCGTTCAATGCGACCATCGAGGGGCTCGGCTACGCGATTGCCGACCCCGACGACGATGCCGCCGACCGGGAACTGGCGCAACTCACCCGTCGGCTCGCCGCCTCCGTCGTGCTCACGGTGCCGATCGTCGCCATCTCGATGGTGCCGGCCCTCGGGTTCTCCGGCTGGGAATGGGTGGCCGGCATCCTGGCCACCCCCGTGGTGTGGTGGGTCGGCTGGCCGTTCCACCAGGTGGCCGGTCGCAGCCTGGCCCACGGCTCGACCACCATGGACACCCTCGTGTCGATGGGGACGGGAGCGGCGTGGGCCTGGTCCGTCGTTGCACTGTTCGCCGACGTCGACCACGTCTACTTCGAGACGGCCGCTGTCATCGTCACGCTGATCCTCCTCGGGAGGTGGTTCGAGGCCCGGGCGAAGCGCCGTTCCGGAGAGGCCATCCGGTCCCTCGCCGGCCTTGCCGCCAGGACGGCCCGGCTCGAGGACGGCACCGAGGTCCCGGTCGACGACCTGCAGGTCGGCATGCGGTTCCTGGTGCGACCGGGCGAGAAGGTCCCCGTCGACGGCCGGGTGGTCGACGGNACGTCCANCGTGGATGCTTCGATGATCACCGGCGAGCCCGTGCCGGTCGCGGTAGGCATCGGCGACGAGGTGGTCGGGGCGACCATCAACGGCAACGGNTCGCTGACCGTCGANGCCACCCGGGTCGGCGGCGACACGATGCTGGCCCAGATCATGCGCCTGGTCGACGAGGCACAGTCGTCCACCGCCCCGGTGCAGCGGCTCGCCGACCGGGTCTCGGCCGTGTTCGTCCCCACGGCACTCGCCGTGGCCGTCGCGACCCTTGCCGCCTGGNTCCTGGCCGGACAGCCGACCGGCGAGGCCTTCACGGCGGCGGTCGCGGTGCTCATCATCGCCTGCCCATGCGCCCTGGGCCTCGCCACCCCCACGGCGATCATGGTCGGCACGGGACGCGGCGCGGGCCTCGGCGTGATCATCAAGGGCGGCGAGGTCCTCGAGGCGACCCGCCGGATCGACCATGTCGTCGTCGACAAGACCGGCACCGTCACCGAGGGCCGGATGGAGGTCGTGTCCGTGACGCCGGCATCGGGGACCGACCCGCAGGTCGTGCTGTGTCGAGCCGCCTCCGTCGAGGCCCTCTCCGAACACCCGCTGGCCGAAGCGATAGTGGCCGCCGCAACGGACCTCGAGGGCACCACCGGGTTCGAGAACCTTCCGGGACTGGGCGTGCGTGGCACGGTCGGCGACGCCGACGTGCTCGTCGGACGGAGGTGGCTGTTCGACGCGGTCCCCGACGACCTCCTCGCGGCTGTCGCCGAGGCCGAGGACGCCGGCCGAACGGCGGTCGTCGTCGGCTGGGACGGAACCGCCCGGGGGGTCCTCGTCATCGCCGACCGGGTCCGGCCCACGAGTGCGGAGGCGGTCAGCGCCTTGCGGGGCCTCGGCCTCGAGGTGACCCTGCTCACCGGCGACAANGAANGCACGGCCCGGGCCGTGGGTTCGGNCGTCGGCATCGACCGGGTCCTCGCNGAGGTCATGCCGGACGACAAGGACGCAGAGGTCCAGCGCCTCCAGGCGCAGGGCCACGTCGTCGCCATGGTCGGCGACGGCATCAACGACGCCCCGGCGCTCGCACGGGCCGACCTCGGCATCGCCGTCGGTACCGGAACCGACGTGGCGATCGAGACCTCGGACCTCACCATCGTCTCGGGTGACCTGCGGGCCGTGGCCGACGCCATCGCCCTGTCACGCCGGACCCTCGCCGTCATCAAGGGCAACCTCTTCTGGGCGTTCGCCTACAACACGGCCGCCATCCCACTGGCCGCCTTCGGGGTCCTCAACCCGATGGTCGCCGCCGGGGCGATGGGTTTCTCGTCGGTGTTCGTGGTCACGAACTCGCTTCGACTGCGCCGGTTCACCGGCTACCGTCGCCCCACGACGACCGGCGAGGACCTGCCCGTCGGACCCGAGAGGACGAATGCATGACGACCCGGGTGTTCCACGTTCCCGACATCTCCTGCGTCCACTGCAAGCGGGCCATCGAGGAGGCGCTCGGCGAAGTCCCCGAGGTCACCTCTGCCGTCGTCACGGTCGACCGACGTGACGTCGAGGTCGACGGCGCTGNCTCGGACGAGGCCGTCATCGCCGCCATCGGAAAAGCNGGCTACGACGTCGCACTCGACGANACCNGAACCGCCGAGACGTCGTGAGAAGCACNANCGCGCTGCGGCGGGTTGTCGCAGTCGGAGTGGCCGCGACGCTTCTCGTCGCGTGTTCANGCAACGACACTCCGGTTGCCANNGATGCCGAAACCGCCACAGCGGNATCCGACGACCTCGCCCACGGCTCGACCACAGCGGAACCCGCCGACCTCGCCCACGGCTCGACCACAGCGGAACCCGCCGACCTCGCTCACGGNTCATGGGCAGAAGCCATCGAGAACGCAAACCTGTTGGTCGACCTCGACNAAGACGCCAGGAAGTTGTTGAGCGTCTTCCCAACGGGTNCCGGCAACAAGATCAGCGAACTCGACATCGCGGGAAGCAACCCCAGCTACTTCGACCAATTCGGGCCGGCTNTGTGGCGGCAGTGCGAACGAGTCGACGTGNACATATCCNTCGATCCCTCGATTGNCNCAGNNNTNCGCGCCTCGGCTCGCACCCTGACCGTCAACGCGATCCTGGAGTTGAACAAGTTGACCGGGCTGNNNTTGGTCGTGAGAAGTGGTGCCACCGAACAGCACGAGGAGTTCTTCGACCCCACAGNTGATCCTGATGNCCCCGGATTCAGGGAACTCGACGTGTTCTGGTACNACACCGCATCCGACGCTCCACCTGACCNGTTTGGAATCGCCGACGCATGGCATTCCGGCCCGGACGCGTTGNAGCANNCCACAATTGACGGCTCGGTCAANGTGACGTCGAAAGACNCACCCACGCNACAGGCATCGCTGCTTCGTTCCCGAATCAGCCTCTCGANCGANATCCTCCACAGGCTCCCCGGTCGGGNCGACCTCGACGAGGACAGCTCCCAGTTCGCCGAAAGGTCNCAGTCAATGGCGGTCCTGCACGAACTCGCACACGTCGTCGGCATCGGCCACTCNACGGNNNNGGACAGCTTCATGTANCCGNGNTTCAGCGACCAGACCCGNATGACTACCCCAGACCGGGCCACCCTCGCCCTNGCCGGCAGCCGGCCCTGCTGACCGCTGCCACCTCTGNGAACCCTACGGNGTCAAGCCCCGGCGTCGCGTTGGTCGATGAGTACCTGCANCGNAGCGAGGTCGAACGGGTCGCCGGTCATCACGATCAGGTGGTCGACNCCGACATCGGTGTAGCGGCCCACGTCCTCGACGTCGTCCTGGGCGATGCACACCGTCCGTTCGACCTCGGCAGGGTCACGGCCCACCTTGGCGCACCAGTCGTCGAGGATCGCCGACAACTCGGCGACGTTCTCCGGCGGGCCGAAGCAGTTCCAGGCGTCGGCGTGCTCGGCGACCAGACGGAGGGTGACCTTGCGCCCGGATCCACCGATGAGGATCGGCAGCCGACCGACGGGAGGAGGATTGAGCTGGTCGAGGCGGCTACGCATCCTGGGCAGGTCGGCCTCCAACTGCCTGAGGCGGCTGCCAACGGTGCCGAACTCGTAGCCGTACTCCTCGTAGTCCCGCTCGAACCAGCCGGCGCCGACACCGAGGTACATCCGTCCGTCCGAGAGGTGATCGAGAGTGCGGACCATGTCGGCGAGCAGTTCGGGGTTCCTGTACGAGTTGCCGGTCACCATGGTGCCGAGCATCGCTCGTCGGGTGTCGGCGGCCATGGCCGACAGCAGGGTCCAGGCCTCGAAGTGCTCCGCGTCGGGATTCCCGTAGAGCGGGTAGAAGTGGTCCCAGACCCAGATCGAGTCGGCCCCCATGGCGTCGGCCTCCTGCCAGGCGCTGCGCAACGCTCCGACGCTGGTGGCCTGGGGGTGGAGTTGGCAACCAACCTTGAGCGACATGCGGTGCATCNTTGTCGGTGCTGCCGCTCCATGACGACTCAGGGCTCGCAGGACCAGACGCGGCGACGCATAACGTTGCCCAGGTCGCTGGCGGCGTNCTCAACCGGCCGGCGCGGGTTCTCGAGGCGACCGTCCATACAGTCGACAAAGGCCACCGCCCTGGCCTGCATGCGATCCAGGTCCGTCCGCTCGAAGCGCTGGCTGACACCTCGAAAGCCTGCAGGTATTCCGTTTCGGGTCCGACCACATCATCGTGGGAACCGGCAACCCATGCGCCCTCGATCCCCTGCAGCGCCTGATCGACCAGCGCGACGCCCTGCGCTGAGGCGCCGGCGCCACGGCCGACTGGTCACCGGTCGGTCAGGAGTTCGCGGCCGGCCCACTCAGCGACCTCGCCGGCGTACAACTTTCGGAACCGGTCGGCGGGCAGGGGGTCGACCCACTCCCCGGCCTCCACCAGGGAAGCAGCCAGGGCACCAAGCGGATCGGCCCACTTGGCCGAGCGGCCGTTGCCGCCGATCGCCAGGTACACCTTGCCCGGGACCAGGGCGTCGATGTAGGGCATGCCGTGGCCGG
This sequence comes from Methanobacteriota archaeon, assembly GCA_002731655.1. Classification (GTDB taxonomy): domain Archaea; phylum Thermoplasmatota; class Poseidoniia; order MGIII; family CG-Epi1; genus UBA8886. The sequence goes on along the minus strand of PCCI01000032.1, from coordinate 8,816 downwards.
TGTAGGCCACGACGCAACGTTGCGTCTGCCAGCCGAGCACCTCGAGGCCCGGAAAAGTGCCCTCCATCGAGGGACGGACCGTCGGGATGGCGGCGTCGCTGTCGCCGTTCCGGTACCAGTCGGCAATGTCGGCCGGTTCCTCGACCCAGCGGTCGTGGATGGTGTTGGCACCCCACTTGAGCAGCACCGAGCCATCCGGGTAGGTCGTCGGTGGCGCCATGTAGACGTCGGCGACACGGGCGTCGTTGATGGCGTAGTGAGTCGGCGGAAGGTCGGCCAGGCGCTCGGCCTCACCTGCAGCCAACTCCGCAAGCAGCACCATCTCGGTCTTCATCCGCATCCCCAACGGCCGTTCCAGCAGGCCGCTGCCGTTGGTGAAGGCCCCGGTGGCGAGCAGGACCCTGCGGCTCTCGATCCGCGTGCCGTCGTCGAGCGTCACGGTGCAGGTGGCATCCGTGGACATCCCGACGGCNCNGCAGGCGACCACATGGGCTCCGGCCGCCTTCGCCGCTGNCAACTGTGCGGCGACCAGGGCACGTGGGTCCAGGCAGGCGCCGGNACCGNACTCCTGGTAGCCGACCATGCCCGGCTGGAACCTCATGGCCGGGTAGCGCCCAGCCAGCGCCGGGCCGTCGAGCACCTCGACGCCGTGGCCATCGGGCAGGCTCCGCACCGCCTCGCCCATGCCCTCGTCGTCTTCAGGCCGGGCAACGAACAGGTGCCCCGGGCCNGTGAAGACCGGGCGGTCGGCGAACTCCTCGATCGACGCCGTCGACGCCAGGGCACGTTGCGCAAGCTCACCTTCGACGGCGCCGGCCTGGACGGTTNGGGACAGCCTCGTCACGTCGTAGTGGGCGCCGAACGGGCCNGNGTGGTGGGCAGGATCAACNGGTTCGGGCGATGCGACGACGGCAATGCCGAGCCCGACCTCCGCCAGGTGGCGGGCGGCCGATGCGCCGATCATTCCCCCACCGATGACCGTNACGTCGAACACGGTGTGATGGTAGGTCGGGCGGTTCGGGTCGACCTAGCCGTCAGCCGTGGACCGACATCGAAGAGTCCGGGTTGACCTCCCGGTTGCGGCTGTAGAACCCGACGTCGATCGGCCATCCGGTGTAGCGCCCGGAAACCACGACCGGGGAGGCGTCGTGGTCGTGTCCGGATTCGACGGCCTCGATCAGCTCAGCCATCAGCTGGCCGACGGCGCCGGCGTTCTTGTACTGGTTGCCGCTGGTGCCGATGGCCACGTAGAAGCCGTCGAGGTCGGTGCGGTCGTAGATGGGCAGCCAGTCGTCGGAGACGTCGTAGAGGTCGACGACGCCCTTCTTCTCGTGGGGGATGCCCAACGTGGGCATGCGACGGTTGGCCCTCAGAACCTGTGCCTCCCACTGGTCCTGCGANAGCACGGTGTCGTAGTCGTCGGGNTCGACGAACTCGCGGTCGTCGCATTNCGGGTCGACGCTGCCGATCAACACGTTGTTGCCGGTCTCGGGCCGGAAGTAGAAGCCGGTGTCGTCGTCGGCGCCGACCATGCCGTCGGCCATGAAGTCGAAGCCCTGCGGGGCCGGCACGTGGTGGACCTCGTGTCGCAGAGCCCGGGTCTTGATGCCCATCGAGTCGAANACGCCGGCCATTTCGTTGACGACCGCGCTGTGGGGGCCGGCCGCGTTGACCACGACGGGGGCCNCGACGCNGCGTCCGTCGGCCAGCGTCACGCCGCNCACCCGNCCGTCGGCCTGGTCGACGGAGGTCACCTCGGCGTTGAACCAGAACTCGCCGCCGCTGGCCTCGGCGGCCCGCTGCAGGTTGTGGCACGACAGCTGGGGGTCGCTCACATAGCCGGCGTCGGGCGTGAAGATCGCTCCGGTGATGGTCCCGTCCGCGTCGTCCCAGAAGTGGGGGTCGTCGGGACGCCGGGGTGGCCCATAGCGGCCGTGGTCGAGCAGCGGCATCCGTTCGGCGAGGTCGGCGAGGGTCCAGTCCTCGAAGGGGATGCCCAGTTCCTGCCAGAGTGCCCTGACCTTCGACGAGTGGTCACCCTCTTCGATGACGAGGTTGAACATGCCACACTGGTGGAAGTCGACGAGCCCGAGCTCGTCGGTTGTGCCGATGTAGTCGGCCCAGTCGGTCCAGTAGTGCATGGCCTCCCAGGCAAGCGACACCCCGGGAACGGTCGAATAGCTGAAGCGCACGATGGCGCAGGAGTTGATGGTGGAACCCGCCCCGGCGGCGGACGCCTTGTCGATGTTGAGGGTGTGCAGCCCACGGCGGGACAACTCGACGGCAATCGCGCCGCCGAGCACCCCGGCGCCGATGATGACGGCGTCGAAGTCGTCGGGGTCGTCGGTCGGGTTCGGCATCTCTGGTTCCTCGGACGGTCTTGCAGTCTCGGCGGGCGCAATCATGCCAAGTGCGGCGTGGAGATGCTGACCAGTCCGGGCTACGTTCGTTGCCGGGCCATGTCGCCGAGCGGCTCAGGGGGATCAGCCATGACAGGTACTTCCGCACCCACGACCGTCCTCGCCGACGACGCCAGCATGGTCGATGCCGCCTGGGATGGCGACCATCCGATCATCGACCCGGCCCTGCTTGCAAGGGTCGTCGGTTGGCAGCTCGAGCCCGAGGGCCTGTGCCGGGAGGATGCCTGCGTCCCGCTTCCCGACCATTCGACCATCGAGCACCCGGACGGTGTCGACCTGACCGCAGTCGCCGATGCACTGGGTCGACCGACCCTGGTGGATGTCGAGGCCCGCATGGTCGCCGTCGGAGCATCGGCCGCCGACCGACAGCAGGCGCTTGTCGGCCGGCGGGCGCCCGACGCCACGCTCCTCGACCTCGAGGGGACACAGCGGAGGTTGTCGGAGTGGTCGGGCACCCGGAGGCTGCTGGTCGCCTTCTCCAGTTGGTGAGGATGCGCCTTCGACCTGCCCGGGTGGCAGGCGCTGCACGACGAGCTCGCTGACCTCGACTTCACCGTGATCGCAGTGGCGATCGACGAGAACGTCGCCGCCGTGGCCCCGCTGGCCGAGGGGATCACCTACCCGGTGCTCGTCGACACCGAGCACCGGGTGCCCGAGCTCTACGCCGTCAACAACGTCCCGACGGTGGTCTGGATCGACGAGGACGACCGGATCGTCCGGCCCAACGCCAACGAGTTCGGCTCCGACATGTTCACCGAGTTCACCGGTATCAACTGCGAGGACCACATGGCGCAGGTCCGGGCTTGGGTACGGGACGGCACCGTGCCCGACGACGCCGGCTACGAGGTGCCGGACCTCGACGACGACGAGATCACCGCACGCCTCCACTTCCGGATGGCGGTCCACGCCCGCCGGGCCGGCAGGGACGACGTGGCCGGACGGCACTTCGACCGGGCGAAGGCCCTGGCGCCGCACGACTTCACGATCGTGCGAGCCGCCATGCCGCTGACCGGCATCGACCCGTTCGGTCCTGCATTCTTCGAGCTGTACGGGGCCTTCGAGGCCGCAGGTTCCCCCTACCGCGGCATCCGCAGACCCAGGCCCTGAGCGGAGTTCGACAGGACGAGGACCCCGGCCAACTGCGGGCCAGTACCACCGTGGCCCGGCAAGACTCTGTTCGCGCTACGTCCGGCTGAGGCCGCGGATGCGCTCGGAGCGGCGACGCATGAGCTCGAGGAACACCAGCAGGATGCTCGCCACCCCGACGAGCATGGTCGCCATTGCCAGGATCGTCAGCGAGATCTGTTCCCTGAGGCCCACGAACATCTGCCACGGCAACGTCTGCACCTGTTGGGAGCCGATGATGATGACAACGACCACCTCATCGAAGCTGGTGATGAATGCGAACAGGGCGCCGCTGATGACACCAGGGAGTATGAGAGGCAGCTGAACCTTGAAGAACGTGCGGACCGGGCCGGCGCCCATGCTCGCCGAAGCCTGGGTGAGCGAGGCGTCGAAGCCGATCAACGTCGAGGTGACCGTGATCACGACGAAGGGAACCCCCAGCACAGCGTGGGCGAGAACGATCTTTATGTACTCGGACGTGTCCTTTGAGAAGCCGAGCGTGTCCTGGAGGAAGTTCCCGAGCGACGAGTAGAAGAAGAACATTCCCAGCGCGGAGATGATCAGCGGAACGATCATCGGGGAGATCAGCGTGGCCATGAGCAGGCGTCGGCCCGGAAGGCGCTTCCTGGCCAGGCCGATCGAGGCGAGCGTTCCGAGGCTGACGGCGAACGCCGTTGCGGGAAAGGCGATCCTGACCGAGTTCCAGATCGAGTCGGTCCACTCGGGGTTCGTGAGTGCGTCCCGGTAGTGCTCCAGCGAAAAGCCGCTGGGCGAGAGCCTCAGCATGTCCTCGGTGTAGGTGAAGTAGGTACCCGAGGAGAAGCTCAGCGGGATGATGGCCAGGATCGGCCCGATGAGGTAGAAGAAGACGAGCCCGCAGAAGACCCGCAGGCCATAGTGCCAGATCTTCTGTGGAACGGTCGTATAGGCCGGGAACGACATGCGCTATCCGAGCTTCATGTTGTCGATACCGACAATGCGATCGTAGATCCAGTACAGGATGAGCACCGCGACCAACAGGATCGTTCCCAGCGCAGCTGCCAGCCCCCAGTTGAGCGAACTCGAGATGTTGTACGCGATCCGGTTCGAGATGAAGATTCCCGTACGGCCACCAACGATCTCCGGCGTGATGTAGTAGCCGACCGCGAGGATGAACACCAGGATGGCGCCGGCACCGATTCCGGGTGTCGATTCGGGAAAGTAGACCCGACGGAACGCTGTGAAGCCGTTGGCTCCGAGCGACTTGGCTGCTCGGACGTGCACCGGGGGGATCGTCTTCATGACCGAGTAGAGCGGGAGGATCATGAAGGGCAGGAGGATGTGGGTCATGGCCACGATGGTGGCGAACTGGTTGTACATGAGGGGGAGGGGCTCGTTGATAACTCCGATCGACAGCAGGGACTCGTTGATGATGCCCTTGTTCTGCAGCAGCACCTTCCACGCCGATGTCCGAACCAGAAGCGATGTCCAGAACGGCAACAGGACGAGGATGAGCATGAGGTTTGCGTAGCGATCGCTGCTGTTCGCCAGCAGCCAGGCAACGGGGTAGCCGAGGGCGAAGCATGTGAACGTGATGATCAGCGACATCTTGATCGTCCGCATGAACAGCATCACATAGATGCTTTCGGCCTCTGGACGCTTCTCGAACCCGTCCTCGGTGAGTTGGTAGTCGACAGCGTTCGCGAAGTAGCCGGTGGTGTAGTTGCCCGAATAGTTGCGGATCGTGCGCCAGACGACTGGGTCTGCCCAGGCCTCATTCTCCGAGATGAGCAGGTCCTTGAATGGCCCGTCGGCCTCGAGGTCCCAGTCGTCTACTGCCCTTCCGAGTTGTCGGAACTTCGAGGCGATTCCCGGCATCTCGTAGTTGAGTCGAGAGCCGAGCACGGTGTGCCGGCGAGCATCGGCCGCTACCTGTATGTCGGCCACGAACGCCCGGTAGACCTCTTCCGGGGGGAGGTCGGCGGAATCTGCTGGTTCCCAGGAGCCGATCACCTCGACAGTGAGCGGCAGGGTCTCGGGGACAACCGAGTTGTCGACCGAGCGGGTGAGCATCTGGAAGATCGGAATGGCGAACGTCACGAGGACAAACACCAGCAGCGGTGCGATGAGTAGCAACGAACGCGCATTGTCGCGACGCTGTGAGCGCCGCATGCTTCGCCGCAGGGCCCGTAGATCGATGTCGGCGGATGAGCTCTTGTGTCCGGTTGCCATCAGGGACTGGTCTCGCGGATCGAGTAGGGGTGGGGGAAGATGTCCCTCCCTCACCCCCTGTCGATTCTTTTCTCCTTGTGTATTGCAGGTTGAAGGTGGAAACGAACCGTGCTCACTGCGAGTCCTGCTCCTGATCGACCGTCTCGGAGTCGAGGGCACGGCAGTCGGAGGTGTCCCAACTGACCTCGGTGGCCTCGTCGACGTCGGGGACCCGGGCTCCGACGTTGTTGGGCACCTTGACCACGAACTCATCGGAGCCGAGAACGCTGAGGCGGCAACGGATGTGGTCGCCGTGGTAGATCAACTCGCGGACCACGGCGGGTACGACGTTGTCCCGACTGTCTCCGATAGCGATGCGTTCGGGTCGAATCGACAACTGGGTACGGTCGCCCGTTTCCCCGCAGTTGACGGCGACGGCTTCGATCCGGGTTCCCTCGACGGCGACAACGGCGCTGTCGCCGTTGCGGCTCTCGATCGTGCCCAGCAGTCGGTTGTTCTCGCCGATGAACTGGGCGACAAACGCCGTTGCCGGCTCTTCGTACAGTTTCGTCGGTGAGTCGAGTTGCTGGATGCGGCCGTCGTCGAATACGGCGATCCGATCCGACATGGTGAGGGCCTCACCCTGGTCATGGGTGACGTACACGACGGTCATTTCGAGCGACTCGTGGAGGTGCTTGATCTCGTACTGCATCTCCTCACGCAGGTTCTTGTCGAGGGCTCCCAGCGGTTCGTCCATCAGGACGAGTTCTGCGTCGAAGACGAGGGAGCGGGCCACGGCGACACGCTGCTGCTGACCGCCCGACAACTGTGCCGGTCGACGGCCCCCGAAGCCCGCCATTCGGACCATCTCGAGCGCCCGGTCGACCTTGTCTTCTCGTTCAGCCTTGTTTATTCCCCGTACTTCGAGGGGGAACGCCAGGTTCTCGGCAACGCTCATGTGGGGGAAGAGGGCGTAGTTCTGGAACACCATGCCGATCCCGCGCTTGTGCGGAGGGATGTTGTTGATGGAGTTCCCGTCGATGTAGATCTCGCCCTTGGTCGCCGACTCGAAGCCTGCGAGCATCATCAGGCACGTTGTCTTTCCTGAGCCTGAGGGACCGAGCATCGTCACGAACTCGCCCTTTTCGATGTCGAGGTTCAGGTCGGTGACGACGATCGTTTCGCCGTCGTAACTCTTCTGGACATGATCGAAGACAACGAAAGCCGCGCTACTCCGATCGGTCATGCTCCCAATCCCCTCGAGATCGACGGCCCCGGCATCTCCGACAGTGCCAACGGCGGACGGTACTTGGCAGGTATCTGAAAGGCAAGGAGATCTCTTCTGGCCCGGCCCCGCCACGGCCGGTCAGGCGTCCCACACGCCTGCGGGGGTTCTACACACTGATCCGACCCCTGTAGGCGCGGGTACCTGCAAGTTCCGGGAACCAACGGGCCACCAGACGCGTCTAACCCTCGTACAGCCCAAACGGCCCTGAAGGCCCCCGACAGAAGAGAACTACGAAAGCCATTCGGTTCAGCTCGGGTGGACTTCGACCCTGTGCAGGTCGTCGCCCAACTCGATGGTGCCGGCGAAGTGGGCGGCGGCGAGTTCGCGCCAGTCCTCGCCACCGCCGGATGGGAATGCCGGTACGTAGTGCGTGAGCACCAGGGTCTCCATGCCGGCCCGCGCCGCTGTTCTAGCAGCCTCCTCGGGAGAGGAGTGGTAGTCGAGCGTGTCCTGCAACCTCTTCACCGGGACGTTTTCGATGACGTCCTTGCGGATGACCGTGTGCACCAGGGCCTGCGCACCGGCGCACAGCCTGTCGAGGCCTTCGCACGGCACGGTGTCACCCGCGACGACAACCGAAGCACCGCCATGGTCGAAGCGGAATCCGATGCTGGGCTTGACCGGCTTGTGGTCTGTGGGCGCGCAGGAGACACCTACCTGTCCGCCGAGGTCGATCTTGCCTTCGGTCACCTCGATGACCTCGACAGGGGGTGGGTAGTCGAGGTCGTCGTGGTGGGCGATGCGGTAGCCAATGTCAGGTCCCAGCGAGGCGAGGATGTGGTCGACAACCGTCCGGGTCCCGATTGGACCGACGATGGTGAGAGGCGATGGTTCGAAGGCCAGGACCCATCTGGAGGTGATCACGTCGTTCAGGTCGGTGATGTGGTCGCTGTGCAGATGGGTCAGTAGCACAGCACTGAGTTGACCTGCGCTGCTGGCTGCGCCCCCCAGGCGCATGAGCACGCCTCGGCCGGCATCGACAAGGAACTGTTCGGTGCCACCCGTAACGAGCGTGGCTGGTCCGGCCCGGTGCGGATCGGGCATGGGGCTGCCGGTCCCGAGGAGTGTGATGGCAAGCATGCGGTTGGCTCCCCTCATCAGAGGATCGGTCATTGACGGGCCATCTCTGCCCTGGCGTGGGCGTCTTCGGCTTCCACCGATGCCCGTGACAGCAGTTGGATCTCGACCTCGTGGAGTGTCCCGGAGAACGGGAAGGGTGCCCGGTAGCGATCGGACACTGCTGAGCCGTGGTCGTAGCCGATGCTCGCCCCGACGGAGGAGATCATCCGCATGTAGAACGGCAGGTCGGCTCGGCCTGCATCATTACCGTCGACGGCAAGTGCCACGGTTCCGGATTGGCCACCAGTTCGCCGGAATCGTGCCGTCAGAACCGAATCGCCGACGGGTAGGTCGACGTCAGATTCCAACAGGGTGTGTTTGTCGAACGCGTTGTAGTCGACGAGCAGGCGTTCGTCTTGGACGAAGACCGAGATTCCGGAGTTCCCGTTGCCGGTTGCCCACAAGACACCGTCCTCTCCGCCGGCCCTCGTGACCTGGGCGGTCAGGTCGAAGCTCCGTCCGCCCATTGCTGCACCCGCCTGGCCCGGGATCGGCGACATTGGTGGCCGATACACGTAGCGCCTGTCGGGCGGGTGCGGCGAGTGGTCCCGGAATCGGACGCCAAAGAGGGTGCCCATGGCACGATCGTCGAGTGGGAGGACCCCGTGGCGTTCGGCTTCGGACCACCACAGTGCAACGAGCTCTGCCAACTTGTTCGGATCCGACCCGGCAAG